>JACQFH010000418.1 GCA_016200145.1 Planctomycetia bacterium | reverse complement strand
CCGGGGGCCGGCGACTCGGCCCGCAAGCTGGCACTCGCATATGCCAAGGGGATTGGCGGGACGCGCGGCGGCGTGATCGAAACCACATTCGCCGAGGAAACCGAAACCGACTTGTTCGGCGAGCAAGTGGTGTTGTGCGGCGGAGTGAGCGCGCTTGTCAAAGCGGCGTTTGAAACGCTGGTCGAGGCAGGCTACCAGCCCGAAATGGCCTATTTCGAGTGCATGCACGAGCTCAAGCTGATCGTCGACTTGATGTACCAGGGGGGGCTCAACTACATGCGGTACAGCATTTCGAACACCGCCGAGTTCGGCGACTACACCCGCGGCCCGCGGATCGTTACCGACGAGACCAAGGCCGAGATGAAGAAGATTCTCAAGGAAATCCGCGAAGGGCAGTTCGCGAAGGAGTGGATCCTGGAAAACAAGGCCAACCAGCCCACGTTCCAGGCGATCCGCCGCCGCGAACGAAGTCACGCGATCGAGGTCGTCGGCAAGCAGCTTCGCAGCATGATGACCTGGATCAAGGCCAAAGAAGTGTAGGGGAAGACTTCGTTCCCACGCTCTGCGTCGCGCCGGTCTTACGAAAGCGGGATTCTCGATCAACTCGACGCAGAGCGTCGGATGAACCGTTCCCACGCAGAGCGTGGGAACGAGGAGCAGAAACATGGCTGCCGGTACGCTGATCCCATTTGAAGAGCTTCGTGCGGGGGATCATGTGAAGGTCACCCAGCGGGTGAAGGTGGGGCTGAAGGTCTGGACGACGGCCGTCACGGGGACGGTCGAACGGACCGAGCGCCGGCGCGAGGGGCTGGCCGTGAAGCGCAATTTCGATGACAAGGCGTTCGCCGATCTGATCGTCCTCAAGAAAGACGGCCCCGCCGGCGAAGAAACCACGCTGGCGCTGGACGAATTCACGCGGATCGAGCGGGTGTAAGCGGCCACCACCGCCATGTCGAACCGCTCGGGCATTCTGATCGGCCTGGCTGCCGGGATCGCTGCAATAACTTCCGGCATCCATTGGATCGTCGCCGTGACGTTCGAATTCACTTTTGATGAAAATCAAGACATCATCGGCAAACATCGCTATGATTAAGGACGAGCGATGCGCTGTGTGACAACCTGACCCACCGGGCGCGGCCCGTGGGCTTTGGTCGCGTGATGCGATCGCTTCACGTCTGCCATTTCAGATCCGAAATCCGAATTCCCACGTCCGAATTGCCTTGATGTCTTCCCCCCTCACGATCCTTCACTCGCAACATTCGCGGAGCTGGCACGACAATAAATTCGTGTATCCGGTCGTGTCGCGGCGCAGCAAGGGAATATCGATCGGGGTCAATCTGAATCCTGACAAGGTCTGCAACTTCGACTGCATCTACTGCCAGGTTGACCGCCGTAGTGAAGCCGAGACGAAGTTCGTTGAGACGGCAGCTCTGCTCGCCGAAATTGACGCGATGCTGAAGCTCGTGACGACTGGGGAATTGTTCGCCGACGAGGCCTTCCGAAACGTTCCCGCCAAGCGCCGCCGGCTCAATGACATTGCGTTTGCAGGCGACGGCGAGCCCACGACCTACCGCAACTTCGATGAAATCATCTCCGCCGTCGCCGATCTCAAGCGGCGACACGACCTGCCTGGCGTCAAGATGGTGCTGATCACCAACGCCAGCATGTTCCATCGGCCGGCGGTGCAGCGGGGGCTGGCGATCCTGGACGAGAATAACGGCGAAGTCTGGGCCAAGCTCGAGGCCGGAACCGACGAGTACTACCAGCTCGTCGAACGCACGAAGATTCCGTTCCGGCAAGTCCTGGACAATATCACCGCCGCCGCGCGAATCCGCCCGCTCGTGATTCAGAGCCTGTTCATGCGGATCAGCGGATCGGCGCCCCCGCCGGCCGAGATCGCCGCCTTTTGCGCTCGCCTGGCCGAGATCGTCTCCGCCGGCGGCCGATTGCGGCTTGTGCAGGTCTATACGGTCGCACGACCGCCGGCTGAGAGTTACGTCTCTTCGCTGACCGACACGGAACTGGAAGGGATTGCGAATCAGGTTCGCGCGATCGGAATTCCGGCTGAAATCTACGGAGCGTGAGCCCCACTGTTCATGGAATTCATCCGCATCAAGCGCCTGTTCGAGCTGCCGCTCCTTTCCAAGGAGCTTAACGAGCAGGCGGCGCAGCGGCGCACGTACCTGATCCGTTTTTTGTACGGGGCCGTTCTGTTCACGGCTGCGTGCGGCATGTTCTACGGGACGTTCCTGCAGGGAGGCGGGTCGACCGGCGGCCTGGGTCAGGGACGGCAGATGTTCGAAAAGCTGGTGGGCCTGCAATTCTGGACGATCTACCTGTTTCTGCCGGCCGTCAGTTGCGGCTGCCTGACCCTCGAGAAAGAGCGAAACACGCTGGGCCTCTTGCTGATCACCACCTTAAGCCCCTGGCAGATCGTCCTGCAGAAGCTGCTGGGGCGGCTGGTGCCGATGCTGACGTTCGTGATCCTGTCGTTCCCGCTGATGGCGGTGGCCTACAGCTTTGGCGGCTTTACGGAAGATTACCTGTGGTCGGGCATTGTGCTTCTGGTTGTGACGTGCCTGGAGGCGGCGGCGCTGTCTGTAATGTGCTCGGCGTGGTATTCAACGACGGTCGAAGCATTCATCGCGAATTACGTGCTTTTCCTCGTGCTGTTCTTCATGTTGCCTTTCGGGTGGGGACCGTGGCTGTTCGCCCGGGCGTCAGACGTCAGTTTTGCAGAAACTCTGGTCAGGCTCTGGCTGCCGCTGACGTTCACGGGCGGTTTTCTGCTGGCCGCGCGGCTGTTCCTGCCGGCGCGGGCCTTCGTGCCGCCGAAGAACGTCCTGCTGGGATTGTTTCAGAAGCTCGACCGGCTGTTTACCGAGGCCAATACGATCACCGGCGGGGTCGTGCTCGTGAAAGATGGCGATCCGCTGCCCGGTATTGAACCGGTGGCCTGGCGCGAAACGACCAAAAAATCGCTGGGGACGTTTCGTTACCTGTTCCGCGTGCTGGTGGCACTGGAAGTTCCGCTGATCATCGTGTGCGCGTCGTTGCAGATTTCGACGCCCGGCGGGCCCGACGTCCGTGAAGTGTCGCGGCTGCTGTATATTCTGTGGTGCCTGGGGGCCGCCATGATCATCGTGCACGGCGCAAGCGTGATCGCGTCTGAGCGAACCCGCCAGACACTCGACGTGCTGCTGGCAACGCCTCTGTCGGGAGCGCAAATTCTTTTTGAGAAATTACACGGCGTGCGACGCCTGATCCGAGTCCTCTTGGTTCCGTTTTTCACGATTTTTCTGTTCGAAGCGTGGTGGCACCAGGGAAGCGAGTATCGCTGGCTGCACCTGGCGCTGTCGGCAGGAACGCTGGCCGTGTACATTCCGCTCGTCACGTGGCTGGCACTGTGGATGGGCCTTTACGTGCGCTCGCAGATGAAGGCTGTGCTCACCACGATCGCGCTGCTGGCGGGCTGGCTGCTCGTCCCGGATATCGTTCGGGCCATTGTCGTCGATATGGCCGGGTCTCAGGTGCCCACCTGGTGCGAGGCGCTGTTCGCGCTCAATCCCGCGGTCCAGATCCCGGCGATCGAAGACCTGAATACTACGGCCCGCATGGCTTCGGCCAAAGTGACCCGGGAAGGATTCGTTCCGTTCCTGATGCTCACCGCGACCAATTTCCTGATCTATGGGTTCGCGGGATGGTTGCTCCGCAGGCGCGTGCTGGCAAACGCCGATCGGCTGCTGGGGCGCGTGGAGCCACCGGTCCACCTTTCAGAACCGCCGACGCTCGCTCCGGTCTTCGAAGACGACGAGGTGCGGGAGGTCGAAGTGGCCGCAGGGAGGTGACTGAGTACTGAGTACTCAGTACTTTGCGAAGCACACTATGCGTCGCCAGCGGACTTCCTGCTCGGGGGAGCGGTCGAGGCAGGCACCCAGGTGCTGGTTCTGCCGGTCATGGCGCGAATCGATTCGGCCGTGGGAGGCGCGGGAGGACTCTCCAACGATCGCTGCGCCGCGGGCAGCCTGGCCTCGACGCGATAGGCGATCTTCCGCCGGCGTTTGCGCCCCAGCCAGCCCCAGATCGATTTGGCCCGATTCTCGCGCGGCCTGTCGCGCAAGAGCCACAGCAGAACGACGATCCCGCACATCGTCGCGCCGGTCGACAACAAGGTTGAGCCGCGCCGCTCGGCATCAGCCGACAGCACGATCGCCCCGCAGGTGATTGCTCCGCCGAGCACGACAAGACAGGTCGCCATCAGAGTCACGGCCCGGTTGCCGCTGCTATGGTTCTGCCGGAACGACACTCATTTTCCTCCGACCAGCGAGCTGATGTCGATGTACATGACGAAGGCCATGAGGCTCAAAATGAACGCCAGGCCGACGTACGTGGCCGTCACGACCACGCGCTCGCTGGGGGGCTTGCCGCGGATTCCCTCCCAGCACAGAAAAACGAAGTGTCCGCCGTCCAGCACGGGAATCGGCAGGAAATTCAGCACCGCCAGACTGACCGACAGGATCCCCAGGAACAGGATCAGGTCGGGAATTCCCTGCTGGCTGAAGAAGAACGCCGTTTCTGCAATGCGAATCGGTCCGCCGAGGGCTCGCACAGAGATCCGTCGTGAAAACAATCCTTCGATCGTGAGGCGCATTTCGATCAGCGAATCGCGTGTGCGCCGAAAACCCAGCGAGGCCGCTTCGCCGATATTCTGGGCTTTTCGAATCTGAAAGTGCTGTTGCATCGACAATCCCCGCATGGGGAGATACCAGTGGGCGTCTTGTTCGGGAGTTACCTCGACGTTCACCAGCTTCTCGGATCCCTGCGTCTTGACGGACAGCGTGATCTTGCGATGCACGAGGTCCTGAAGCTGCCAGAAGGCAAATGGCCAGTTGCGCTCGTCTTCGCCGAATTCGAGCGTGAACGACGTTTTTTCGTAGCCGTCAGGATCGGCCCCCTTGGGGAGTTCAAAAGTGATCGACTGCAAATTGTCGTCTTTCTTGATTCCGGCCCGGGCGGCCGGGCCGCCCGCCGTGACGTCCATCACGTGGTGCAGGACGTGAAACGCCACGCCGATTGCCGGCACCGACAACGGGCAGTCCTTGAGCGGAGTGGGGCGTTCGACCCAGCCGGGGCGGTCTTCCGGGATGAGCGAGATTTCTTTGCTCGTCGGGTTGCCCCCGGGGGCCTCGCGCTTCACCAGGATGCGAACCTCTGATCCGGCATGCGACGCAAAATAGTCGGGCAATTGCAGTGGATCAATGTCGACTCCGACGGCCTTCGCATCAGGGGCCACGATATTTGTGATCAGGTCGCCGGGATGCAGTTTCCCGTCGGCAGGCGACCCGTTCTGGATCGCCGTGATTTTCCCGATCGCCATTTTCAATCCCAGCGTGTGAAAGTGGTTCGGCTCGACCGAGACCCGGGTGAGCGGAGCATCTTGGGGAGCTCCCTTGCGGCGAACGCCGAACTCGACCGTCTCGCTGCGATGCCGCGCCAAACCGAGAGCCAGATCGACATATCGCTTGAGCGCGACGCCGTTGAGCTCCTGAATCTCGTCCCCGGGTTCGAAGGGGGGATTGGCCCGTGACGCCGACATCCCCCGCCGTGTGATGCCTGCGCCGGCGGCTTCATGCTTGACGTCGGGCAGGGTCAACGACGATTCGGGCTCGGCAAAAATCGTGGGCACGAGCTGCTTTTCAATGACGATCGGGTCGACCGTGGTCGTAAACGACTTTCCGTCGCGATAACCTGCGATCTTGATCTGCTCGTCTTTCCGCGAAAGTGCCACAGCCAGCCGCACGTCGGTGAAACTCAGCTTTTCGGTGCGGTCGTTGATCTGCGTGATCTCGTCGCCGAGCCGCAATCCCGCCTTCCAGGCCGGCATTCCCGGGGTCACGCCGCCGATACTGGCGGGCTGGTATTTCACCCCCAGCATGAAGGCGATGATGAAGAACAGCACGGCTGAGACCATGTTGTTGATGACACCAGCCGAAATAATGGCGATCCGCTGCGGCACCGATTTGGCCGTGTACGAGCGCGGGTCTTTGGCCACCTGCTGATCGGTCATCTGGCCGGGATCGGCGTCGTCCTGCCCGAGCATTTTCACGTAGCCCCCCAGCGGCAACGCGGCGATGACGTATTCAGTCTCGCCCCGCGTGCGCTTCCACAATGCCGGGCCAAACCCGATGCTGAATCGCTCGACCTTCACGCCGCACCATTTGGCGACGGCGAAATGCCCCAGTTCGTGGATGAAGATCACCAGGCCCAGCCCGAAGGCCGCCAGCAGGATGCTGCCGATGTTCTCGGCCGAAAAACTGAACGCTAGGACTTCCACTTGGCAATCTCCTGTCGAGCTTTCCGGTCGTGGGCGATCAGGTCGGCCAGCGACGGGGAAGGATCGAAATCGTGTGCTTCGAGGACCGCGCGGCAGGCGCGGGCAATGTCACAAAACCTGATGTCGTTGTTCAAAAATCGTTCGACGGCCGCCTCGTTGGCCGCGTTGAGCACCGCGCCGCACGTACCCCCGCGCCGCGCTACCTCGAACCCCAGCCCCAGTGCGGGAAACCGCTCGAGATCGGGGGGTTCGAAGTCGAGCTGGAAACGATTCGTCCAGTCGAGCCTGGGGCTGACGCCCGTCACGCGATCGGGCCAGGTCAGCGCGTACTGGATGGGAAGTTTCATATCCGGCGGAGAGAGCTGGCCGATTACCGACCCGTCGACGAATTCGACGAAAGAGTGCACGACCGACTGCGGATGGACGACGACGTCGATCTGGTCGACGTCCAGCCCGAACAGCCACTTGGCTTCGATGACTTCCAGGGCCTTATTCATCATCGTGGCCGAGTCGATCGTAATTTTCCGCCCCATGTTCCAGGTGGGGTGGGCCAGCGCCTGCTCCGGGGTGACACGCTCGAGCTCGGCCGGCGACAGCTTGCGAAACGGCCCGCCGCTGGCCGTCAGCACGATCCGCCTGACTTCGTGCCTGCGCCCCGATTGCAGCGCCTGAAAGACCGCGCTGTGCTCGCTGTCGACGGGGATCACCTGGGCGCCGCGGCGCCGGGCGAGATCCATCATCAGGGGGCCGGCGACGACCAGCGTCTCTTTGTTGGCGATGCAGACCCGCTTGCCGGCTTCGAGCGCCGCCCACGTTCCTGCCAGTCCCGCCGCCCCCACGATTCCGGAAACGATCACGTCGACTTCCGGGTCGGAAGCCAGCCGCTCGACTCCTTCCGGACCGAACAAAAGCTCGGTCTTGGACGAAAAAGCGCTGCGGGGGACCGATTCCCGCAGCGATGCATCGCTGAGGACAGCCCACCGCGGCGCGAACCGCTCGGTTTGTTGACCAAGGAGTCGCCAGCTCGACCGTGCCGCCACCCCCGCCAGGTTCAGCCGCTCAGGGAACGCGCCGATGACTTCCAGGCAATTGGTGCCGATGGAGCCGGTCGATCCCAGGACAGCGATTCGGTGCATGAAAAAGTCATTCGCGGCGGCATTGAAGTTCCTGTCAATTCTAGGTTTCCGGCAAATTCGCTGCAAGCCGCATTCGCGGCGCCCGCCGTCGCCCGCGTAGCCGCGAGCACCTGTCCATTTTGTGCCGTGTTGCGTAGACTTCAGAATACAAATTGTCAAACGCACAAATTCCCTCCGGCAGCAGAAATCGGTCCGATTGACCGACCTGCAGGCTCCGCATAGAGTACAATTCTCCCATGCCGAACCCAGATCAGAACAGCTCCTCGGGTAATTCGTCGAAAT
>JACQFH010000435.1 GCA_016200145.1 Planctomycetia bacterium | reverse complement strand
CGCGTCTTCGCTCGCGCCGCCGTTGCTCCTGGTACAGTGAAGAGCTGGAAACTCGCGTGCTGCTCGCGGCCTTGGCGCCGGCTCAGGTCATTACACCGGCCCAGATGAGCCGTGCGTATGGAGTCGACCAGATCAAGTTCGGGTCGATCAAGGGCGACGGCGCGGGTCAGACAATTGCCATCGTCGATGCGTTTGATGCACCCACGATCGTCAGCGACCTGGCGGCCTTCAACGCGAAATACGGTCTGCCCACGACAGCGAGCGGCGGCGCCCCCATCGTGACAAAAGTCTTCCCGGGAGGGAGCACCCCCGGCACTGACACCACCTGGGCCAGGGAAATCACGCTCGATGTGGAATGGGCTCATGCCATAGCCCCGGGAGCGAAGATCCTGCTGGTTGAAGCGGATGACCCCAGTTTTGGCAGCATGCTGTCGGCGGTCTATTACGCAGCCGGCCTGCCTGATGTTTCGGTCGTCTCGATGAGTTGGGGCCTGGCTGAATTCGACTTGGAGCCGTTCTTCGATGCGTACTTTGTGGCCCCTGATGGCCATGCCCCGGTGTCGTATGTCGCGTCGGCTGGCGACGTGGGGGCTGTGACACAATACCCTGCCGTCTCGTCCAATGTGGTTGCTGTTGGCGGGACGACGCTGCAGCTCAGCACGACCGGCGCGTACGGCATCGAAAAGGCCTGGGCGTCTTCGGGGGGGGGCGTAAGCGCGTACGTCTCGGCGCCGTCGTATCAGTCGGCAATTGCGACGAGCATCTCATCGGGTTTCCGTTCCAGCCCCGATGTGGCATGGGATGCCAATCCTTCGACCGGAGTGAAAATCATCTATGGGGGTGCCGAGATTCAAGTCGGCGGCACGAGCCTGGGCGCACCGTGTTTTGCGGCCGTGGTGGCGATCGCCGATCAGGGCCGGGTGCTGGCCGGCAAAACCACCCTTGACGGGGGTTCGCAGTTGCTCCCCGCGCTGTACAGCCTGCCTGCGTACAACTTTCACGACATCGTTTCGGGAACAGCCAGCAGCGGCAGCGGCGCTACATTTCATTCGGCTTCCGCCGCGCCAGGCTACGACTTGGTGACCGGTCGCGGCTCGCCGTACGCCAATCTCGTCGTCGCCAGTCTGGTCAATGCGAATTTCTCCACCGTAGACGGCGTCAACGGCCCGACGACCACCGTCACGTTCGCGACCGTCACATTTCCGAACGTCGCCATGCAGACCAGCATCAGTCTGACGCCGTCTTGGAATTCGGGCAACAACCCGGTGAGTCCCGAAATTCGGCAGCCGGTTCTCCAGGTCTACGTAGGGTCCAATTTTAATCAGGATTACGAGACTGTGAGTTATGGAGGGAACGACCGGACAAGATTCCGTTTCCGAATCCCATCTCGGCAGATGACCGTCTCATCGCCTGCGTTGGGCCTTGAAACAGCGGCATCGTGAGTTTATCGACCACCCGACTGGCGCATAAAAAGCCCCGCGAGATGACGCGGGGCTGGGGTGGTTTCCAGGGACAATTCGCAATCACGCCGCAATCGACAGTTTGTGCCGTCGACGCACGTAACGTATGCCGATCGTCAGTGCCGCAAAGCCAAACAACAGGAAGCTCGATGGTTCGGGAAGGGCAGCCTCGCCCATTGTAGAAAAACCATTCGTGTCCAGAAAAGTGTAGGTGCCGTTGGGCAACACCGGGCTGGGCGAGCCGTCGCTGAAGATATTGATTTCGTATCCGCTGTCACTTCCATTGGCCGAAAACAACAGCCCGCCAGTCGTGAGGACCGGGTTCTGCCCGGGCAGCAACTGATCGTCGTACGCCAAAGTGGCGTCGTAGTTAACGTTGGTGCCGGGCGCGACGGGATTTGCAACAAGAAAGTAAGTGCCCGGAGAAGGCCCGCCCGTCACGACCAACCCGCCCGAGATTGCCGTAAAAGTCGAATCACCGTTGTCCGTCGCGTTGAGGGTCCCGTACGCGTGGACAAGACCGTCGTTGCTGATGAAGCCGAAAACAAAAGCTGGATCAGCCCCGGGACTTGCGGGGGGGCCGGGGGGCGGCAAGCCGCCGGCAGGAATGAGACCAGCTTCAACGGCAGACCCGCTCAACAGCGCGACTGCGACCACAGCAGTGTGCAAGACGGTCCACGGAGCGATCAGTTTTGAAATGCTTCGAATCACGCTCGGCCCAATAATGCATGAAATCACTCGCGGTATCGAGTTTGGGCGGTCACAGTCTGCATGTCAAGCGAATTCCGATGAGATTCTGCGATCGATCGAGACGGTGGCATTTCCGACCAAGGATCTGGGGCCGCCGGCGATTCACGCGCGAATTGCCAGTTCCGGCATAATTCTCAACGTGAGGGCGCATTTAGATTGTGTTTGCATGCGACATGATTTAGTTTTGATCAGTCAGGATGTCGGGGTGTTGTGGTGGCATGGTGTCGAACGATGCCGGCGAAGCCTCAACCCTGCCGAAATCGTCGCTGCGCAAATCATGCGCGGCTGGTCGAGGCCGATCTTGAATGGGGCGTCTTTTTATTGCAAGCTTCCTTCAGCAGGCGATACTAAGAAGGCGAAGGCCCCATGAGCGCGGTTGCCGGTATGCAGACTTCCGAAGCACGGGCAGTCTGGAAAAATGCACGACGGTGGTCAGCCCGGCTGGTCTGGGGAAATTGCCTGGCCGCGGCGCCGCTCGGGTTGTTTTACTTCTGGCAGTTGTGGGACCGGCCGCATTATCGGTTCTTTCCGCTGTACCTCGCGGCGCTGGCCGTTCTCGCCTGGCAGCGCCTGTCCGATGACCTCCTTGTCAATCAGGACCAGCCTCTGCCGGACCCCGCGGCGGGCGATTTCAGCCCAGTCGAACCGCTGCCCGCAACGTACCGGGGGCTGCCGCCAGCGCGGCGAGCGGCGCACATGACCGCCCGATTGCTGCTGTGGGGGGAGCTGGCGACATTGCTGCTGGCCGTGGTTTTGTTCTCTCCCTGGATGGGGTACGTGGCGCTGCTCCTGGGATGCGGGTGTCTGGCCGTCCGGCTGACCGGCTCGGCCACCGGCGGCAGGCTGGGACCAATCTGGGCGGCGGCCTGGTTTCTCGTGTCGCCCCCGTTCGACCTCGACGTGCAATTGATTCAAAGCTTGCAGGGAGGAACGACCCTGATTTCCAGTCGGCTGCTGGACCTCTTCGGGCACCGGCATCTGGTCGAAGGCAACGTCATGGAATTCACCGGCCGGCAGTTTTTCATCGAGGAAGCGTGCGGCGGCGTGCGGTCGTTGTTTTCGCTGGTGGCCATCGCGCTGTTGTTCTGCGTCTGGAAGGGACGAAGCTGGCCGCAGACGATCCTGCTCGTGACCGCGGCGGTGCTGTGGTCGCTGGCCGCCAATATGCTGCGGGTGACGACCGTCGGAATCGTTTACGCCAGCACCCGGTACGACCTGTCATCGGGTTGGCCGCACGACTTGCTCGGGTTTGTGCTGCTCGGGCTGGCCGTGCTCCTGCTGTTGAGCACCGACGAATTGATTGTGTACGTGCTCGGCGAAATTATCGTCCCGTACGGCATGGGACGTCGCAATCCGGTGACACGCTGGTGGAACCGCTGGGTGGCGAATGTCGCGCCCGACTCAGACGACAACGCGCCCGGCGCAGTGGACGACATGCCGCCTCGAACTCGACCTATTGCCGGTCCGCGGCCGCTGCAGGCCTGCGCCTTTGCCGTTCTGGGACTGTTGCAGCTCGTGGGCCTGGCGGGCGCGGCGGCAGCCGCGTTCGCCGCAGAGCAAGTGCCGCTGGCAGACGTCGTGCCCGCCGAGTCGCTTCCCGAGAATCTCGGCGCCTGGCGCCGCGTCGATTCGAAACTCGAAAAACGGACGCTGAGCAGCAATGAGGGGCTCTATTCGCGAGTCTGGACGTACAACGCCAGCTCGCAGGGCGGCGCGGAGCAGGTTCCTCAATTCACGGCACTCGTGTCGTTCGATTATCCTTTTGCCAACGTGCACGAGTTGACGCGTTGCTACAAGAGTAAAGGCTGGGCGATTCGCGCGCGCGAGGTGAAATCGTGCGGCTGGCGGGACGGGACAGGTGAGATCTGCTCCGTCGAGATGCTGAAACCCAGCGGAGAGTCGGCGTATCTGCTGTTTGTCGAGTTCGACCGCGACGGGCGACCAGAGCGTTTAAGTCCGCGGACGACGGCATGGATGGACGGTCGCCTGGCGTACAACCCCCTGACGCAGATGATTCGCGACGGGGTTTCACGCGTGACGCTCGACCCCGGCACGGTCTATCAGTTTCAGGTGTTCGTACCGACTGTAACGCCCCTGGACGATGAACAGAAACAGGACGTCCGGGCGCAATTCGCCACGTTACGCGAACGCCTGCTCGAACGCTGGGCCGGCGGCCGGGTTGTCACGCCTTGAAGGAATTCGGCATGTCGGAAGAAGATCTTCAAGTACCGCTGCAGCCGCCGGCATTTATCCATGCCTGGGTTTTCGTTTTGCAGTACGTCGATACGCGAGAGCATCACCGACTGTTATTGGGGCTTCCCTGCCTGGTGTTTGCAGCGGCGCTCGCGGGGGCATGTTTCGCAGCATCCAGCTCGCAGGCCCAGTTGCGTCAGATCTATCTGCAGGAGGCCGCGGCCAGCCTCACCGCCGGGCGGGACGATGCGGCCGAGTTGTACCTGCGGCGGTCGCTGGTCGAGCACCCCGAAGACGCGCCCACGATGTACCAGTTGGCGCTGGCCGTGGCTCGCAGCGGCGACGCCCCGCGGGCCGAACAGCTCATGCGGCGGATCGCACCGCTGGGGCAGCCCGGATACGCACCGGCCAGTTTGTGGCTCGCCGAGCGGGGCCTGATGCAAGGGGCCGTGACGCCTCACGAGATCGAACTGATCGAGTCAGACCTGCTCTATGCGGCGGCCGACGCCAAAGTGAAACCCATCGCGCAGGGGCATCTGGCCAACTTGTATCTCGAGCACGAACGCGTCAAAGAGGCTGAACCGCTGCTCGCGAGCCTGGCGGAAAAAGGAGGGACGCAGCGCCTGGCCGCAGCCCTGGCCTACCAGCGGCTGGGGCGGGCTGCCGAGGCGCGAAAGCAAGCAGCCAAAGCGATCAGCGAATTGCGACGCGAAGTCGACGGCCAGCCCGACAACGGTGCACTGCGCATGAAGCTGGCCGATGCCTGCTCAATGGCCGCGCGCTGGGAAGAGGGAGAACAGGCCCTGAAGGCGGGTATTCTGCTCGACCCCGATGGTCCGTGCGTGCCGGCGCTGGCCGGGTTCTACGGCTCGTGGGCCGCGGCGCTGGCCCGTAAGTCGGGCACCGCCAGCCGGTCCGAGCAGCAGGCACTGTACCGCAAAGCCGTCGGCGTGCTCGAAGATTCGTCCGCGCCTTCGCCGGAAACTCGATTGTTGCTGGCCGATGCGGCGATCGCGGCCGAAGATGAACAGAAAGCCGAGCGCGTGTTGAGGGAGTTGGCGCCCGCGAACGTTCCCGCGCGGCTGCGTCTGGGAAAACTGCTCCTGAAACGGGGCGACGAAGAGGCAGCCCGCGCCGAGGTGAGCGTCGTCTTGCACGACAGCCTGGTGGCCCTGCGCGACGCTCCCGACAACCTGCTGCTGCGCCAGCAGGCGGCCGACGCTGCCGAACTAATGCGCAATTACGATCAGGCCGTTGAACTATTGCGCGGACTCGCGGCGTCGGGCCGATATCCACGCCTGGCCGAAAACGTGGCCCGGCTGCGCGTCGTTCAATGGGACCTGCGGCACCGCGACGCGTCGCAACGGCCATCGGCCGACGACGTGGCCGCGCTCATGCAGGCGTTCGAAATCTCTCCCTGGAATCAGGGCGTGGTCGGACGGCTGTGGACCGCATCGCAAGACGAGACCCCGGCCGGTCGGGCTGCCGGAGATTTTCTCCACGACAAGCTGGCTGCGGGGAACGTCCCCGTGACGGGGCATACCGCGCTGGGCACGGCCGCCGCGCAGGCCGGCAACTACGCGCTGGCTCGCGAGCACCTGGAGCTGGCGTGGCGGCTGGCGCCAAACCAGTTGATCGCAACGAACAATCTGGCCTGGACGCTGGCCCACTGCGACCCGCCCGATCTGCCGCGAGCGTTGACGCTGGTGGAAGGCCTGCTGAAGAGCGAACCGAGGCCAGATGTCGTGCACACGCGCGGCATCATCTATCTAAAGCAAGAGCGGTGGCGCGACGCCGCGGCCGATCTCGAACGTGTGCTCCCCTTCCGCCCGCGCGACCCCCAGTTGCACCGCGCGCTCGCCCTGGCGTTCGCCAGGCTGAATCTCGCGGAAATGGCCAAACGCCACGAACTGCAGGCCGAAGCGCTGGAATCCGCGGCAGGCAGTGCGCCCACGGACGCCGGGACGGCGCGATGACGAAAGCAGCGTGCAAAAGCACGCTGCAAAACGCCGGATTCAACCGATCAACGGCGCCGTCGGGCGGGCGATTTCTCCTTCGGCCGGCTTTCTGGCGTCGTCAACGTGGTCGTGGAGTTTCCCCGTCGCGACTGCGTCTGATGATCGCCGTCGCATCCGATGAACGCGGAGCGCCGTCCCAAACCGTCGTTTCGTACCCGATCTTCGAATCGCTCCCGGTCGGGGACGTCGCGCTGGCGGCCCGTTTAAGCCAGGTCACAATCTCGGTCCGAGAGTGCACGCCCAGCTTATCGAAAATGCTCGCCACCTGCGTACGGACCGTGTTGGGACTTCGAAACAGCGTTTTGCCCAATTCCGCGTCGCTGGTGTACCCACGATACATCCACAACACGATATCCAATTCGGCCGGCGTGAGCCGTGACAGGATCAACCGCATGGTGTCGCCGTGCTGCGACTTGAGTTTCAGTGTCGTTTTCGAGGAAACCTCAACTCCCGCAAGGCCGATGGAGATATTCGCCTCGGCCATCACCTCAGCGAGCTTCGACACGTAATCCGTCAAAACGAGCTCCACGTCGGCAAGGACGATCCGGTCGCCGATGGCAATACGGACGGGGTCCCCCCTCTGCAGGCAGAGTCCGTTGACCAGCGTCCCGCCCCGGGAACCCAAGTCCTTTAACCAGATGCCGTTTGTGGCGCTCCACAACTCGGCGTGACGGCGGGAGATTCGCGAGTACTGCTCCGGAGTTCGAATGTCGACTCCCCGGGAGCGTCCCACGACCTTTCGACGGCTGTCGATTTTGTACACCCACTCGTCATCGGCAACATTAACCATCACCAGGAAAATTGGTGACTCCATGCAACGGCCCTTGCTTGAGAGTCTTCAACAAACGGGGACTGACCTCCTGCATTCCGGCGAATGCGCATACTGGGAGAAGATCCCGACGAAACGTGAACTCATGCGATAAAAACACAATCCTTACAGAGTCGGACCTGAATTACAAGAAAGAAAATTAAAATATTGCTTACCTTTCGGGTGATCGGCGCCGCGATCGCGGGAGATTGATTTCCGATCCCTTTGCCAGTCGCTGTCGACTCGACACCGCATTGAACTTCAGTCTCTCCGGGAATCCGACAGGCCGGAACCGCGCCCGGACGAATGTGGTTCTTCTCGGGTTTCCCCACGGAGAGCTTCTACCCGACGCGCCGCTTCGGGTGCGTCTCCAAAATGAACAATCCGTGAAACCATAAGAAATACGCTTACAAACGTATTCGCGGATTGCGGACAACGGATAACGTGCTCACCTGTCTCTCGGTGAATTCCCGACACTCCGACCTGTTCGCCCAAGCGTTTGTTCCCCGACACGATCAGCTTCGACTCGATCGTTTCGGACCGAGGCGTGTCAGGGCTCGGCGCAACGTCTGGCGCATGTCACCCAAGGGAACGGAGTGCGCGCCGACGTCACGCGACTCGCTGGTTCGAAGGCTTTGGCTTTGTCCCCCGATCGGGAATCCTTATGGCCTCACGCCGCAAAAATCCTCGCCACGCAAAATTGAATCGTCCTCGCGCCGCATCCGAGGCGCGATCGACACAATTCCATTGGCCCGGTTCTGCCCGCTCTGAATCGCCGGCTGCCGCCGTTCCCGGGAGTGCCGCCGACGAACAGTCCCGCGGATACTGGCTGGCCGCGGCGCTTGTCGTCGGTGGACTTGGCGCGTGGATGTTCTGGCCCACGATCGCCGATCTGGTCGCAGTCTGGAACGCGGAACCGGATTATTCACACGGGTTTCTTGTGGCGCCGTTCGCAGCCACGATGCTGTGGATGCGGCGAAAATCCTTTCCGGCCGATTCAACCGTTCCGGGATGGGGCGGCCTGGTTCTGTTGGTTGTCAGCGTCGCGGTGCGTTACGCGGGAGCACGTCTGTTCCTGACGCCGCTCAGCGGCTGGGCACTCGTCATCTGGCTGGCCGGCGCTGTCTGGCTCGTGGCGGGGCGGCGAGCGCTGCTGTGGGCGATGCCGGCAGTGCTGTTCCTGATGTTTATGGTTCCTGTGCCGTTCCGGATCGAGCAATTATTGAGCTGGCACCTGCAGACGGCAACGACCAGGATCAGCACGGTGCTTCTCGAATGTCTCGGTCAACCAGCCATCGCGGAGGGACACACGCTGCACCTCGGTCAGCAAGTTCTGGAGGTCGAGCAGGCCTGTTCGGGCCTGCGCATGCTGATGGGAATCGCTGCGGTCGCGTTTGCGTTTGTCGCTCTGCAGCGACGGCCGTGGTGGGAAAAGCTGACACTGATTCTGGCCGTGGCGCCGGTGGCGATGCTGGCCAACTCGACGCGCGTCGTGATCACTGGCCTGTTGATGCAGGTCGTTTCGGGAGAGGCTGCCGTCCGATTTTCGCATGACGCGGCCGGTTGGGTGACAATCGTATGCGCGGCAGCACTGTTCACGGTTCTGGCCGCCTATCTGCGGCGACTGATCGTTGCCGTTGAAATGGAAACTGGCCGTGAACTTTTGCGGCGCCCGGCTGCGTTGTAATCCAAGTTCCACTGCCACTGACGGGCTTTGTCGATAAACCAAATGAACGATCCCTCCATTGACGACCCGCACACCGAGTTGAGCAAGCCGAATTCCCTTCCGCGCGAACCTGCGGCGCCGCTGGTGCTGCAACTCGGGCAGGCCGGCGCGACCACGGCTCAGACGTTTTCATTCAACGTCATGTGGCAGTGTCTGCTGCACAGGCTGCCAGTGGCCATCCCGTTGGGCCTCGTGCTGGCCGCCCTGGCCGGTGCCGCGGTGAAGTATTTCACCGAAGAAAAGTTCCGGAGTCTTGCGACGCTGCGTATCGTCGACAAACAGCCCTACCTGGCGTTTCCCACCCAGGAATCCTCCGCCGACTTTGCGCAAACGCAAATCGAGCTGTTGAAAGGCCCGTACATCATCGGTCGGGCCATCGAATCCGAGGGACTCGCGCAATTACCCGAGCTCCGCAAGATCAGCGGCAAGGAAGACTCGGTTTTGTGGATCAGCCAGCGCCTGAAAGCGGTCCGCACCGGCAAGTCGGAGATCTACGAAGTTTCGATGACTACGACGCGACCGGAATCCGCCCGGAAAATCGTCGAGGCCATTGTCGATACGTACATGCAGTTTCAGACAGACGACTCCGAAATGCGCCGACAGGTGATGTTGGAAGTGCTGGACGAAGAGCTGATCCGCTATGACGACAAGATCGAACTCGCGCGCCGCAAGCTGCGGGGGCTCGCCAAAGAGACCGGTGGCGACGATGGCGTCGTCATGGACGTCCCGGGGTACGGCGGTCGAACTGCCCGCACGATCGGTCGCGTGACCCAAAGGTCGACTCTGCAGGATAAGCTGGTCGACGCCGAAGTCGAAGTCGAAATTGCCCGGGCCCGAGTCGCCGCACTGGCCGATGAAGTCAAGCTCGCCGAGGGAGCCCCCGGGGCAGCCGGCCCGGATGCGGGCGGTCCACAGGTTTTCATCACGGAATCACAGATCGAGGCTCGGATCGAACGGGATCCTACCATCGTCAGTCTGCGCAAAGAGCTGCAGAAACAGGAAGACAAGTCGGGACGATTGTCCAAAACTTCGGCACTTTACGCCCGTGTTGAGGAAGAGATCAGCGCGCTCAAAGCCGGGCTGGAGGCCAAAAAAGCGGAATTGAAGCCTGCCATTCTTCGGGACGCTGAACAGCAGCTTGCATCAGGACGCCGCGATGACCTGATCGCGGCACAAGCCGATTTGCACAAAAAACTCCAGGCCGAAAAGCTGCTTCGCGCCCGAACCGAGACCGAGCGCGGCGCGCAGTCGCAGCACGGAGACAAATCGCTGGAATTGCAGTTCGCCCGCGACGAACTGGACAAGGACGAAGACATTCGGCGACACATCGCTGACCGCAAGGTGCACCTCACGACCGAAAGCCGCGCGCCGGGCCAGGTTCAAAAGATTCAGAAAGCCACGCTGCCCGAATTTCCCGAAGGGCCCTCGGTTGTGAAGAAAGTGGCGATGGTGAGCGCGGCGGCGTTTCTCTCGCCGTTCCTGCTGCTGGTCGGATGGAACCTGGCCCACCGTCGCATCTTCCAGCGGGAACAACTCGAGCGCGAGCTCGACGTGAAAGTCATCAAATTCGTCAGCGAAGTGACGGCACTTCCCACCCGTCCCAGGCTTCGAAAGCCGGGGGACGACCGCGCGTACCAGCTTCAGTCGCATCTCTTCGAGGAAAGCATCGAGTCGCTGCGTGCGACGCTGGCAATCGACGCCCGGCTGCACGACATGCAGGTGTTTGTGATCGCCAGCGCCGTTTCCGGAGAGGGAAAGTCGAACCTGTCGGCCCAGTTGGCGATGAGCTGGTCGCAGTCGATGCCGGGCAAGGTGCTGGTCGTCGACGCCGACCTGCGGTCGCCGAGCATGCACGAGCTGTTCGAGACGCGGCCCGACCCGGGGCTGGCCGAGGTCATGCGGGGCGAGTGCACTGTCGAAAACGCGACGATCATGGATTGGGGCGACCGGCTGTACGTGCTGCCGGCGGGGAACTCGCAGTCGAGTTCACCGGCAAAACTGTTTTCAGCGCATCGCTTTCGGGAGGTGCTCGCAGAGCTGCGACAGCATTACGACAAAATCATTATCGACGTGCCTCCTGTGCTGTGTGCGAGCGAAGTTCTGCTGATTGCGAAAGAGGCCGATGCCGTTCTGATGTGTGCTTTGCACGCCTATAGCCACTCAGGGCAGGTGAAATATGCTTACGATCGACTGGTCGGCTGCGGCGTCAATGTGATCGGCGCCGTTCTGAACGGCACGCCGGCACACAGATATTCATCCACCTATCGCGGTTACTTTCCCGCCTGAATTTGCAGTCTCGAATTCCTATGGCCACCGAAACTCAACTCTCATCCGCGTCGCAGCGGCCCAACCCAACCAGCGAAACGCCAGCGGCGCGTCGCAGGCCGCCCAACGCGATGCCGTCCTGGCGACTCAACGTGCACCTGCTGCTGCGAACGCTGGCCGTCGGAGCCGTGACCGTCCCCTTGATGTATGTCTGGTACAATCATCAGCACAACCGCCACGCCACAGCAATTCTCGATCGCGGTCGCGCGCTGCACAAGCTCGAAGATTGGCGCCCCGCAGCGGCTGCTTTTCAGCAGTATTTGCGGATGCGTCCCGAAGATCCGGAAGCCTTGGTTCTGCGGGCGCAGACTTTTGACAAGCTCGCAGTGGGGCCTGATCAGAGGGAGCAGGCCGCTGCGCTGTACCGGCAGGCGGTTCGCGTCAGCCCCGATCGGCACGACCTGCGGTTGCGGCGAGCCGAGTTGTTGTACGAATCCGGGCACCACGGCGATGCGGCTGACGAAGCCGACAAGGTCCGCAAAGCGCTCGCCAGCCCAACCCCCGATCGGACTGCGCCTTCCCCCACACCGCAATCTGCCGTCTCTCAAGCCGATCGGCTCGTAGCGGATCGGCTGTATGCGGCTGCTTTTCGGGAACAGATCGGGCCTGCGCGGCGTGACCTGCTCACCGATGCCGTCCGCGTCTTCGAAGACGCCTTGCAGGTGCACCCCGGCGACGTCGTGCTTTCGGCTGGCCTGGCCGACCTGCTCGCCAAGCACGCCGACAGCCTGCCCGTCGAACAGCACGATGCTGCGCTCTCTCGAGCAGAGCGGGTCATCGACGAGATCGTCTCGCGGAATCCCGGCGATCCCCAGGCACTCCTGGCGCACTACCGCTATCGGAAGGCACAGGCGCAGCGCGAGTCGAACGACAAGTTGAAATCCAAACGCCAGTCGATCTGCGATCACGATCTTGAAGAATTGCTCAAAGTCGCTCCCGACGACCCCGACGTCTTGATCGTCGCTGCGACCGACTTGGCCGAAAAAGCCGCCACGGACTCCCAAAAGGCCGGCTCGGAAGCCGACCAGGCGGCCGCAAGAGCGCTGCAGGCTTCGGCTGAAGAAAGTCGAGCCGTGGCCCGCCGCTGCGCCGCGCGGTTGCTCGAAGTGGCGCCGCAAGATCGTCGCAGCCACTTTACTGTTGCGGCCCTTTACGCCCGCGAGAACGAAGCGCAGGAGGCGATCGCCATCCTCAAGAACGGGTTGAAGTGCTGCGGCCAGGACGACCTCGATATGAACCGCCTGTTACTGCGACTGTTGCTCAACGTCGGGGATTCGACAGCGGCCCGTGCGACTCTATTGCGGGTCGAGCCCGTCGTCCGCCGCGCTGCGCCCTTTCTTGCGGCGCCCGTCCGCAGACGTCTTGCCGAAGACCTCGAGCTGGCCGATGCCCAGATCCAGGTCCTGGAAGGGAAGACGACGATCGCATTGCCCCGCCTGAAAAGACTGGCTGCCAGCGTGACCGAAGGAGATCCGCGGGAAACACTCGAGGAACGCCAGCGCCGTTGGCTCTCGCTGGCGTCCGCGTATTCCCGCGTCGGTCAGCACGACCTGGCAGGCGCGGCTTACGACGAATTGATCCACCTCGACCCCCGCTCGCAGGAGTACCGATTACGGGCCGCCGCCGAGTGGCGCACCAGCGGCGACCTCGATCGCGCAATCAAGCGTTTCGAAGCCGCGACAGTCGGCGAGCCCGCAATCCCAGGCGCGTGGCTGGCCCTGGCCGAAACCCGCCTCGATCAACAGCTTCGCAACCCGTTCGCCGAGAACCGTGATTGGCAGGGAGTCGAAACGGCCCTCAAACAGGCCCGCCGCCATCTCGGAAGCAGTCCCGCCGTCGTTTTGCTCGAGGCGACCGCTGCCATCGCCCGCAACGACCGTCTGGCGGCCGTGGCTCTATTGCAGACTTTTCTCGCAAGTGAAGACGTGGAGGTCGCCCAACTCCCGCGCGTCGCCGGTCTGCTGCAAAGCGCCGGCGAGAATGCCGCAGCCGACGCAGCTTTCGAACGCTATCGAGAATCGGCAGAAAGTCCTGTCGAATTTGCCATGGTAAAATCCGATTTCCTCAGCCGGCGCGGCGATACGACCGCGGCGATTGACGTTCTCGAGCAAATCCTTCCGGAGGCGCACGACGCAGATCGCAGCGAGATTGTTCGCCGCCTGGTCGCCCTCGAAATCAGTATCGGGTCCATGCAGCGGGCTCGCGGCCGCCTGCGCAAGCTGCGTGAGGCCAATGCGGACGAAGTCTGGGTGTACGAGGCGGCCGCCGATCTGGCGTTCGTCGCACGGGATTACGCCGACTTGGAAAACTGTGAGCATGAATTGGAAGTCGTGGAAGGCCCAAGTGGAACCTTGTGGCGCTATTTCCGAGCCATCCGCCTGCTCGACGCCGCAACTAGCAACGCAGGCGCCGTGCAGGAGGCCAACCGCCTGCTGAGTGAAATCGACTCGACACGGCCGAGTTGGCCACTGTCCAACGTCTTGCGGGGCATGCTTGCCGAACGGTTGTCCCGGCTGGAAAAAGCGGTGGAAAGTTACGAGTTGGCATGGAGGTCAGGTGCTCGCAATCTGACGGCACAGCAGCGACTCGTGGCGGCGTTATATCGCCAGAATCGGTTTGCCGACGCGGTCTCGTACATTCAACGGATGGGTCCGGTCGCCGCATCGTCCGACAAAGTCGCGTCTCAGGCGGTCCCGACCAACTTGCATGCCGGCCGTACGGGCGACGCACTGCGCATCGCGCGGGCTGCTGCCGAACTCCGGCCCGCCGATTCAGTTGCACAGCTCTGGTACGCGCAATGCCTGGCATTGGACAATCAGAGTCGCGAGGCGGAAACGGTCTTCCGTAAGGCGATTAAGCTGGCTCCGGCAGATAGCCGCACCTGGAGCGGACTGGTCTGGTTCTACAGTCGTGAGCGCCGCCCGGCCGACGCACGGCAGGCTCTGGACGACTTGGTCGCGCACGTCGACTTGCCACCGCTTGACCGCGACCTGACCCTGGCTCGCGGGTGGGATCTGATCGGGGATCGCCCGCGGGCTGAGCAGCAATACCTGCGATTGCTCGCCGAACACACGACGAATCTCAAACTGTTCGAAGAAGTCGGCCGATTTTATTTCCGCTTCAACCACGACAAGGCCCTCGACATCTACGAGCAGGCACTCCAGCTCGACCCACAATCGACCGAGGCGCGCCGCCAGATCGCCGTTCTCTGGGGCTTGCGGGGAAACGACTCCGAAATGAGTCGTGCGCTCGAGCTTCTGGGGCGGGGGAAGGCGGAAGTCGCCGTCGAAGATCAGCGCATGCAAGCCGCACTGCTGCTGATCCGGGGTGGCGAAGAGCGCTGCCGCCAGGCGGTGGATCTGTTCACCGGCCTGATCGCGTCTGCGGAGAAACCGCCGCCCGGCGATCGGCTGTTGCTCGCCAAAGCGTACACCGACCTCGCCGAGATCGACTTGGCCCAGGAACAGTATGAACTCTTGCTGAAAACTCAGAGTGAACCGTTATTCCAGACGCTGTTCGTCAGTTTTCTGAATCGCCATGACCGGCTCGCTCTGGCCGATCGCTGGCTCTCTGTCCTTGAACAGTCGAACGCGGGCAATCCGCAAATGCTTGAGCTCCGTGTCGACTGGTTGAAGCGATCACGACGTGTCGACGAAATCGAAAAGACCGTCGACGCCTTTCTGGCCAGCCGCCTGAAGACAGCCAGGGACGACAATCAGCAAACGGCCTTGCTCCTGTTTGCGGCCGGCGTGTTGACTGGCGCAGAACTTGACGACGCGGCCGAACAGAAGCACCGCGAGATTGTGCGGCGGTATCCCGCCCGTTATGAATCGCTGGCTATCTGGTTGGCTGAACGCGGGCGCGTTGACGAAGCACTGGCTCTCTGCCTGGAACGGACGTCGGGCGCCGATGCGACTTCGGCAGCGACCGTGCTGGTGCGCGTGCTGACGATCGCCGCCGGCCGCCACTTCGAGGCAAGTTTCGACCCTACCGCGGCTGAAGAAGTCATCGCTGCGGTCAGCGACGCTCAGCCGGTCAAATCCCAGTTGCTGCAGGACCTGGGCGTTCTGCGGGCCATGCAGGGACGCAATCAAGAAGCCATTTCCCTTTACGAACGAGTTTTGACTCAGGAGCCCGACAGTCCCATCGTGATGAATAACCTGGCTGTCGTCCTCGTGGACATTGCCGAACGACAGGACGAGGCCCTGCGCTGGATCGAAAAGGCCATCGCGGCCGCCCCCAATTCTCCGGATTTTCTTGACACCAAAGGTCTCGTGCTGGTCGGCGTCGGCCGACTTGCCGAAGCCCGCGAGATATTCGATCGCCTGACTCGCTCCAGCCCAAAGAACCCGCAGTACCATCTGCACCTGGCACTGACGTTGAATCTCATGGGGGACGCGACGACTTCCCGGGAACAGTTTCAGATTGCCATCGACTACCAGATTGCCAAACAGCTTCTGACCCCCGCCGAACACCGGTTCGTCCACGAGACGAAAGTCGAATCATCCCTGACCGCACAGTAAGCGACAAAGAGGACTGGCTCACATGCCTGTGAAACGCACCTGGCTCGCGATCGTCGTTCTGGCCGTCATCAGTTTGCTGGGCGACTTCATCTGTCGCTTGCAGGGAGATTCAGCAGGCCACGACAAGCTGATGCAGACCGCCGGCGAGCGGGTTCACCTGCTGCCCGACCGGATTGAAGGCTGGCGCAAGGCCCAATCCGAACCACTCACCGAGGACGTGCTCCGCATGCTTCAGTGCCGCGAGCACGAAAGCCGGGTCTACGTCGACGACCGGACCGGAGAATCGGTGACCCTCATCCTGCTGGCCGGCAAGGCCGGCCCGCTGCTGGCACACACGCCGGAAGTCTGTTACAGCAGCGTCGACTATGAATGCGTCGAGCCCGCGCATCCTGAAACCATCCGTGGCACGGGCGACAGCGCAAACGCATTCAATGCTGGCGCAAGTCGCAGGGGTCCTGGCTGGCTCCCAATAATCCACGACTGATTCTGGGCGGCCAGCCGATGCTGTACAAACTGCAAGTGGCCGCGATTGTCCCCACGGATTTGCGGCACGATCAGACGGCGACCGACCCCGCCCGTCGTTTTCTGAGCGATCTCCTGCCCGTCCTCGAATCGACATTGCACGTGCCCTGACTGTGGTGCAGGCGATTCGGCTGCGCCCCAGATTACTGACGCCGGCAGGCGAGACGCCTGCACCACAAAAATCAGCCTCCGACTGCGAAATTCGAGTCCCTTGGAATTCTACCTGTTTTTGCTGCTCAATTTTACACTCTTCGTCCGCCCGGCGGATTTCCTGGCGGGGGCCGAGCAACTACCGATTTACAATTGCGTCATTCTGGCGACAGCGGCGGTCGCTGCGCCCCGAATCGCCGAATTCGTTCGACTCGATCGGCTGCTCCGCGACCCGATCACCGTTTGCATTCTGGGCCTGATTCCAGCCGTCGCCCTCTCTCATTTGTCGCATTTCGACACGTGGAGCGCCCGCACATGGACCTGGGAAATGATCAAGATTGTGATTTATTACCTGATTCTGGTTTCGGTCGTGAATTCGACTCAGCGGCTGCGGATCTTTCTGTACACGATCGCGCTGTTTGCGGTGACCAGTTCCGCTATCGCAGTCGCGGACTACTACAACCTGATCGACATTCCGTCGCTTCGAGCGGTGGAAGATTCTCACATTGATTCTGCGACGGGCGAGAATTCGGTGATTCCCAGGCTGTGCGCCACCGGCATCTTCAATGACCCGAACGACCTGGAGATGATCGCCGTCTTCGCGATGGTGATTTGTACGATGGGGCTGACCGATCGTCAGCTTGGGCCAATCCGCATTGCCTGGCTCGCCCCGATGGCACTCCTGTTCGTGACGCTGGTCCTGACGAAATCACGCGGAGGGATGCTCGCCTTCATGGCGTCCGCCGGAACTTTGTCGTATCTGCGATTTGGTCTCTGGAAAACGGCGGCTGCGGCCCTGGTGTGCGTGCCTGCGCTCGCCTTGGCGACCGGCGGCCGGCAGACCGATTTCGGGAGTGGGATGTCGGGCGGTACCGGAGAAAGCCGGATCGAGCTCTGGTCGGCCGGGTTAATCGCCATGAAGCAGGCGCCGCTGTTTGGCATTGGATGCAACAGGTACTGGGAGGAATGCGGCCAGGTCGCCCACAACTCCTTTGTCCATTGTTTTGTCGAACTGGGACTGTTTGGAGGGAGCCTGTACCTGGGAGCGTTTTGGTTCTCAGCATTGAGTCTTTGGAAACTCAGGCCGGGCGCCAACCTGTCGCTGCAGCTTTTGACGGGCGACTCTTTTCGCAGACTGCAGCCCTTCATTCTGGCCGGAGTGCTGAGCTTTGCCGTGTCGCAGTTCAGCCTTTCCCGAGCGTTCACTGTGCCCACCTATCTGATCTTCGGCGCCGCAGATGTGTATTTTCGTGAATCAGAGCGGCACGGAGTACCGGCAGTTGTCGAATTGGACGTGCGGCAACTTGCCCAACTGTTGGCTGTCAGCATGGCCTTTATTGCCGGGATCTACATTTTCATCAGAATCAGTATTCGCTGAGAATTAACGCTCGAAGCATCGGCAGTGACTGGGTCATTGCACTTTCACAGCGAAATCTTGGTCCGCCAGAACTCTCCGGTGCCGTCTCGTTAGCCGATAGCCCACCTGGAAATCCATGAGCAATTGGCAATCGAATTCCTGCGATTATTTTTGACGGTGTGGAATTTCTGAATTGCAGAGTCATCCAACCATGTCAATTCAAGTCGGACGACAATTGTCGCCGCGGTTGCTGCTCAACTCGTGTCCACTGTGCGGTGCAAGTCGCACGCGGCCGATTTTCGAGTGCGACAAATTCGGGGTTGATTGGGAGCTCCACGTCTGCGACGACTGCGGCCTGCATATGACAGTTCCGTGCCCGAATGATTCGCAGCTCGCGGAAATGTATTCCGGCGACTATCACCGGGAGCTTCGGATCCCGGGCGCAACTGAGCGCATTTTCGGTCAAAAATTTCGTCGATATGCGAACTGGATCCAGCGGTTTTGTCCGCCGGGACGAGCATTGGACATCGGCTGCTCGACAGGACTTCTCGTTCGCATGTTGCGCGATCGTGGATTCGATGCGGAAGGGCTCGAAATGAATTCGTCTTCTGCCGCGTGGGGAGCAGAGCAGTATGGCGTCAAAGTAAAGAATGCAACACTGCGCGACGGCTTATTCGAAGAGTCCAGCTTTCAATTGGTGGTGATGGCCGACGTTCTCGAGCACACGGTCACGCCGCTGATGTACCTGGGCATGGTCAGGAGAATTCTGCGCCCTGGTGGATATATGTTTGTCAGTTTTCCGGATGTGGCCTCGCTCGAATCGCGATATTGGCTTTGCCTTTCAAGAATGACCGGCAAAGCGTGGCTGTGGAGAAACTCCCACATCCCAGGACACATCTGGGAGTTTACGAGGTCCGTTGCCGAGCGGATGTTCCGCCAGGCGGGGTTTGAAGTGATTGCCTTTCGTCGCAGCCAGCCAGAACCCGAGGTCGACTTGTCGCTCGTCGGTCTGTTGGCGTTGCCGACGCAATTGTTGCGAATGCCTGGAATCAATCGACTCTGCGGGACTCAAATGGAATTTCTTATCCGTCTTGTCGATTAGCGAACCGACCGTGCTGACAGTAGAACACATGCGCAAGCCAAGCGCAGGTTTCGAGACGAAACAGTTCCCAACTCGCGGCCGCATGCCAGGAACGCGTTGGATTCAGCAACTTCCCCCCTGCTTCATGCCACAATGACGACCTTGGAAGACGAAGCTGGCATGCCGGCACCACTGCCCGTGGCGGCCGCGCCGATGCGGGCCGCGCCGCCAAAGCCGTTGGCCAATGCGATCTGGAATTGGTTCGGGCTGGGTGTCGAGGTTGCCATCGCGCTGCTTCTCATGCCATTCCTGATTCATCGGCTCGGTGAAGCCGCCTACGGTGCCTGGATTATCATCGGATCGCTGACCGGATATCTCGGAAACCTGGATTTCGGAATGCTGTCTTCCGTGGGTCGGCACCTGGCCCTGTGCCATGCCCGTAACGATCGCAACGGAATATTGGACGTGATTAATTCGGCCGGGTTTGCGCAGGCCATGATCGGAATGCTGGGGTTATCGATTGTCGTCTTGATTTCGCATTTTCTCGGTTCGATAACCGCCATTCCGGAAGAACTGCTCGTCGAGGCGCAATTGGCCCTCTTGATTGGCGGCGCGAACCTGGCGTTCAGTCTGTTTCTGAAGCTGTTCGACTCCGCGCTGTGGAGCAACCAGCGATTCGACCTGCTGAACATGGTCGATATTTCCGCTGCGGCACTGCGTTTTGTACTGGCAGTCACCGTCGTCAGCCAGGGCTACGGGCTGGTCGGGCTGGCGTGTGTCTCGTTTTCATTGACAATTCTGGTTGGCGCTGCGAAGTGGTGTCTTACAAGATTCGTCGACCGGGAGATCAGATTCAGCCGTGCGCATGTCCGGTTGACGACCTTGCGCAAGCTGTGGAGTTTTGGTGTCTGGAATACGGTAGGTTCCGTGGCCGGCATGGCCCGTTCGCAGCTCAGTCCCGTGGTCGTCGGTGCCACCCTGGGAGTGTCGATGGTCACCCCCTACTCGGTCGTTGTCAGGCTGATCGGTATGGCGACGCAATTTATGGGAGCCGGGACGGGTGTTCTTGTTCCATTTTCGACAGGACTCCACGCGCGCAACGAGGGTCATAACCAGCAACGCCTGTTCCATGAGGCCAGTAAGCTGTGCGTCGCCGCGGCATTCTATTTTTATGCATTGTTTGCGCTGCTCGGGCAGTCGCTGCTGACAATCTGGATCGGCCCCGAACTGGCGCTGGCCTGGGTGCCGCTGGTCATTCTGGCGTCGGGAGAGCTGATTCCCATGTCCCTCTCCATGGCACAGGTGATCTTTCTGGCGACGGCGAGAAACCGGCCCGCAGCGCTGCGGTCTGTCGTGGAATGCGCCTTGGCGATCAGCCTCGCCTGTGTCCTGTGGCGCCCCTTGGGGTTGAACGGCGTGTGTCTTGCTTTGGCCGTTTCCGCGGCACTCTGCCGCGGGGTCTTCGGACTTGTGCAGGCGACGCAAATCATCGGCATTTCAGCGTGGGAGTTTTTGACTCAGACGTTTTTTCCGGTGGCCGTGGCTGTCTTGCCTGCCGTCGGACTGCTGGCATTGGCGACGTGGGACCGCATGCCAGAGTCGTGGCCGATGCTCTTTCTGTACACAGGCGTATTCAGCGCGATTTATTGGATCAGCAGTCTCTTGACGGTCTTTGGATGGTCGCATTTGCGACGCATCATCGTCGATCGATGACGGACTAGCCTTTGGTCAGTGCCATCATACCCGCCTACCGCGCCGCTCACACGATCTGCCGTGCGATCGACAGCGTCCTTGCGCAAACGGAACCGGCAAAAGAAATCATCGTAGTGGATGACGGGAGCCCGGACGATCTGAAAAGTGCAGTGGCCCGCTATGGTGGCCGTCTGCGATACCTGCACAAGCCGAACGGAGGCGTGGCCAGCGCCCGCAATCTTGGAATCGAGGCCGCCACAGGCAGCGTCGTTGCATTTCTCGATGCCGACGATCACTGGGAACCGTGCAAACTTGCCTGCCAGATGGATGTTTTTCGCCGGTATCCGCAGGTCGGCCTCGTGGCTTCTCGCTTTTACGTTCAGACTGCTGGCGACTCGCTCTGTTTGTCCAGGAAAAAGGTCCCTTGCGACGAGGTCTTGCGGTGGCAAGGGGAGCGCGCCTTTCGACTCGGTTGCAGTATCTTGACGGGAACAATCGCTGTGCGGCGAAACGTTTTGGACACACATCGTTTTATAGCCGGGTTAGAGCCTGCTGAAGATCGTGACTTGTGGATTCGACTCGTGGCCTCCACATCCGCATACGTTCTCTCCCAGCCACTCGCGACCTATGTCGTCGAGCCTGGATCTCTGTCGCGGTGCGACATCGATCGTGATTGCGAGAACATGCTTCGCGTCGTGCACCGCAACAAGGGACTGCTTACCAACAGTGAACTGCGGCAATGGGAGTCGGAGGTATTTGAGCGGTGGGCGGGAGTATTGATTAGCCAGAGGAATTACCGGCACGCTTTCAGGGTTGCGTGGCAACGACTGTGGCGGGATCCCTGGAGCCCGGTCGGGTGGTGGGCTTTCACCAAGAGTGGGTTGTTGAGCATTGCGCGAGTCCCGCAAGCGATCACTCGTTAGATTTGTTTCACCATGCTGTCATTCGCTTGACAGTCTCGCATGCAAACTACAATCACCGACCAGCCGCACCAACGCACTGCAAAACCTCGGCCAGTGAGCGTGGTGCATGTTGTGCTGGCACTGAATATCGGAGGCTTGGAGAAAGTCGTTTACGACCTGGTACGTTTTGCGGATCGCGATGAATTTGCGACGAGTGTCTTGTGTCTGGGTGAGATCGGCGCGCTGGAGCCGGCGTTTCAGGAAATCGGCATACCGGTGGAAGCTCTGGGAGTTCACAAGCGAGGAATTTTACGGGGCATCATGGCTGTCGCCAGGCGGCTGCGTGAATTGCGACCCGACGTATTGCATACACACAACCCCGCCGCGCACATCGTCGGAGCGCCGGCGGCACGCTGGGCCGGTATTCCGGTTGTCGTTCACAGCCGGCATGGAATGCACGAGTCTCATGGTTGGAGCACGACCCTTGGCAACCGACTGGCGACGCGACTGACGCACTGCATGGTCGCGGTCTCCACCGCCGCTGCCACGATCTCGCGAAGCGATGATCGCGGTCCTGAAAACCGCCTCGCGGTCATTCGAAATGGAGTCGACCTCAACCTCTATCGGCAACGCGGGAAGTCGGCACCCCACACGAGCTTCAAGGCCATTCATGCAGCGCGATTGGACAATACAACGAAGGATCAACGGACACTGCTTCGCGCTGTACGGCTGGTTGTCGATCGGAAGCCTGATTTTACGCTCGATATTGTCGGCGACGGCTCCGACCGGACGACGCTGGAAGCATTGTGCGACGAGCTCAAACTGCGTTCGCACGTTCAATTTCTTGGGTTTCGTCACGACGTTCACGAGTTGCTCCCCCAGGCCGATTTGTTTGTTCTGTCTTCGGTCACCGAGGGCCTTCCCATGACCTTGCTGGAGGCGATGGCGGCCGGATTGCCAATCGTCTCGACCGACGTGGGAGGGATTTCGGAGCTAGTCCGGCATCAGGAGACAGGGCTGCTGGTCGCGCCGCAAAATCCTGAGGCGCTGGCCTGTGCAATTCTCGAGCTGGTGCACGATCCGCAGCGTTCAGTCGACATGGGCCGTGCTGGTCGAAGGCGCGTCGAACAGGAGTTTGACATCCGAGTCGTCACTGCCCGGTATGAAGAGTTGTATCGGACCTTGTTGCGAAAGAATCGTCGATGACCGAGCGTAGACTTCGCGTCGCGCTGATCGGTTGCGGGCAAATCGCCGACGCCCACCTGAGCGAGATCTGCAAACTTCCACAGGCTGAGCTGGTGGCCGTCTGCGATCGCGATCGCGACTTGGCCGTTCAGGCCGCGGCACGGTTTGAGGTACCGCAGATCTTTGACAATGTCGAACAAATGCTGACGGGGGCCCGCCCCGATGTGGTCCATGTCGCGACCCCTCCACAGACCCACAAGGCCCTGGTGCTCGAAGTCCTGCAGGCGGGGGCTCATGCCTACGTCGAAAAGCCTTTCACCGTCGATCTGGCTGAAGCGGAAGAGGTCATCGCTGCGGCGGAAACGGCGAATCGGCTGGTGTGCGTCGGGCACGACCATCTGTGCGACCCCGCCTGGGAGGAATGCCGCGAACTCTATGAACGCGGCTGCCTGGGGCAGATCGTGCACGTCGACTCGGTCCAGGGCTACGATCTTTCGGGCGCGTTCGGGAGGCAGGTGAGCGCGGATCCCAAGCACTGGGTGCACCGCCTGCCCGGAGGGATTTTTCACAATACGATTTCTCACGCCGTCTATAAAATCACCGAGTTTCTTCCCGACGATCATCCGCAAATCCAGGCGTTCTGGACTCCATCTCCCGCGGTCGGAGCGGCCCCGACCGAATTACGGGTTTTATTGCGGGGCG
>JACQFH010000434.1 GCA_016200145.1 Planctomycetia bacterium | reverse complement strand
ATCTTTGTGATGGCGAGCGATCTGATCATGGCGGGCGTGTTTCAGGGTTTCTGGTGGGGGGCGCTTCTCCCGTGGGACGTTTCGGTCGACGGGTCGATGCCGTTCTGGATTATCCGCGTCTTTGCAGGCCTGGCGATGTTCGCCGGCCAGATTCTGTTCGCCGCCAACATCTATCTGACCTGGCAAGACAGCCGCGCGGTGGCGCAACCGGCCGCCGTCGCGGCGTGACGCGGTTCGAATCGCTGAAAGTGGGAATTCGCAAACATGCTTGAAAGCAAATCCGGAATACTCCTGATCGCGGGGCTCCTGTTCTTCGGGCTGGCGTTCGTGTCGAACGCGGTGGTCCCGATGATGATGTACAAAAACATCCCCGAGAAGACGGCGGCCGAGCTGGTCAATGGAAACCTGCGCTATCAGTTCGAAGACCTGGCGCGCCGTTACCCCGAACCGTTCGCGAAGGCGTACGGGCGCGAGCCCGAAGGGACCGAGGCTCGCGAGAAATGGTTCAATGACAAATGTGCCGAGGCCCTCAAGCTGGGGCGCAAAGTCTACGTGGGAGAAGCCTGCTGGCATTGCCACAGCCAGTTCGTCCGCCCCGTTTCGAATGAAGATCAGAGGTGGGGGCCGGTCTCGCACTCGTGGGAGTACCAGAACGAGCTGCAGCGCCCGGTGATGTTCGGCACACGGCGCGTCGGCCCCGACCTGTGCCGCGAGGGCGGCCGGCACTCGAATGACTGGCATGCGGTCCATTTCTTCAAGCCGAAATCCGTTTCCAGCGGTTCACCGATGCCCGAATATCCTTGGCTGTTCGACGGCGCCCCCGACAAACCGAATGCGCGCGGCCTGGCCCTGATGACGTACATCCAGTGGCTCGGGTCGTGGCATGAAACCTATCCATATTACGAGTCGTACGAAAAATCACCGCTGCTCGAAATGGAACTGTCCAAAACGAACGCGACCGCCAGCGGGGAGCAAAAGTAGGGTGGGTCGAGCCGTACGAGGCCCACCACATCGCCGACGCAGGTGGGCCTCACGTTGTTCGACCCACCCTACGTTAGTCCGTCATGGCCGTATCAACAGGAGCCACCATGCCAAAACCCAACTCGCCGCCGGGGCGCAGGAACCTGGTCATTACGATCCTGTTTGCCGTCGCCGTGCTGATTCCCAGCCTGTATGGCTTCAGCGGGAAATTCGTCGAGTTCGTGGCGGTATTTCGCGGCGAAAGCGACGGCGTGTTCGCCATCACGCCGATCGTCAATTACCTGCTGGCCACGCTGGGGTTCTTCTGCCTGTTCGGCTGGGCGCTGTTCCAGGGAATGTTCAGCGACATTGAACGTCCCAAGCAGACGTTCCTGGACAACGAAGAATGGCTCGACCAGCAGTTGGCCGCTGTTCCTGCTGTTCGGCGACCGCCGCAACCTCCTGCGTCATGACCACCCCGCAACCTCACTGCGATTTCTGTGGCCTGCCGGTACCCGGGGCCTCGCGCGCCCGCCCGGCGGCTGCGGAACATGACGCGCCCGGGCAGGAATTCTGCTGCTACGGCTGCCGGTTTGCATCGGCCGTGACGCGCGAACGAGGTGAAACCGGCGCCATTCGCTGGACTCTGGCGCGGCTGGGCCTGTCGATTTTTCTGTCGATGAACGTCATGGCGTTCACGATGGCGCTGTGGACGGGGGACGTGTACGGCCACGAGCAATCGGGAACGCTGGCGGCGCCGCTGTTCGGCCTGTTCCGCTACCTGTGTCTTTTATTCTCGTTCCCGGTCGTGATCTTGCTGGGAGGACCGCTCGCCGACAGCGCCTGGCGGGCTCTGCGACGCGGCTCGCTGTCGACCGATCTCCTGCTGCTCACAGGCACCGCCGCGGCGTTCGTGCTTTCGGCCGTCTCCGTCTTTCGCGATCGCGGGCCGATCTACTTCGAAGTCGCCTGCGTGATTCTGGTAATGGTGACGCTGGGACGCTGGTTCGAGGCGGCAGGCCGGCTGCGGGCCGGAGCCGCGCTCGATGAGTTGCAGCGGCTGCTCCCCGAGTTCGTCCGTGTGATCCGCGGCGGGCGCGAAGCAGAGACGCCTGCCGCGGAGGTCGGTCGCGGCGATTGGCTCCGTGTCCTGCCGGGCGAGAGGTTCCCCACCGATGGCCGCCTCGTCGAAGGTGCGGCGTCGGTCGACCGGCAGCTCGTGACCGGAGAAAGCCGGCCGGTGAATTGCGCTCCGGGCGATGAGATCTTCGCAGGAACGCTCAATCTGGATGGCGCTCTCGTCGTCGAAGTGACGTCGGATCCCGGCGGCGGAACGATCGACCGGCTGATCACCGCCGTGCGCGAGGCGCGCGAATCCAAAGGGTATTACCAGGAGCTTGCGGACCGCATTTCCGCGTGGATCTTTCCGTCGGTCGCCACGATCGCCCTGGCGGCGTTCGGGTGGCACTGGCATGCGTCAGGCTTCGATCAGGGGGTGACGGCGGCGCTGGCCGTGGCCCTGGTGGCCTGCCCCTGCGCTCTGGGGCTGGCGACTCCGCTGGCAGCGTGGACGGCGCTGGGAGTCGCCGCGCGGAATCACGTTCTGTTCCGCAGCGGGCTGGCTCTGGAGAACCTGGCAGGTGTCCGTGCCGTCCGCTTCGACAAGACCGGCACCCTGACCACCGGCAGTGTTCGCGTGGTCTCATGCCTTGCCGCAGAATCTCTCGACTCGCCCGCGGGACGTCTGCTGCTGTCTCGCGCGGCAGCGCTGGCTGCTGCTTCGACGCACCCCTTCTCGCGCGCCATCTTCGAATTCGCCGCCGCGCGCAGCTCGGCAGGCGACCTGACTGAAATCCGTCAGCAAGCCGGCCGGGGGTTGGTCGGCCGGACTGCAGAGACGGGCGAAGCCGTGCGCCTGGGCAGTCTCGCGTTTATGGAAGAATCTCAATGTCCAGTGCCTTCGTCGCTGAATCCGGCGATCGCCGCCGGCGACGTCGCCGGTCATTCGCCGGTGTGCGCGGGCTGGGGCGGGAGGGTGCAGGCCGTGTTTCTGCTCGAAGAATCGCTGCGGAGCTCGGCGCTTGCCGCCGTCGCCGGGTGTCACGAGCTGGGTCTCGACGTGGCCGTTTTGACGGGTGACCAGACTGGCCGCGCCCGCAAGCTGGAAGCGGAGCTGGGCGTTCCCGTACTGGCCGAATTGCTCCCCGAACAGAAACTGGCTGCGATCCGCGAAACGCAGGCGCGGATTGGCCCGGTGGCGATGGTCGGCGACGGAATCAACGACGCGCCGGCGCTCGCGGCCAGCGACGCGGGGGTCGCGCTCGGCTGCGGGGCCGACGTGTCGCGCGACGCGGCCCAGGTTTGCCTGCTCAGCGACGAGCCGGACCGGCTGGTGTGGGCCATTGGCTTCGCTCGTGCGGCGGTGCGCACGATGCGGCGCAATCTGATCTGGGCGTTTGCGTACAACACCGCAGGAGTCGCACTCGCCGCCAGCGGCCGCTTGAATCCCGCTCTGGCCGCGCTGCTGATGGTTGTCAGCAGCGTGCTGGTGGTCCGCAGCTCACTCAGTCTGCAGGGCGCGCCAGCCGGCGACTTGCGACACGATCGCGAATCCGGCGCTGCAACGCTTCGAATCGATCAGGATCACCAGGTTCCTGTGGTGCCGGCATGATCGAATGGCCGCTCATCTTCCTGGGAGGCTTTCTGGGCGCATCGCACTGCATCGGCATGTGCGGGGCGTTTGCGATCTCGATCGGAGTCGGTGCCGCAAACGTGCGAGCCAACCTGCGGCGCCAGACGATGTACACGTTGGGCCGGACTTTTACCTACGCATTCGGCGGCGCGGCGGCCGCGACGGCCGGGATGAAGCTGGCGAGCGCGTCGTTCACGGCGTTCAACGCGCAGGCCGCCCTGGCGATCGCGGCGGGAATCCTGCTGGTCGGTCAGGGGCTCTATTCGGCGGGACTGATTCCTCGGCTGCGGCGTCGGACGGCGGCCTCGTTTTGTCCGGCGCACGGGTTGTTTGCGTCGTTTCTGACTGCGCCCGGAACGTGGAATGCGTTCATCGCAGGCGTTCTGACTGGTTTTCTTCCCTGCGGACTGGTGTATGCGTACCTGGTTCTGGCGGCGGGAACGGGCAATCTCTGGCAAGGAACGGCGATCATGGCTGTGTTCGGCGCCGGCACGGCGCCGCTCATGCTGCTCACCGGTCTGGGCTCGGCTCTGCTTTCGGTCAAGGCCCGGACACACCTGTTGCGCCTGGCGGCCGGCTGCGTGGTGGTTACTGGATTGATCACTGTCGGCCGCGGGGTCGCCTGGGCGAAATCGGCGGGCAGTGCAGGAGGGCCCGCGTGCCCGTTCTGTTCCACGAAAACTGATTCCGTTCCTGAAAGTCCCGCCGGCCCGGCGCTGCCCGCCGCCGGCCATCAATGAAGGAAAACGACAATGTCTGTTCCCGAAGCCCGCACCCCGGTTGAAGAACACCGCCATCACACGTACGTCGGAACGAGGATCCCGTGGTATGTCCGGCTGATGTGGGTCGCGTTCTGGGTGATGGCAATCGCTTACGTCATTACCTATCTGCTCCCGGCCTTGCAGCGCGAACTGATCTCGCCACCCTAACGCCGAAATACCAGCCCGAAGCGCCAGCGAGGGAATGATCCGACGCCCGTCGCTGAAGTCGCCGAGCCTTCGGGAATGCCGCAAGAACATGTAGCCAAAGTGCCAGAGTGCAGTATGCCGTCAGCCGCTTCCGATCCGTCAACCGCCCCGAATCAAGCTGTCGCACCGGCCGCCGTTTCGCGCCTGCCGCCGCGAAAGCTGTCGATGGCGCTCGTCAATTTCTGGCTCGATGCCGTGCTGCTGGTGACGGCCGCGTTCGTCGGCTGGGTCACGGTCGTGATGCGGGTTGTCTTTCCGGCACCCACGTTCGCCGCGGGCTGGTCGCTGTGGGGCCTGACGTACAACCAGTGGCACGATCTGCAATTCGGCTCGCTCTGCTTTGGCGCGCTGGTCATCCTGCTGCACGTGATGCTGCATTGGAACTGGGTGTGCAGCGTGATCGGCGCCCAGATCCTGCACCTGCGCCGCCGTCCCGACGAAGGATTGCAGACGATCTACGGCGTGGCCACCCTGATTGCCCTGCTGATGCTGATCCTCGCCGGCGTGATCGCCGCCATCGTGACCGTACACCCGGCCGGTACTCCCTGATTTTTTGCGTGATCGAGAGCCGGCCATTCGTTCTGATAACGGGAGGGCGAAGCTCCTGCTGAGCCGCCAATGTGTCCAGTCATGTGGCAACACGTTCAATGGGCAACACTTGACGTCGACAATGGTCAGGCGTTTCCCAACGGTGCGGATTCCATCAACCGGCGGCGCAGCGGCGGCTCGGCAGGAGCCTCGCCCTCCCATTGCGCGACCTCCACAGCTAAACACAAAACACAAAACACCAAACACTACTTTCTCGTGCATCCCCCGCCCTCCAATCTGGAGGGCGCGCCCTTCAATCTGGAGGGGTTACCCCACCCCCCTCCAGATTGGAAAAGTCCCGTGTTTCTTCCAATGTGGAGGGGTTCGCTCCAATGTGGAGGGGTTCCGGAGGGGAATCAGTCGCAACTGTTGCAGATTGCTCCACGGAAGCGGTCGAATGCCCTGTGCCGGCCTCCTTGGCTTGGCCCGAAACGTCGTCGGGTAATCGCCACAGTGTGCCTCCCTGGTAGCCGGACTTACCGCATTTGACTCCCAGTTCAGCCTTCACGCTTTTCAGCATCGTAGGCGAGATCTCCAGCTCCTGGGCACGCTGCTTGCGCCCTGTCGGTCTCCAGAGAACTCTCGCACGGCGCATCCCAGTCCGGCGCGTCGGCAGAGGCGGGGGCGGCGGAGGCTCCGGAATTGTCGCCCGCACAAAGGGCTCGTCGTTTGCGAATGTCCCCGGCAAAATCTCTTGCGACCCGACGTCTGACGCCATCGTTGCACCT
>JACQFH010000433.1 GCA_016200145.1 Planctomycetia bacterium | reverse complement strand
TAACGCCAGCGACGGTGCCGCGGTCGCGATCCTCATCAATAAGGCCTCCTCCACGACGACGACGATCGGTGCCGGTCCGTTCACCTACGACGGCTCGACTCATACCGGTGGTTCGGGCACGGTGACGGGTGCAGGCGGACTCAGCACCAGCGCCACGTCGTTGACGTATTCGGGCGACCAGGTCAACGCCGGAACGTACTACGTGACGGCGCACTATGCGGGCGACGCCAACCACAACGCCAGCGACGGCGCCGCGATCGCGATCGTCATCAAGGCGAAATCGCTGAATGCCAGCGCGTGGTCGCAGGGGACGGTCAACATCGGCTCGAACGGTGCGATCGTTCTGCATATCGCCGTCGACGCCGGGCAGTTGTACAATTCGGATACCATCGCGAGCCTCTTCAATGGTGCGACCTTCACGGTCCAGATCAGGAAGTCCGATGGGTCCATTTCGTATGGCACGCTGACCTCAGTGGCCAAGGTCGAGACGGATGGCAGCATCACCGTAACCCTGCAGATGAGCAATACATTGCGGGCCGAGCTGTATGCAGCCTACGTTTCCGGCGGGGCGGTCGATTTCCACATGACCGCCACCTCCAAGAACGGCAATTACTATATCGACGAGGACGCCATGTCGCGGCTGCTCAACAACGGAGCGCTCAAGTACGTTGTGTAACCGCAGTCTCCGAGGACTGGCGCAATTCAGAAAGGCGCCCGGGTTTCCCGGGCGCCTTTTTGTTTGACTCGTAAATTCGATCACTGGCAACATTTGACCGCATTCGGCTGCGCGAAAATGCCCCGGCCGCTGGAAAGCGGCCGGGGCACTGCGCGTGCTGCGAACCGGCACTCGCTATTGACCAGTCTCCCTCTGGACGATGGCCGACCCCGTCAGGGTCTTCGTCTTGAGGTACGAGGGAGAGGGCAGCCAGCTCACGCTGGAATAGGGAACCGTCACCGTGACGGTAATCGACTGCCCGGAAAGCGCGCTGCTGGGGGGGCTGGGCGCGACGGTGGTTGAAGCGCCGGCAACGCCGCCGCTCGTCAGGTAGCTGTTTACCGACGTCGAGACGTCGGAGGCTGTGGCATTGGCCATCGCACCGGCACGCGCGCCCTGCTCGGCCGCGCCGACCAGCAGCGACTGCACCATCATGGCCCGCCCGAATTCGATGATCGCCAGGACGAGCACGAAGAACACCGGCGCCACGAACGCGAACTCGACGGCTGTGGCCCCGCGGCGCGCCGGCTGCCGTGGGCTTGTTGCAGGAATTTTCGCACGACCGTTCATCGAAACAGCTCCTCTCATTGCGGCGCCGGCTGGCGGCACATCACCGACGTGGCCGACAGCGTCTGGCCCCCCAGAAAGAATGGCGACGGCAGCCAGCTCACCGACGCAAACGGAATGCTCACCGTGACCGAGACCTGCTGCCCGTTGCTGGCCCCCGAAGGGGTATTGGGCGAGACGACGGTCGTGGCGCCGGTGATGCCCGCTTGCGACAGGTACGAGTTGACGGTCGTCGTGATCGTCGAGGTGGCTGTCGTCGTTTCGTAACTGCCGACGCGCGCCCCTTCCCGCGAGGCATTGGTCAGGATCTGCACGACTTCGATGGCGCGTCCCAGCTCGATGATCCCCGTGATCATCGTCAGGAACACCGGCGCCACCAGGGCGAATTCCACGATCGCCGCCCCGCGCCGCTTGTCCTGTGCCGTCAGCCGCTGCTTCGTACGCATGATGCATTTCGCCTGCTCGGGGGCAGGCCCTTTCAAACTTTCGCCTACTTGACGAGAAAGATCGGCGAGTAGATGCCGTAGCTCGTCGTCGTGCCGGACGTGGTCGACGTGATGCCGCCGCGCGTGTAGACCACCGCCGGCTGCACCGTGAGGTGCTTGCTGCTCATCGAGCCCGTGAGGTCCACGTCGAGGATTCGGACACCGACGAATTCCACGATGTCATACGTCGCGTTGTTCCCGTTGCCGGAAATCGAATTGAAGATCGGAATGATCCGCGTCTGGCCGATGATCGAAGCCAAAGCGCTCTTGCATCCGGCACTGATGCCCGGGTCGGCGTTCAGGTACAGGTGCCCCGAATCATTGAACTTGAGCTCGCCATTCGGGTAATAGGCCAGGTCCGAGGGGCTGATCCCGTCGGTGATCTGGCGGCACAGAGTGGCCGTGCTGTTGTTGCTGGCGCCGATGTTGACCGTGCCCCGGTTGCCCGGCGAGCCCGTCCCCTGGGGAAACAGGTTGACTTCCAGAATTCCGTCGGAGCCGGCCGACACGCTCGTGCCCGACG
>JACQFH010000432.1 GCA_016200145.1 Planctomycetia bacterium | reverse complement strand
TGACGCAATCGGGCGACATCCTGGGCACGATGCGGTACATGAGCCCCGAGCAGGCGTCCGGACAGCGACTCCTGCTCGACCACCGCACCGACATCTACTCTCTGGGAGTGACGCTCTACGAGCTGGCGACGCTCGAACCGATCTTCGCAGGTTCGAGCCGGCACCGGCTGATTCACCAGATCACGCACGACGAACCGCGCACGCCGCGCGCCGTCGACAAAACCGTTCCCGTCGAGCTCGAGACGATTATTCTCAAGGCGATCAGCAAGAGCCCGACCGACCGGTATGCGACGGCGCGGGAGTTTGCCGACGACTTGCAGCGATTTCTGGACGAAGAGCCGATCCTGGCGCGGCGACCCTCGTTGCTCGACCATGTCAGGAAATGGAGACGCCGGCATCCGGCGGCGGTCCCCGCAGCGGTCGTCGTGCTGCTGGCGTGCATCGGAGTGCTGTCGGCGAGCAACCGGCTGATCCAGAAAGAGCAGGAACGGACGCAGGTGGCCCTGCAACAGGAACGGTTGCGCGCCATTGAACTGCGCGAGACGGTGGAAGAGGCCGAAATGCGATACCGCCAGGCGCGCCAGGCGGTAGATCTTCTGATTCAGGTCTGCGAAGAAGAACTGGCCAACCAGCCCGGCATGCAGGGCCTGCGCAGGCGGCTGCTCGAAACGGCCCTTGTGAACTACGCAGACTTCGTCCAGCAGCGCCGCGATAATCCCAAGGCGCAGGCCGAGTTGAGCGAGCTCACCGCCGAGCAGAACCGCGTCCAGAGGATCCTGGAAGACCTCAAGGTCATGGAACAGCGCGACTATCTGTCCCTCATCGCCTACCGTGAAGTGCAGGCCGATCTGGAGTTGTCGGACGAGGCAAGCGAAGAAATCACGAAGCTGTCGGCGAAATGGGCCAGCGACCGCGACCGCGCGTTCCGCCGGTTTCACGACATGCCTGCCGAATCGAAACGGTCGCGGCAAATCCAGCAGTATCGCTCGCAGGAGCGCGCTCTGGCGCTGGTTCTCTCGCTTCCCCAGCAAAACCGCTTGCGGCAGATTCTCTTGCAGGTGAAGGGTCCATTCGCGTTCCGCGACCATGACATCGTTTCGGCACTCAAGCTGACAAGCAATCAGCGCGAAGCGATTCGCGAGGCGACGACCAAAGCGCTGTCGAGCCTGTGGATGCCACCGCGCCCCGGCGTTGACCCCACGAAGCGCCACCAGGAGGCGATGGCCAGCGCGGTCGAACGGATTCTGCGGATGCTTTCCAACGACCAGGCCTCCAAATGGCAAGAACTCGTCGGCGACCCGTTCGAGAACGCCTCCCAGATCCGCCTCACCCCCCTTAGCCAGTTTTGAGCCCTCGTTCCCAGGCTCTGCCTGGGAACGAGGCTCACTCGCCGGCGGCGAGGTCTTTGACTGCCTTCAGGATCGCCTCGACCCGGGCGGGATGAAGTTCGTCGGCGCGGCAGGCGAAATTCGCCATCACGGTCAGGTCCCGATAGAGCACGACCGTGACGGCTGCCTCGGAATGGATCGAGCCGCCGGCATTCCCGTCGGACGGAGCGGCGGCGATTGTCAGTGGCAGGTTGATCTTCTCGTCGAACGCCAGAGTCTGCACCTGCGGGAGCAGCTCCTGGCTTTCGCCTGCCAGAAACACGCCAAAACTGCGCAAGCCCGACGCCCGGCTGCGGTCGATTTCGGAGTCGATGCCTTTCAGCAGCGACTTCAATTCCGGGGTAATCTGCCGGATGAACACCATCACCACGGGGCGATCGCCGTTGCGGCAGACGTAACAGACCGACTTGTTCTTGAGCGGCCCGGTGATGGCGCGGACGTAAAACGTCGACACCTTGTCGCCGACCTGCGGTCCTGATTTGAGATGGCCCGCAGCCGGCCGGGACGGGTCATCAGCCCGGATCGCGAAACCGACCAGAAGCAACGCGACCCCGGCGCCGGCCGCGAACAATCTCAGCCGACGCATCCTCGAGAAACCGCACGCAATGAACCTCGGCATGTCCATGCTCTCGATTCTACCGCGATCGCCGACCTGGCGGGAGGCGTCTCGGGGCCCTCACTCCGCGACGCGCACGAGCACGCCGGCGAACAGCCGCTCGAGGCCCGAATCGGTGTCGACGAGCAATGCGCCGGCGGCGTCGATGCCACGGCAAGATCCCCGCACGATGCGGTTTCCCGACTGCAGTTCGATCGTTTTGCCCCGCAATGCACACAGCAACTGCCAGCGTTCGACCAGGTCGTCGTCGCCGGCCGAAAGGGCTCGCAAACGTTCGGCAAAATCCCCGAGCCAGTCGATCAGCAAGTCGGCGCCGTCGCAGCGCTCCCCGGCCACGTCGCACAGGGCGGCGCCAATCGCTTGAATTTCGGCGGGTGCGGCCGAGAGCGAATTGTTGACGTTGACCCCCATACCCAGCACGAGCCGCCTGGGGACCGAATTCCCGGGGGGCGGCACTTCGACGAGGATTCCGGCCACCTTCTTGCCCGCCAGCAGCACGTCGTTCGGCCATTTCAGCCGGCATGGGACCTGCGGCAGGCGCGCTTGCAGAACGTCGCACAGGGCGACGCCCGCTGCCAGCGCGACCTTGGGCCACTGCTCCTGGGACAGCGGATGACCGCCACAGCCAGGCACGTCTCGCTCGGGGTCGAACACGATCGAAAAAGTGAGGGCCCCCTCGTCCGACCACCATTGGTTTCCGCCGCGGCCGCGCCCGGCAGTCTGCCGGCCCGCCAGGATCAAGAGCGGCGTCACAATTTCGGCACTTCGCGCCAGTTCGTTACCCCGGTCGTTGGTCGACGCGATCGTGTCGTGCCATTCGGCGTGCCGCACGAACGGCGCGGCGAGGAGGCGATCGAGGATTGCGGCCGTTGATGGCATCATCGAGCGGGATTCTGGTGCGAGGCAGAGCCTCGGAGGCAGTGCGGTCCCAGGCAGAGCCTGGGACCGAGATCACTCTATATTCTTGCGGCCGTTTCGGCGACGCGCTCGAAACGGAACAGCAATTCTCCGGTCTCGACCTGCACGCCGGGCTTCACCAGCAATTCGGCGATGCGGCCGTCGGTCTCGGCATACAGCGTCGTCTCCATTTTCATGGCTTCCAGAGTGGCCAGCTTCTGTCCCTTCGTGACTTTGTCGCCCGGCTGCACGCCGACGGTGACGATCAGCCCCGGCATGGGTGCGGCGACCTGCAGGGGATCCGACGGATCGGCCTTGGGTCGGGCGCTCTCCTGCGGTTCGAGCGCGCGATCGAGCACGTTCACCTCGCGCGGCTGGCCATTCAATTCGAAGAACACGGTGCGGTGCCCGTCAGGATGCGGCTCGCTGATCGTCAAGAACTTGATGATCAGCGTCTTGCCGGGTTCGATGTCAATCGCCGTTTCGGTTCCCGAGTCAAGTCCGTACAGGAAGGTGGGTGTCGGAAAAACGCTGGTGTCGGAATACGCGTGATCGTGATGTGCGAATTCTTCAAAAACTCGCGGATAAAGCAAATACGAAACGACTTCGCGCCCGCTCGGATTGCGCTTCAGCTTCTTGGCGAGCTGCGCCGTCGTGGCTTCGATGTCGGCGGCAGGCAGACTCGCGCCGGGACGCCCGCGCAGCGGCTTCTGGTCTCGCAAGATGCGTTTGCGGACGGCCGGAGGA
>JACQFH010000431.1 GCA_016200145.1 Planctomycetia bacterium | reverse complement strand
AGTTTTCGTCATCTCCGGGCTACAGCAGTTGCCGCCGTCTGAGCGCTGGGGCAGGCTGGTCGGACCTCTCGCCGACGAACTGCATCGAAGTGGCTTGGGCCGAATCCTCGACATTGATGCGATGCGCCAGAAAGCGAACGCGTCCGGAAGCATCGATGAGGAGGAATTGGCGCTCGAGTTCAGGCACGTCGACTACGGCCGCGAGCTCGTCAATGGCTTCGTCGCGGCCGCCGGGCTGCAGCGCCAGAACCCTGCGACTCCGAAACGCTGGCGGAACTATCGCTGCGACGACTATTTCTTGTCGCAACTCGCCGTGAATGGGTACTTTGACGAAAGCGCTCAACAGTGGCTGATCGTGACCGCAGAGGAAGTCGCAGAGGACGTTAAGGCCGAATTCCTGCAAATCGGGAGTCCCGGTGCGGACGGCATTGGATTCGGGTACCGCAATGGCCAACCGGGCCTCTGGGCATACCACTGCATGACGGGTCAGGAATTTCAATGGCTGGCCCGGACGGCTCAGCAGCTACTCGATGGCTGGATGGCCGGCACCATAACGGTTTAGTCGCGTTCAAAAATCATGCCAAGATCGGCAGCGCCGCTTTTCGTCCAGCTCGACATCGACGATGAACCTTAGCCACGGATGAAACACGGATAAAACACGGATACGATTTGCCGTAGGACGTGCGCGGCCGGAATGTCAGGCAAGCGAGTGGTCACGATCATGCAATTCAATTGGAAATTCGGATTCCAGTTCAATTGCTGGTACGTGCTCGGCGGAATGCTGGTTACTGCATTCGTGCTGTGCTTCTTCATCGACTACCTCATCGGGAAGAAAAAAAAGTAACCCGCGCGGCCGGTTGGCGGCCGGGTTTGTCAAGCATTACATTCCATCCGTGTTTGATCCGTGTTTCATCCGTGGCTCCCCTCTCTCTTTCAGCAACACACAGCCCCGAAGTGTCTGGAAGGACGTTTCTATGACTGGCCGCACATTGAAGATTGCGTTCGCCGTGTTTGTCCTGATCGTCGTGCCACTCGCGCCGGCTGCGGCCCAGCCCCCGACTGACGCCAATGTCGCCTGGATCCGCCAGCACGCCATCCCCATCAAGACGGTCGTCGCGGGAGCTCCTCTCGACGACCTCGCGCCGCTCAAGGCGGCGATCGGCGACGCGCGGATCGTCTCGCTTGGGGAATCGACCCACGGCAGCCGCGAAATCTTTCAAATGAAGCACCGGCTGCTGGAATTCCTCGTGTCGGAAATGGGATTCACGATCTTCTCGATCGAAGCCAACATGCCCGAGTCGTACCGGCTGAACGACTACGTGCTGCGGGGCGAGGGAAACCCCGATCAACTGATTGGCGGGATGTACTTCTGGACGTGGAACACGCGCGAAGTCAAAGACATGGTCGAATGGATGCGGAAGTTCAACCAGTCGGCAAAAGCCGAGGGAAACTCGCGGCACGTCGAATTCACCGGTTTCGACATGCAGACCCCCGACGTGGCCATGGAAGAGGTGCTCAAGTTTCTTTCCCGGGCCGAGCGTGCGCAGCACACGGCCGCCAAAGCGGCCTACGCGCGGGCGGCCGTCGCAACACAGGTCGCTCAGAACGAGTTCGGCGTGGCCACCGGCTCGTTCCCTGTGGAAGCGGCGCGCGGCAAGAAAGTGACCTATCGCGGCTGGATCAAAACCGAGAACGTCGAAGGCTTCGCTGGCCTGTGGTGGCGGATCGACGGGCCGAACCAGAAATCGCTCGGCTTCGACAACATGGCCGCCCGGCAGATCAAGGGCACGCGCGACTGGCAGCAGTACAGCATCGAGCTGAACGTGCCGGCCGAGGCCGAGAACATCAACTTCGGCGTGATCTTGCCTGGCAAAGGCACGGCGTGGTTTGACGCTCTGGAAGTACTGATCGACGGGAAGCCGTTCGCCAAGCCCGAGGCATTCGATTTCGACTTTGAATCAGACGCCGTCCGCGGCCTGGCAGTGATGCCGCTCAGGACTTATCGCACCGAGCTCGACGCGAAAGTCGCCAAGTCGGGCAAGCAGAGCCTGCGCCTGCAGTCGATCGACGCCCGGGCGGGGACGTCGCCGGAAGAATTCAAGACGATTCTTGCGGCCTGCGAAGAAGTGCACAAACAGCTCGTGCGAGCGCGCGGCGACTTGCTGAAATCTCAGGCGGCGAAAGACGTCAACTGGGCGATCGCCAACGCGCGCCTCGTCGTGACGGCCATGCAGCAGCGCGGCGGCGACTATGCCGTGCGCGACGCCGCCATGGCCGACAACGTGGCCTGGATTCTCGATCAGCATCCGGGCGCGAAAATCGTCCTCTGGGCGCACAACGGGCACGTCAACCGGCAGCCGTTCGCCATGGGAAAACACCTCGACCAGAAGTTCGGGAAACAACACGTCGTGATCGGCTTCGCCACGTTGGCGGGGAAATACCGGGCGATCGGCAAAGGCCGGCTCGGCGACCACGATCTGCAGAAGCCCCCCGCCGACAGCTACGAAGCCGCGTTCCAGAATGCCGGCCATCCCCGATTCTTTCTGGACCTGCGTGCCGTAAAGCGTGATTCCGACGATTCCGGCTGGCTCGCGAAGCCGCACCCGTTTCGCTCGATCGGCGCGCTGGCGATGGACCAGCAGTTCTACCCCGTCGAGCTCCCCGCGCTGTTCGACGCCGTCATCCACCTCGAAGAAACCACGGCCGCCCAGCCCCTTGGCCCGTGATCGAGCCCTACCCGCTCTCCGCCCTTCGTATGGATGCCTACGACCTAATTTACAGTCTGCTTCTGGCGATTGCGGGCACTGCAGCGCTCATCTTCATCCCCGACATTTTTAATCACTTTTTTTTCGAGAGGCGATTGTGGCGGAGATTCGCAAAGCTGTGCTGTGTCTCGTGTCGAACGCCGTTCGGCTTTGAGGCCGTCCGATCGGGGATCGATGTGTCTCCCTTTGAAGAGATTTGGTGCGACGAAGGCGGCCGCTATGTTGTTGTTCACCCAACCTGCCGGACGGTTGTATGCTCAAAGTGCCGGCGAAACTGGGTGCTCAGCTATCACAATCACGGTGAACCCTTTGGTCCGGAGCTGTCGGTGAATGATCCAGACGTGTCCCCGTGCGACTGACAGCAATATCTAGCCACTCATGAATTGAACGAGAGCAATCATCCCTGGCTCCCTTCTCTCTTTCAGAAATATGCAACCTCTGTCGCGTCATCTGCTGTCGCTCCTCGGCGTGCTTTTGTTGCTCCCCACCACGGAGCTGAGCGCTGCCGATTCGAGGCAACCGAATTTCCTGTTCATCGTCGTCGATGATCAGTCGCCGTTCGATTTGAAGGTCTACGACCGCAGGTCCGCGCTGGAAACGCCGCACATCGACCGGCTGGCGCGCGAGGGAATGGTCTTTGATGGCGCGTATCACATGGGCTCGTTTGTCGGAGCAGTCTGCACGCCGTCGCGGCACATGATCATGAGCGGGCGCAGCGTGTGGCACCTGCCGATCGCGCCGGGGGCGATCGCCAATGGTCGCTGCCCGCGGGGGCTCGAACAGAACACGATTCCGGCCGTTTTTAACCGGGCCGGTTACGCAACGATGCGCACCTGCAAGCAGGGGAACAGTTACGAAGCGGCCGACAGGCTGTTCACCGTCCGCCACGATGCCACGAAGCGCGGCGGCACGCCCGAGACCGGCAGCGCCTGGCATGGCGAGCGCGTCATGGATTACCTGCGCGAGCGGCACTCGAGCAAAGAGACAAAGCCGTTCTTCATCTTCTACGGCTTCTCGCACCCCCACGACGAACGCGACGGTACGCCCGAGTTGCTCGCCAAGTATGGTGCCGTCAATCACACCGACAAAGACCACCCGCCTGCCGCGAATCCGAAGTCGCCCAGGCTTCCGCTTAACTACCTGCCGCGGCACCCGTTTCACCATGGTCACCCTGACCTGCGCGATGAGGTCGCCGTCAGCGGTGTCTGGGAACGGCGCGACGAGCGCACCATTCGCAACGAGCTGGGGCGCCAGTTCGCATGCAGCGAGAACATCGATCGCCAGATCGGCCGCGTGTGTGAGCAGCTTGCGGCGATGGGCGAGCTCGACAACACGTACATCTTCTACACATCCGACCACGGCATCGCGATCGGCCGCCACGGCCTGCAGGGCAAGCAGAACCTCTACCAGCACACGTGGCGCGTCCCCATGATTGTCAAAGGCCCCGGCATCAAGCCGGGCACCCGTGTGGCAGGAAACATCTACCTGCTCGACATGCTGGCGACGTTCTGCGACCTCGCCGGCATGTCCGCGCCCGAGACCAATGAAGGCATCAGCTTCCGGTCCGTGCTGGAAGGCCGGAAGACCACCGTGCGCGACGTCCTCTACGGCGTCTATAGCGGCGGCACCAAACCCGGAATGCGAACGGTGAAGAAGGGAGACTGGAAGCTGATCCAATACGACGTGCTGGAGGGCAAGGTGCGCGAGACACAGCTCTTCAACCTGGCCGAAAACCCGGACGAGCTTCTCAAAGAACACCATGACCCTGCCGTCATCGTCCTCACCGGTCAGACCCCCGCGGACGCTCAGGTCAACCTCGCCGGCGACCCGAGATATGCCGGCAAGCTCAAAGAGATGGAAGCCCTGCTTCTCGCGGAAATGCGCCGGCTGCATGACCCCTGGCGCCTGTGGAACCAGCCCGACGATCAATTGCCCCCGCCACCGGACGGCAAGTGATAAGGAAACACAAGGGACCGCGAATCAACGCGGATGGACGCGGATGTGCTGGTTTACCCTGTTTCCGTTGATCCGCGCGTATCCGCGTCATCCGCGGTTAATCTTCTTTTGGTTCCGGCCAAAGGCCGGGCTGGGTTCCATCCGTGGATCCCTTCTCTCTTTCAGAAGCAAGCAGCCGTCCATTCACATGTATGGCCGCCGAGGGTAAATTGACGGCGCGACAGAATCGGCACGCGAAGCGTGTGTGTAAATTCAGGTAGGGTGGACTTCAGTCCACGCGCAGAATTGTCACGCGGGGACTGAAGTCCCCCCTACAGTTGGTAATCCGTTCCAGAAACAGCACCACGGTTAGATGAGCCCCGCATGTTGTGCCCCAAAGGTCTCCCGCCGCGAATGTCCGACCGCGTCAACCGGCGGTCGCTTCTTGGCATCGGCGCACTTGGCCTCGGGGGCCTGACGCTGGCTGACGTGTTGCGGGCAGAACCTCCCGCGCCGGTAGCCGCGCCAAAGTCGGTCGTTTTCGTCTTTCTTTCCGGCGGCGCCCCGCAGCATGACACGTTCGATCCCAAGCCCGATGCTCCGGACTTCATCCGCGGCGAATTTCGTCCCATTGCCACGCGGACTCCCGGGATCGATATCTCTGAGCATCTCCAGCTCCTGGCGCAGCGGAGCCATCTCTGGGCCCTCTGCCGTTCACTCACGCACAAATCCGACGATCACGACGCGGCGCATCAGATCATGCTGTCGGGGCGATCGGAACTGCCTCCGGGATTTTTGGGATTCCAGTCACAGGCCACAAACTGGCCGTCGATCGCCGCGCTGGCCAATTCGGCCGTGCGAGGTCGCGAGGAGTTGCCGCCGGCCATCGTGCTGCCCGAGAAAATTATCCGCACCGACAATATGCAACCCTGGTCGGGCCAGTTTGCCGGGCTGCTGGGGGCCAGATGGGACCCGTGGTTTATCGAGGCCGCGGTCTGGTGCCAGCGCGGCTGGGGGCCGTGCCCCAACTGTTACGAAGGATTCATCAACGACGGGACTCCCAACCGGCATACGGCGCAACCGATTTTTCAGCCGCCGGCGATGACCCTTCCCGAAGACATCAGCATCCGGCGGCTATCCGATCGTACGGCGCTGCTTTCCCTGTTGGACGGGCAGCGACAGCTCATGGAGCATGCGGCCGCAGTCGGCGAATACGACCATTATGCCCGAAAGGCCGTCTCGCTGCTGGCCGGGCGCCGCACCCACGAGGCGATCTTCGACGTTGTGCATGCCGACGATTCAACTCTCGACCGTTACGGCCGGAACAAGTATGGCTGGTCGGCGCTGCTGGCGGGACGCCTGATCGAGGCCGGAGTCCGTCTCGTTCAGGTGAACTTCGGTAAGGCATCGTCGTGGGACACGCACGTGGCCAATTTCGAATTATTAAAAAACATCCTGCTGCCGCCTGCGGACCGCGCGCTCTCGGCGCTGCTGGATGATCTCGAGGATCGGGGACTGCTGGCCTCGACGCTCGTCGTTGTGGCAAGTGAATTCGGGCGCACGCCAAAAATCAACAACGCGCCCAAAGCCGGGCGTGACCACTGGGGGGCCGTGCAGAGCGTCCTGTTTGCGGGAGCCGGCGTGCGCGGAGGCACGGTTGTCGGCTCGTCCGACCGAATCGGCGGCCACCCGGCAAGTGATCCGCAGACTCCAGAGAACCTGGCGGCCACGATTTACCAGACCCTGGGCATTCCCCGGGCGTCAACCTGGACCGACACGCGCGGCCGACGGCACCAGTTCTATCACGGCGACCCAATCGCCGCGCT
>JACQFH010000442.1 GCA_016200145.1 Planctomycetia bacterium | reverse complement strand
TCGCACCCGCCGTGCTGTGGCTCGACGAAATTGAAAAAGGCTTCGCCGGCGGCGGCGAGAGTGCAGGCACCGGCCAGGACACGGTGATGACGCGGCTCGTGGGAGGATTTCTGACCTGGATGGAAGCCCGCCGGGCGCCCGTGTTCGTCGTCGCCACCGCCAACTCGATCTCCGGTTTGCCTCCTGAAATGCTCCGCCGCGGCCGTTTCGACGAGCTGTTCTTCGTCGATTTGCCAAACTACCACGAACGGAAGGACATCCTGGGAATCCACCTCGGCAAACGGGGCTGGAAGTCCGACAAGTACGATCTTGAAACGATCGCCAACAAAACCGAAGGCTACAGCGGGGCCGAGCTCGAACAGATCGTCGTCGCCGCCATGATCGACGCTTACGGTCAGGGTCGGGTGCTGGCGCAGGACGACCTCGATCGGGCGCGCGACCAGCTTGTGCCGCTGTCGATCACGATGGAAGAAAAAGTCTTCCAGCTCCGCGAATGGGCGAACACGCGGTGCCGACGCGCGACCTCTGACAGCCGCGTCACCAAGATGATCGAAGAAGAACAGCGGGAGGCCAGCTTTCTGGACGACGAAGAGCCGGCCAAAGAGCAATGGATGGAATTGGCCGAGCACGGTCAGCTCAATGCCGCCGTCATCGAATACCTGCGGCGTTGTGACGAGGCGCCGTTTCCCAAGCTGCAGGAGGACTTCGGTCCGTTCCTGGAAACGACCGGAGAGCAGGGCCTGGCGCTGCGGGCCGATCCAAACGTCGTGCTCTGGTCGGGAATGAGCCAGCCCCTGGCCGAACTGCTCTCGTCGCTGATCGCCCAGCGGCGCATCTACGTGCACCCCATTTCTGCCGAGACGTACAAGTCGCTGGGCAAAGGCGTGAAGCTGCCGGTCCTCGAAAAACTCGCCGACGAAAAACAGGCCCGCCCGGTCTGGCTGCCTTCCGCGTTTCGTCTGATGCCCCCCGAAGGCGGCAGCGGCCGCTTCGCCCGCGTGGCGAGGATCAAGCTGTCGCGCTAGTGAGGCTTGAGGCGTGAGACCTGAGGCTTGAGGTCTGAACCGTAACGTTTTTTCTCACGCCTCAAGTCTCAAGCCTTTGCCAACAGGCATTCGAGCGTACCGTGTCGATCACTTCCTGGTAGATCCAGCCGTCGCGGAACGTGAGGTAGCGCGGGTGAGGCTGGCCCTGGATGTCGGCGACGAACTCGCGGGCGAGCTGGTTCCAGTTGCGTTGCGTGTGATCGACTTCGTCGGGCAGGCTGTCGCGGATCGCCAGCGGGATCGCCAGCTCTTCCCACGTCGGGCCGTCGGTCTTCAGGTACATCGGCCCCTGCATGTACGTCCCGTCGACGTGCAGCGTTCCCTTTTCGCCGTATACGGCCATGTAATCGTGGTAGCGTCCTCGCCGCAGCGCCGAATGGCGGAACGTCACTGAAACCGCCTCGTCGAGCGGTTTCTGCGGGTCGCCGATCCGCAACAGGGCCGTGTACGACCAATCGCTGTTGACCTCGGCCCATTTCAGTTTCGCGGCCTCTTCGGGCGACATCACCTGTTTCGCGAAATCGCGGAAATCGTGCACGGCCTGCCCGATGGGGGTTCGTTTCAGGTCGTTGCGACTCTCGCCCATCGCCGCCAGGATTTCTCCCTGCACGATATTCTGAGAAATCGCCAGCAGGTGCGGGAAGTTGTTGTTGAGACGTCCGCCGCCCGTTTCGAGGCGATGCGGCCAGCCGAACGGCATCAGTGACGGCCAGTTGAAATGCGACACGGCTTCGATCTCGACGACCTTCCCGAGAACGCCCGCCGCCACGAGCTCGCGCGCAAACAGCGCCTGCGGCTGATACCAGTAACTGGCCGCGTAAGCCGTTTTGAGGCCGCGGGCCTGCGCCAGCTCGTGCAGCGTGCGGGCATCGGCGGCCGTCGTGGCCAGGGGCTTGTCGGCCAAAACGTGGCAGCCTGCTTCAAGCGCCGCCGAGATCATTTCCAGGTGCGTCCCCCCCGGCGTTCCCACGGCGACGATGTCGGGTTTCAATTCCGTCAGCAGCCCGCGCCAGTCGGCGCTGTACCGGGGGATCTGCAGCGACGCGGCGATCTTTTCGCCGACGTCGGCCGTGCGGCTGGCCATCCCGGTGATCTCGACCCCCGCGAGACGCAGCGCTAGAGCATGCCCCTGCCCGGCGTAGCCAGCGCCGAGGATCAGTGCGCGAAGGGGAGTTGGCATGGTGGTGTCGATCGAGGAGAGTGGATAGAAGATGGAGGATAGAGGATAGAAGATCGAGGATGGAGGATCGAGGATGGATGATGGAAAAATCACGTATCTCTCGTTTAGCGGCGACGCGCAGCGGAGCATCTTCTCGAACCGATCCATCCCTTCAACAACCGCCACTGACAGACACAACATGCGAACGCAATCGCTGATCGCGCCGAAACTCATCATCGCACTCACACTCTTTTGTGCTTTGTTCATCGCCCCCACAGACCTTCGGGCACAGCTCCCCAACGTTGTCGTCATCCTCGCTGACGATCTCGGCTGGGGCGATCTCGGCTGTTACGGTGCGAAACACACCGTCACCCCGCACCTCGATCGGCTGGCGCGCGAGGGGATGCGATTCACCGACGCGCATTCCACCTCGGCCGTCTGTACCCCCACGCGGTACGGCCTGCTCACCGGACGCTACGCCTGGCGGACGCGACTGAAACGAGGCACGCTCATCGGAGATTCCCCCGCGCTCATCGAAGAGGGACGGCTCACGCTGGCCCGCCTCTTCAAAGGCAAGGGCTACGCGACGGCGGCGATCGGCAAATGGCATCTGGGCCTGGGTTCAGACGCGAAGACCGATTTCGCGAAAACCCTGCGCCCCGGACCGCTCGAAGCCGGGTTCGATTCGTTCTTCGGCATCCCGGCGTCACTCGACATGGTACCCTACGTGTATGTCGAGAACGATCGCGTGCTGGCGCTGCCGACCGCCCAGTCCGAGAAGAGCCCAAAGTCGAATTACTTCGACGGCGTCTTCTGGCGCGAAGGACCGGCCGCTCCTGGCTTTCGACATCGCGACGTGCTCCCCGAGCTGACGCGGCGCGCCGAAGTGTTCATCCACTCGCAGACGGCCGAGCGCCCGTTTTTCTTGTACTTAGCCCTTACGTCGCCCCACACGCCGTGGGTCCCCACTGGCGAATTTCAGGGGAGCACGGCGCTGGGTGAATACGGCGATTTCGTGACTCAGACCGACGCCGCCGTCGGCCGCGTGCTGGCGACCCTCGAAGCGCGCAAGCTCGCCGACAACACGCTGATCGTCTTCACCAGCGACAACGGCGCGATTCCGCTGCCCGCGCAGTTTGCTGCCAGCGGCCATAAGCCCAACGGCCCGTGGCGCGGCCAGAAAGCCGATTGCTGGGAAGCGGGGCATCGAGTGCCATACCTTGTGCGCTGGCCCGTCCGCACGCCCGCCGGATCGACCTGCGCCGAAACGATCTGCCACACCGACCTGCCGGCGACGATGGCCGCGCTCATCGGTCGCAAGCTCCCCGATGATTCAGCGGAAGACAGCTTCAACCTGCTCCCCCTCTACCTGGGCGCGATGCCAGAGAAGCCAGTCCGTGAAGCGACGGTCCACCACAGCGGCGACGGCGCGTTCGCGATCCGCCAGGGAAAATGGAAAGCGATTTCTCACCTGGGCTCCGGCGGTTTCTCGCAGCCGAAGACCGAGCAGCCCGCCGCGGGCGGCCCGACTGGCCAGCTCTACGATCTCGAAACCGACCCCGGCGAAACCCGCAACCTGTGGCTCGAATCGCCCGATGTCGTGGCCCGTCTCACGGCCCTCCTGGCCCGCTACCAGACTGAAGGCCGCAGCCGCCCGCGCGAGTAGTCGTCTCGCTCCGTCGAGACGAGGTATTGATGTCCCTCGCACGGCACATAATCGATCAACGCTTCGCCCTGCGGGCCGGGCGGCGAATGGGGCGGCAGGTCGAAACCAGATTTGCGCGCGAGTCGGCGCGTGGCTCGAACGCGGGGATTGCCGGGCGGGTACAGACCTCATCTCGGCGGAGCGAGATGACTGCAAGAATCTACAGCGCGAGCTGTTCGGCGTGGAAGATTGGGCCTTCGACGCAGGTGCGGCGGTAGTCCCATTCGCCGGACGGCTGCTTGACCTTCGTCACGCAACTGAAGCACGCGCCGAAGCCGCATGCCATCGGCGTTTCCAGCGACAGCCAGCAGGGAATATTGTGCCGTGCTGTGAGCTTCGCCACCGCGTGCATCATCGGCTCCGGCCCGCAGCAGTAGATCCGGTACCCGCGCGAATCGGTGCCTTGCAGCAAATTGGCGACAAGCTCGGTGACGAAGCCTTTGTGTCCGCGCGTGCCGTCGTCGGTTGCCAGGCGCACATCAATCCCCAGCGCGGCGAAGTCTTCCAGCCCCGCCAGGTACTCGGCCGAGCGCACTCCGTAACAGAAAGTCACCGCTTCGCGGGGCAATTTGGCCTGCGGCGCGCGGTTGCCGTAGCGCGCCAGGCCCAGCGCTTCGCGGGCCACCGCGGGAAACGGCGTGTTGCCGATGCCGCCGGCAACGAGCAGCAGCCGTTCGCAGTCGGCCGGCGGAAAGCCGTTGCCGAGCGGCCCCCAGACTTCGACGCGGTCGCCGGGAACCCACGTCGCCATCAGGCCCGTCATTTTCCCGACGACGAGGTATGCGATGTCGATTCCGGCCGGCGCGCCCGACGCGTCAGTCCACACGTCGTACAGAGCGAACGGTCGCCCCAGCAGCAGGTTCGTGACACCCGGCGATCGAATCATGAAAAATTGCCCGGGCAACACCTGCCGCGCCAGCTCGGGCGCCTCGATCCGCAGCCGGTAGGTGTCGCGTGCCATGCGCACCTGCTCGACGACTCGCGCGATCGTATGCCGGGCCGTCGGGACAAGCCCTGGCAGCGGATGATGCGAACAGGCGTCGGTAGCGGAAGCAGTCATGATCGCATCTTAGGGGGTTCGAGACGCCAGCGACAGAGATCGGCGTACGCGGTTCTTAAGTTACGAGCGCCGGCCCGCTCCACAGCTGACGGGCACTTTCATGCTGCGAGGTAACAAGTGGAGATACCGAGATCCGCGCGAGAGTGGCTACATGGCCCCAAGGGGGCCAGATTCTATAGCCCAGGGCGCCAGCCCTGGGTACATTTCGGCAATGATGCGATAGCCCCAACGGGGCGAAATTCTCTAACCGCGGAGCAAATGCATGCCACAATCACTCGCGAATGTCCTGATCCACGTCGTATTTAGCACGAAACATCGAGCGCCGTTTCTGAAATCTCCAGCGCTTCGCGGTGAATTGACGGGATACATGGTGACGACGCTGCAAAATATCGAATGCCCGTCGTTAATCACCGGAATCGTTGAAGATCATTTGCATTGCTTGTGTCGTCTATCCCGCACCATCAGCGTTGCAAAGCTGATCGAAGAAATGAAGACCGAGTCGTCTTTGTGGGTTAAGAAGCACTCCGAGGGCACAAAGGATTTCTATTGGCAATCCGGATACGGCGCATTTTCGGTGAGC
>JACQFH010000441.1 GCA_016200145.1 Planctomycetia bacterium | reverse complement strand
TGCTGTCGCGCCCGGAAGTCGATCGGCTGATCGCAGCGTCGCAACGCGACGACGATCATGGACGCATGGCGACCCTGTTGGAGATCCTCTACGCCACGGGCCTCAGGGTATCGGAACTGGTGACCTTGCCGCTTGCTGCCGTGGAACGCGAACCCGCGGTGCTGGTGGTTCGCGGCAAGGGGCAAATCGAAAACCTCGAACAGATTCGCAACATTTTTGTCAAATCGATCGAAGGGACGCCGATCTATCTGAAGGACGTGGCCTCGGTCGCCATCGATACGAAAGTGCCGAACGGTATCTTCAGCAAAGATCGTCAGGATCCATCGGTTCAGGGCATCGTACTGCTGCGAAAGGGCGAAAATCCATCGCAGGTTCTGGAGCGGGTGCAGGAAGCGGTCGGCGATCTGAATGAGACCGTATTGCCCAAGGGGGTGCGAATCGTCTCGTACTACGATCGGACGCTCCTGATTGACGCCACGCTGCACACGGTCACACACAGCGTCTCGTTGGGAATCGGGTTGGTCGTGATGGTGCTCATTCTGTTTCTCGGCCGGCCGTCGATGGCGCTTTTGGTGTCGCTGACGATCCCCTTCTCGCTGATGTTCGCGTTGTCGCTGATGTACTTGACGCACATCCCGATCGGCCTGTTGTCGATCGGGGCGATTGATTTCGGCATCATCGTCGATGGATCGGTGATCATGGCCGAGAACATCGCGCGCCGCCTTGGCGAGTCGCACAATCGCGAACGGACTGCAACGCTCGACGTGATCCGCAGCGCGGCGCTCGACATGCAACGTCCGGTCTTCATCTCGGTACTGCTGATCATGGTGGCATTTTTGCCCCTCTTGTCGCTGACAAGTATCGAGGGGCTGCTGTTCCGACCGATGGCCCTGACGATCCTTTTCGCGTTGCTGGGGGCGTTGATTTTCGCTCTGGTTCTGGTGCCTGTGCTCGCCACGATTCTGTTCCGACACGGCTACGAGGAATGGGAAAATCCGGTGCTCCGCTGGATCACGCCCGCTTACGTCGCAGCGATGCGAATGCTGCTCAAGGCGCGCTGGCTAGTTGCCACTGCATCCGTGGTCGCCCTGGCTCTCGTGCTCGTGCAATTGGTTCCCCGATTAGGCACGGAGTTTTTACCGTATCTCGATGAAGGCGTCGTGTGGGTGCGGTCCAGCTTTCCCGAAGGCACGTCCCTGGAACAAACTCACGAATTCGGCGCTCGTCTTCGCGAAATTGCCCTGGAGTTCCCGGACATCAAATTCGCCGTCGCGCAGACGGGCCGAAACGATGAAGGGACCGATCCGTTCCCGCCCAGCCGGGTCGAGATGATGATTGGCCCCTGGCCGCGCGAGCACTGGCAGCAATTCCGCACGAAGCAGGAGTTGATCAGCGCGCTCGGCGCGCGGTACCGCGAGGAGTTCCCGACGACGCGGTTCAACTTCACGCAGCCGATCATCGACAGTGTCACCGAAGATACCAATGGCACGTCGGCCAACCTCGCCGTCGAATTCAGCGGCCTCGATTCTGAAGAGCTGCTCAAAATGGCAAGGCAAACCGTAGACCTCATCAAGGACATTCGCGGTGCGACTGATGTCAATATCGAGCAGGAAGGGCCGCAACCGCAATTGTTGATTCAGCCCGATCGACAATTGTGCGCTCATTACAATGTCCGTATCGAAGATGTGATGAAGCTGGTTAATATGGCCATCGGCGGGCAGCCGATCAGCACGCTGTACGACGAGGAGCGCCGCTTTGATATCGTGGCGCGGCTCGACCGTGAAGCAAGGAATTCGCCCGAGTCCGTCGGGCAGCTCTTCGTCTATTCCGCGGGCGGGATTCCGGTGACGCTCGCCCAAGTCGCGACGATCGACGTGCTCGACGGCCAGACGCTGATCGCCCGCGGTGACGGTCGCCGTCGGATGACGGTTCGCTGCGACATTGTCGGCAGGGATCAAGGGGGCTTCGTTAAGGAAGCGCAACTGCGCTTCAAACGCGAGATTACTGTCCCCGCCGGCTATCGCATCAAATGGCTTGGTATGTTCGAAAATCTGGACCGCGCCCAAAAGCACTTTATGAAGCTGATTCCAACCACGATTGGAATCATCTTTCTGGTGCTGGTGGTGGCCTTCGGGTCGCTGCGTGCGGCATTTGTCTTGCTGTTGCCGATTCCATTCGCCTTCGCCAGCGGGGCCCTGGCCCTGTTCATCCGCGACATGAATCTGAACGTTTCCACCGGCGTCGGTTTTGCGACGCTGTTCGGCATCGCCATCATGGACGGCGTCCTGATGTTCAAGGGGATCACGAAATACCGGTTGCTGGGCGCCACCGTCGATAAAGCAATCATTCTCGGGCGAATCGACAGGCTCCGCCCCAGCTTGATGACCGCGCTGGTGGCCATCCTGGGATTGTGGCCGGCGGCGCACGCCACGACTCTGGGTTCGGATGTGCAGCGACCGCTGGCGACCGTCATTATCTGGGGGCTGACCGGTTCGTCGCTCTTCACGCTCTTCGTCACGCCAGTGTTTTACCTCATCTTTGTGCCCCCACTGGCGAAGCAACGCTCCACCGATGACGTCGCATTCACTCCCGAGGCGCCGCAGGCGACTTGACCGGCGTGGGGAATGGGTACATCGGCTGGCATCAATGAGCCATCTCACCGGCGCGTGCGTGCGGCTCGCGGTGCCGCGAGAGGCTGTAGAGGACAGGGACCAGGTTGAAGAACACGATCGTCCCGGTCATGCCGCCGACCACGGCGATTGCCAGGGGCTTTTGCGATTCGGACCCGATCTCGTCCGAAAACGCCGCGGGGATCGGGCCCCGGAAGGCCATGAGCGCAGTCATGTTCACCGGTCGAATTCGTCGACGGCCCGAACAAACTCGTCTATCCAGAATCTTGGTATGTGGCTAAATTTCCGTGACACCGGGGAGGGGCCTTTGCCGCACGAAGGTTTTTCGGTGATGTGCCGGTGGCAATCTGTCGGTGCATTCGAGCTTCCGAATGGCCACAGGCGTGGGGTCGTCGCCTTGAGAAAGGCGAGTTCACTCGGGGGAAAGCGATCGTTCTCATGCGCTCCGGGCCGTCACCGTCCGAACAGCTCTGCTGTGGAATTGCCACCGCGCCGAACGAATGCGCCATTCGCCTGACGTGGTTCACGTGGGCAGGATTTTTTGCGGCCGTATGCCTGGTGTTCTTCTGCAAAGAGACCGGCCTGCCGGTCAACCACGCTTATGCGCGCGGAGCACAATGCTGGTTCGAGCGCACCGATCTGTACGGCGTCGAAGGGGGGTTTATCTATCTGCCCCAGTCGGCGATCGTCTACACGCCCTTCTATCTTCTGAATGGCGCCGGCGAGCAAATCGCCTGGCGCCTGGTCACCGTCGGCTTGTTTGCGCTGGGAGTGTTCCGGCTGTCACAACTGGCGGGCGCTGGCAACCAGGTCGAGTTCTTTCCGCTCGTCACCCTGCTCGTCCTGCCGAAAACGTGGACGTGTGCATACAGCGGGCAAGCCACCCTGGCGATGGCCGGGCTCTCGATGCTCGCGCTCGGCGCGGTGGTGCGGCGCAACTGGTGGACCGCTGCCGCGTTCCTGATTGCGGCTCTGGCGTTCAAACCGTTGGCGGCCGTCCTGCTGTTGCTCGCGTCGGCGCTTTACGCGCCACTTCGCGGTCGCGTGGTGCTGGGGCTGATCCTGTTTGCGGCGGCACCGTATGCCACTCAGGATATGGCCTACGTCAACCAGCAGTACGTTGCGGCCGTGTCGATGATGGACCAGGCCGCGAAAGTCGGATTGGCTCCTGAATGGGCACAGCTATTCTCGTTATCGCACCTGGCGGGGTGGCCAGTCCCGGCGGGCTGGCAGCCGATGTTACGAGTTGCGGCTGCCGCAGGGGTGTGGATTCTGTGCCGGCAAGTCTGCGACCAGACCGCCGCCGGGGACGAACTGCGGAATGAATCGAGTCGCGAACCGGGCTGGCTTACGATTCTGTCGCTCGCGACCACTTATCTATTGCTGTTCAATCCGCGCACGGAAAACAACACTTACGTCCTGCTCGCGCCGGTGCTGGCGATTCAGTGCGTGCGCGCCTGGCTCGTGGAACAACGGCGATTCCGGGCGGCACTCGTGCTCGCGGCGGCCATCGCGGTCGTCGGCGGTCACGAATTCTGTTGCTGGCTGACGCCGGAGGCCGGATTTATCTGGGTGTGTCCCCTCGTGTGTCTGCTGGTGGCGATCGATTGCGCATTGGGCGCCAGCGTTGCCGCCCGGCGCGCGGCGACCTCCCGCAGCGACACGCCGTCCATCGCCGCGCCGATCTACTGCCCGACACCTGCGGCCCGTTGATTGAAGCGCGTCGCTGAAGCGAGCAATCCTGGCAATGGGTCTGCGATTCCTGAAATCGCGCCTGACCAGGCTCTCAAACGCAGACCGCCTCAACGGCGCCGGGATGGAGGCCTTCGGCAAGTCTTTTGAGCGAAATGAGCTTTTGCGGGCAGCTTTCCGAAGCGCAGTCGGTCAATTCGATTCCCAGGCTCCAAAAGCCTCCGCCGAGCGGCGCCTGGTGTTTGCAGTCGCCAAGAAAAAAACACAGACTGGCCTCCGAGTCATTCGGAGTCGAAATGCCCAGGCACAAATGAGGAAACCGGAACGGCTGCGTCAGGATCACGGCGACGCCGGAATGCGAGATATTCTCGGTGATCGCGAAGACGGCATCATCGGCAATCGGTGAGCCGTTCTGCCACGGTGCGAGCAGCACCGGCAGAGATCGTTCGTACCGTCCCGATCGCCTGCGCGAATCAGCATCGCCAAACCGACGTTCCAGGGTCAAATCGAGGAGACGGCGAATCTGCAACTGGACCGCGTCAACTGACCGTTTGCGGCTTGAAAACAGAAACATTGGTTTCCCGACGGAAGAAACGAATTGAGAAACTCTGTACCAGAAAATGCTCGATGCAAAGATCGCGAGATTCACACCGCGCAAGAGGGGGTCCGTGCATGTCGGCTCATACATGGCCCGACTAGAGACGTCTCCGCACGCAACATGATCCGCCACGATAGGTTAGCTCGGCAATTCGGCAAGTCAAATGATTTTCGACAGGCGATTCCTCCGCCGTTCTTAGTGCGCCATCTCGCCGGCGCGGGCGTGCGGCTCGCGGTGCCCGTAGAAGCTGTAGAGAACGGGGACCAGGTTGAAGAACACGATCGTCCCGATCATGCCACCGACCACGACGATGGCCAGGGGCTTCTGCGATTCCGATCCGATTTTGTCCGAGAAGGCCGCGGGGATCAGCCCGAGAATGGCCGTGAGCGCGGTCATGATTACCGGGCGGATGCGGCGTTCGGTCCCCTTGATGAGCGAGTCGTAGAGCGGCACGCGCACGGCGCGCAGCGAATTGTATGACGCCACGAGAATCATCCCTTCGAGCACGGCGACGCCCAGAATCGAAATGAACCCCACGGCCGCCGAGACGTTGAAGTTGAGCCCCGTCAAGAGCAGCGTCCAGACGCCCCCCAGCGACATGGCGACGACATTCGCGAACACCAATACGGCATCGAGCAGCGAATAGAACGCCAGGTACAGCATCACTGTGATCAGAACCATCGCCAG
>JACQFH010000440.1 GCA_016200145.1 Planctomycetia bacterium | reverse complement strand
GCAATGTGTTCCTCGATTTCACATTGAGCCAGGGACCGCTGATTCTCGGACATTCTCATCCGCGCGTGCTCGCGGAAGTGGCGCGTGCCAGTTCCGAAGGCCAGTTGTTCGCCGGCCAGCATCTGCGGGAACTCGAACTGGCAGAACGGCTGCAGCAACTGATCCCGTGTGCCGAGCTGATCCGATTCAGTCTGTCGGGATCGGAATCGGATCATGCAGCTCTGCGTTTGGCGCGGGCCGTCACCGGTCGGCCGAAATTCCTGCGGTTCGAAGGCCACTATCATGGCTGGTTCGACAACGTGGCCGTCGGCATTTCAGCGCCGTCGCTGGCAGCCCTGGGCGACTACGACCATCCCACCCCCGTTCGCTGGACGGCCGGTTTGCCTGCCGACATCGAAAACCAGTGCCTGGTCCTTCCCTGGAACAACCTCGCGCTCGTCGAGCGCGTGCTGGCCAACCGCCACGCCGAGATCGCAGCGATTATCACCGAGCCGATCATGTGCAACAGTGGCTGCATCGAGCCGGCTCCCGGATTCCTGCAGGGGCTGAGGGAGCTGTGCGACCGGCATGGAATCGTCCTGATCTTTGACGAGGTCATTACGGGATTCCGCCTGGGGCTGGGCGGAGCGCAGCGGCATTACGGCGTGACGCCTGATGTGGGCGTGTTCGGCAAAGCCATGGCCAGCGGCTACCCGATCAGCGTCCTGGCGGGCAAGCGGCGGTTCATGGAAAAAATCGCCGATGGCACCGTGATTCATGCCGGCACGATGAACTCGGGAAATCCGAGCATCGCCGCCGCGCAGGCGACGCTCGACGTACTCGAAGGCGAAGCCGTGCATCCGCGCCTGTTCGAGCTGGGACGCCAACTGATGGAAGGGCTGCGCGACGCGTCGAGGCGCGCGGGCCGTCCGCTGCTCGTGCAGGGGCCCGGCCCGATGTTTCACACCGGTTTCACGCCGCTCGACAAAGTCCGCGACTTTCGCGAAACGCTGACGTACGACAAACCGCGCTATGCCGCCTTCGTCGCAGCCATGCAGGACAAAGGCATCCGCCTGATCGGCAGAGGATTGTGGTACATTTCGGCAGCGCATACGACGCAAGATATTGAACGCTGTGTCGCCACGGCGTATGAAGTACTGAGTACTTAGTACTGAGTACTCAGTACTCTGTTTCGCCACCTCAAGTCTCAAGCCATTTCCGATGCCACATCGCGTTCTCATTGCCGGTTTGTTTCACGAGACGCACACGTTCCTCGCAGGCAGGACTGCGCTCGAGGATTTTGACTTGCGGCGCGGCGACAAACTGCTGTCTGCCGAGGGGGACGGCTCGCCCCTGGGGGGCACACTCGACGTGGCTAAATCGCAAGGCTGGGACATTATTCCGGTCATCGACCTCAGGGCCACGCCGGGGCCTGTCGTCGAGGACCGGGTCTTCGATCTGTTCTGGAACGACGTGTTGGCGACAATCGATCGCGAAGAAGGGCGCGGCATCGACGGCGTGTGTCTCGTCCTGCACGGGGCGATGGTCTCTCAGTCACTGCTCGATGTCGAAGGGGAGATCCTGGAGCGACTGCGGAAGCGCATGGGCGATGAAGTGCCCGTGTGCGGAGTGCTCGACCTGCACGGAAACTGCACCGCCAAAATGGCGCTCAACAGCCACGGGTTCGTGGCCTACCGGCAGAACCCGCATGCAGACGCCTGTGCCGCGGCTCGCGACGGGGCGCTGATTCTCGATCGCCTGATGCGAACGGGCGAACGACCGACGACCGTCTGGGAGCGCCCGGCCGTGATGTGGCCGCCGACGGGAACGGGGACGGCGTTCGATCCCATGAAAACGCTCGAAGCGATGGCCCGTCAGATCGAAGAAGTGCATGAAGAGATTCTGGCGGTCAATGTGTTCGCCGGGTTTTCGTTCGCCGACATGCCCGATACGGGCGTCAGTTTCACGGCTGTTACGCTGGGCGAGCCGCGGTATGCGCGGGCCGAGCTCGAAGAACTCTCGGAGTGGACGGTCGCGAACCGCGCGCTGGGGAATGTCCGGGAAGATCCGCTGGACCAGGTGCTCGCGCGAATCAAATCCGGTTCCAGAGAATCGCACCCCCCGACTCACGTCGGGGGCTCGCAGGCTGGTTTCGCGAAGCCGATCGTCCTGGCAGAACCCTCCGACAACATTGGCGGCGGCGCCCCTGGCGACGGCGTCGACCTGCTCCGCGCGCTCGTGAACGCGGGGATCGATAACGCGGCCGTCGCGATCAACGATCCCCAGGCCGTGGCTGCACTGGGCGCCACCCGGCCGGGTGAACGCGTGACTCTGGCGATTGGAGGACGCGGCGCTGGGTTTGGCGACGGACCGTTCCAGGCCGAATTCGAGTTCGTCTCGCGCAGCGACGGGCGTTTTGCGCTGGAAGACCCGCACAGTCACCTGGCGTCGATGTGCGGCAGCAAGTTCGACATGGGCCCCTGTGCCGTCGTGCGACACCGGGGCGTGACGATCCTGCTCACGACCCACAAGACGCCGCCATTCGACCTCGGGCAATGGCGCAGCCAGGGAATCGAGCCGGAAAAGCTGTCGGTGATCGCCGTCAAGGCGGCCGTGGCGCATCGGCGCGTCTACGACCCGATCGCCGGCGCGCATTACACCGTGGAAACCCCCGGCCCGTGTTCGAGCAACCTCCAGACCTTCCCCTTCCGCCACGTCCGCCGGCCAATCTATCCGCTGGACGAGTAGGTCCCGCCTGCCGGGCGGGACCTTGCAACCGGAGTCCGCGATACCAAACCCGCAGGTCGGTTGCGAGGTCGTTTAACCGCGCCCCGTAGGGAAGCGCGTACCGCAGACTGCTGGCAGACGCTTTTGGCTGTGCGTCCACGGATGCTGCAATTCGGCAATCAATGATCCGAGGCGATCGATACGCGCTCCCCTTCGGGTCGCGGTTAAACGACGAAGCGCGCCCCTGGAACCGAAATGAGCATAATCCCCGCATCGGAAGCGAAGCTCCGCCAAGCAGGCACGACCTCCGCCAGCGTCGCACGGCGATGCGTTTCTGCGTATCATCGGCCAAAACGTCCAATTTGAACCCGTTCATAATTCATCCCGAGGCTGCACCGTGAAGATCACCCGTTGTGCGACGGCCGTCGTCGAAGCCAATTACGATTACACTTATGTCCGCATCTGGGCCGACAACGGCGTGTACGGCACGGGCGAGTGCTTCTTCGCGCCGGGACTGTCGGCGGCGCTCCGCGACATTTTTCCATTACTCATCGGCCGCGATGCGTGCGAAGTCGATCGCATCGCCCGGCTTCTGTGGCGCAAGGGTTCGGGGGCCGGCGCCGTCGCCGGGTATCTGTACAATGCCATCAGCGGCATCGAAACGGCGCTGTGGGACCTGGTGGGGAAGAGCTACAAGGTTCCCTGCTGGCAGTTTCTGGGGGGCAAGGTGCGCGACGAGGTGCGGATCTACGTCGATTGCCACGCCGGCGACAACACCGAAAGCTGGGACACGATGCTCGAAGCCCGTGAGCCGGCCTGGCTCAAGGCGGCGCTGGCCGGCAAGCCGCAGCATGAAGAACGTTACGAGCCCGAGATGTACTTCAACCGGGCCCGGCAGATGGTCTCCGCGGGTTTCGACGCCATGAAGTTCGACATCGACTCGATCGTCGTGGGAACGGGCGATGAGCTGAACCGGCCGCTGACGAACGCCGAGATGGACCGCATGGTCGCCTGCGTCAAGGCGGCGCGCGAAGGTGCTGGCGACACGGTCGATCTGACGGTCGACTGCCACTGGCGATTCGCCCCCACCGAAGCCATCCGCATCGCGCGGGCCCTGGCGCCGTGCAACCTGCTGTGGTTCGAAGACCCGTGCCCCCCCGAAAACTTCCGCGACGTGGCCGAGATCCGTGCACTGGGCATCGTCCCCATTCTGACGGGGGAGAACCTCAACCGGAGGCACGGGTTCTGGGACCTGATCACGCACCGCGGCTGCGACATCGTGGCCCCCGACATCCAGAAGTCCGGCGGCATGCTGGAATGCAAACGGATCGGCGAACTGGCTGAGATGCAGGGGATCCGCTTCGCGCCGCACAATATTTCATCGCCGCTGGGGTCCATGGCCAGCGCTCATGTCTGCGCCACGCTCCCCAATTTCGTGGCCCTGGAATTCCACGGCTCCGACGTCCCGTTCTGGAGTGACCTGATCGTCCGCGCCGACGTCCCCGGCCCCGTGATCAAGCAGGGCCGCATCCCGATGACGAGCGCGCCGGGCCTGGGCTGCGAACTCAACGAGCCCGTCGCCCGCAAATACGCCAAGCCGGGCGAAAAATGGTTTGAGTCGGCTTGAACGGGGCAGATCGGTCACGAACTGTGGTGTATACTGGGGCTTGATAATTTCCCCGGGCTCTACCTCTCCCGACCGCTTTTGGGCCGACATGAGCGACGTCACCCGTATTCTCTCGGTCATCGAGCGGGGTGATCCGGCGGCAGCCTCGCAGCTTTTGCCGTTGGTGTACGAAGAGCTGCGGAAGCTGGCGGCGGTCAGGCTGGCTCAGGAGAAACCAGGACAAACTTTGCAAGCCACGGCG
>JACQFH010000439.1 GCA_016200145.1 Planctomycetia bacterium | reverse complement strand
ATTTCCACCGACCGCTTCCATGCGAGCGGTCCGGTGGGTGTCGAGCAGCTCACCAGCTACAAATACGTGGTGCGCGGCGCGGGCCACGTGCGGACCTAGGACCTGTTCGACGATTCACACAGTCGAGGCCACGGATGGCAGACGTACTCAGTCAATCGGAAGTGGAATCCCTGCTGGCAGCGCTCGACCCCGGAACGGGCGGCGGACATTCGCAGCAGCCCGAAGCCCGCGGCAGCGAAGAGTCTGGCGCCCAGATCAGCGTTTACGACTTCAAACGCCCCGAGCGCGTCAGCAAAGAGCAGATGCGGACGTTTCAGGCGGTGCACGAAGGCTTCAGCCGCGAATTCGGCGCCGATCTTTCGGGCCTCGTGCGGGCGATCGTCGAGGTCAAGCTGATCAGCGTCGACCAGTTGACCTACAGCGAATTCGTCTACAGCCTCGAAAACCCGACGTGCTTCAACCTGCTCAAGGCCGAGCCCCTCGACGGCCATATTATCCTGGACCTCAATCCTTCGATCATTTTTCCGATCCTCGATCGCCTGCTGGGGGGCGGTCGGGCGCCCTCGCAAAGCTCGCCGCCGCGGCGGCCGCTCACCGAAATCGAACTGCGGCTCGTGGCGCGGATTACCGACCTCGCGATCAAGGCGCTGGGCAATGCCTGGGCCAACGTCTGTGAACTGAAACTCAGAGTCACCCAGGTCGAGAGCAACCCCCAGCTTGTGCAGATTGTGCCTCCCAACGAAGTCATCGTGCTCGTCAGTTTCGAAGTGTCATTGGGCGAGACGCGGGGGATCATGAATCTGTGCATTCCGTTCAATACGATCGAGCCCCTGGCGGGTAAGCTGTCGGCCAACACCTGGTCGTCGTATTCGCAGAAGCAGCCGGATCGACGACAGGTGCTGAATCTCGAGACCGGCGTGGCGAATGCCGGCGTGGAAATGGTCGTGTACCTGGCGGGAACGCGGCTGACGGCAGGCGAACTGATCGGCCTGGCCGTGGGCGATACGATCGTCACCGAGAACGATTGCCACAAACCGCTGGAAGTGTGCGTGGAGGGCCGTCCGAAGTTCTATGGCTTCGCAGGACTCGTCAAGGGGCACAAAGCCGTGCGGATCGGCCAGCCGGTCGTGCCGCCCCAGGAACTGGTCGAGCGCAAGCTCTCCGACGGCAACGTCGGCGCAGGGACGCCGAAGGCGGCCGGGAAGTAGTTGCCCGATAGCCTGTGGTGTCCTGATTTGGAAGTGTTGTGGCCCGGCGGTGCCCAGGCAGCCGGGGCACCCCCGCGCTGCCGCGTCAGATTCGGACACCACCTTCGGTCAGCGTTGATTGACGGAGCGGCGCAGGGTGGATACAAGTAAGAATCTTAATGGACTGATGTTCCCAAGTTCCTGCAGGAAAGGGTTTCAGAGATCGAAGCGACGCATCGGATTAACGAACAAATCCGCATTTCCCCGATTCGCGTGGTGGGGCAGAATAATGAACAGCTCGGAGTGCTGGCGACGTCCGACGCATTGGAGCAGGCCCGCCAGTCTGGCCTCGATCTGGTCGAGGTAGCGCCCGACCAGCGGCCGCCGGTGTGCCGTATCATGGACTTCGGCAAGTTCAAGTACGAGCAAAAGAGGAAGCAGGCGAAAAGCGCGAAGACGCATCAGGTGCACCTGAAGGAAATCCGACTGCGGCCGAAAACGGGCGAGCATGACGTCGATTTCAAGGTGAAGCAGGCGCGCGGGTTCCTCACCGATCGAGACAAAGTCAAAGTGACGATCATGTTCAAAGGGCGGGAAATGGCGCACGTCGATCGCGGGCGCGAAATGATTCTCGAGGTCATCGCGTCGCTGGAAGATATCGCGAAGATTGAAAAGCCCCCGTCGATGGAAGGCCGCAACATGACGGCCGTTCTGATCCCCAAATAAGGGGTGCGCAGGCGCCGCTGGGGCTGGTCAAGCGCGGCCCTGCGCCGCTATAATCTTTTCCTTTCGCTCCGCCGTCGCCACCTCCGCGCGGGGGAGCGTTTTACGAACGGGAAACGACGCAAAATGCCCAAGCAGAAGACACATAAGGGAATGAAGAAGCGGTACAAGCTGACCGCCACGGGGAAGGTCAAGCACCGCAAGCGAGGTCGCGGCCACCTGTTGAGCGGCAAAACGTCGAAGCGCAAACGCCAGTTGCGTCACGACGCCGTGATCGGCGGGGTCTGGGCCAAGACGATTCGCGAGGGGTTGGCGCCGGGACTGTAAGTCAGCCGGATGAATCCGCACGAATGCGCGGCGGTGTCAAGCAGAATTCGAGATACGACAGGTTGGAGCCATGAGAGCCAGAAAAGGTCATGCACGCCGCCGCGCCCGCAAGCGGCTGTTTCGCGAAGTCAAAGGGAATTACGCCGCCCGCGGCAAGCTCGTGAAGATGGCGACCGAGACGCTGTTCCGCGCCCGGGCCTTCGCCTTCCGCGATCGGCGCTACAAGAAGCGGGAATTCCGCGCGCTGTGGATCACGCGCGTGACGGCGGCCTGCCGGGCCCGCGGCATCCGCTATTCGCAGTTCATTCACGGCCTGGCGCTCGCCAACGTGGAGCTCAATCGCAAGTCCCTGTCCGAACTGGCGATTCACAGCCCGCATCTGTTCGATGAGCTGGTCAAGATTGCGCAATCGGCTGCGCCCGCCAGGGCCTGACGGCACGCGTTGGACCTACGCCGCTGGATTTCATGGACCCGATCGCGCAACTCGATGAGTTCGAGCAGGCGGCCCTTCACGAGATTGCGGCCGCTGCCGATCCGACGGCATTGGAGGCCGTGAGGGTCAAATACCTCGGGGCCCGGCAGGGCCGGCTCAAAGAGCTGCAATCCCTGCTGGGGAAGGTCGGCAAGGACGAAAAGCCGGTCGTCGGCAAGCGCTTCAATGAAGTGAAAACGCGGGTGACCGCGGCTCTCGATGATCGGAAGCGCGCCTTGGACCGCCCCGCCGTGGCCGCGGGCGGCCTCGACGTCACGCTGCCGGGGACGCCCTGCAGCCTGGGTCGCCGACACCCCCTGATGCAGACGATTCACGAATTCAAAGACATCATGGGGCGCTTCGGATTTACGGCGGCCGACGGCCCCGAGATCGAAGACGAATTTCATAACTTCGAAGCCCTGAATATTCCTCTCGACCATCCCGCCCGCGATCCGCTCGACAATTTCTACCTGGCGGCGGCGGGCGTGGCGACCGGTTCCGGGCCGAAGCTGCTGCGGAGCCAGACGTCGACGGTGCAGATTCGCGTGATGGAAAAAGTACGGCCGCCTGTGCGAATCATCTCAGTGGGGCGCGTCTACCGGCCCGATACGATCGACGCCACGCATTCGTGCATGTTCCACCAGATGGAAGGCTTGATGGTCGGCGAGTCGGTCACGATGGCCGAATTGAAAACCGTATTGCGACTGTTCGCCCGCGCCTATCTGGGTCACGACGTTCACATCCGATTTCGCCCCTCGTTCTTTCCGTTCACCGAGCCCTCGGTGGAAGTCGACATGAGCTGGAACGAGCCGAACAAGCCCTGGCTCGAAATCGGCGGCGCGGGAATGGTCGACCCTCACGTGTTGTCTTCGGTGGGATATGACCCCGACCGGGTCAGCGGTTTCGCCTTCGGCCTGGGGGTCGAACGCTTCTGCATGCGCCGCTACGGCATCCGCGACATCCGCCTGTTCACCTCGAACGACGTGCGCTTCCTGCGGCAGTTCTAGCCTGTCGGGCTGGAAAGCCTGAAGTAGGTCAGCCTTTCCAGGCTGACGGCAATCGGGTACCGCACGAATCTCACGAATACCGGCCCCGGGCGCGGCGTCTCGAGTTGGGAACATTCCCTGTGGACGCGAACGTTATGGGCCGACTGGCAATACTCCTTCGGCGGAGACGCAGCGCAGTCAGGCTGGAAAGCCTGACCTACAAGGGGTTCCCATTGACAGGTTCGCCAAAACGGCATAGGAATCCGGCCGAAAATCGGCAAACTGTGTGCCGGGAAGGGCGCGCGCGACCATGGACCGGGACAGGATTCAAAAGGCGGGGCAGGGGAGAGGGCGCGCGCTCCGGGTTGCTGCCTCGGCTTGGCTGTGTGCGGTGCTCGCCGGGTGCGCGTCGCCGGGCACGAAGCTTGTCGAATGCCCGCTCTCGATCGAGCAGCAGCAGCAGGCCGTGCTGGAAGTCGTGCCGCGCGGCTCGACGCGGGCCGAGGCCGAGCGCCGCCTGAAAGAGGCAGGGATCGAGTTCTCGCCGGGGCAGAAGAATTCGATCTACTATCTGTCCCTCTGGAACCGGCCGAACGGCCAGCGCTGGCATATCAACGTGGCGCTGCTGTTCGACGGGCAGGGAAAACTGTACCAGTCGCGTGCGGGAGATTCGGGCATCGGACCTCTGACGGCCGACGAGCCCGCGGGATCGAGGACGCCTGGCGGCGCCCGCAAAGCCGGCGGGAATTTCCCAGCTGCCGTCAGCACGGGGAGTTCGCGCGACGACGACGAGCTGAAACACGTTCCGTTTCCCGAACAGTACGAAACGGGAAAAGGCGCCCGGTAACGGCTACTCGACGGCAGTCAGCTTGCCCGAGCAGGCTTTGCAGGCGACTTTGACGCCGACGTATTTGCACGACATCCGCAGGCGTTCGGCACAATGCGGGCAATACAGGTAGACGCCCACTTTTTCGATCTTCCCGTCACCAAATTCCAGCAGGAACCCCCCCGAGCAGTGCTTGCAGGTCACCTGTTTATTAGCAAACTTGCGGTTGACCCGCAGCTCACGACTGCACTGGGGGCAAACCACATAGAAGCCCCGGATGGGAAGCTCGGGCAAGTTGTCGATCTCCTGCAGAGGCACGAATTCCGGGATCTCGACGCTGTCGGGTTCGAGATCGGTATTGAGCAGGGTGCGGCAATTCGCGCAATGAATCATCCGTTCGGGCATGTCCTCGCCGCATGCGGGGCAGGGTCCACCGGGCCACGGAGGCATGATCGCTTTCTGAATTTTTTCGTGGTGAACGGTCGGCGATGGCGGAGCCGCCGGAGATGGCCCAGGCTGCAGGGCGGCCGGCGTGCGACGGTTTACCGTCATGAATTGCCCGTCACCCGGCAGCCCGGCGACGCCGTCGTTCTGACGGCGGCCGAAATCCAGGCAATTCGTACACGCACTGTCCTCTCTAGCATGCGCCATGACCGACCCGATTTCAAGGTCGAGTGCGGCAATGATTCCTGAAAGTCACTGAAATCGGCAGGCGTCCGGGCCGATCCGGGAATTGCCCGGACTCTGTCGAATTCAGCATCGCGCTGGCCGACGCGGCGGCCGAACCGGCCGGAACTTGATTTCGGTTTTCCCCGCGGCCCGATATAATGGGGGTTGAGGCATTTCGCTGCGAATTTGTGGGCCGAATCCACCGCGCCGCGAGCCTTTCTCATCAACAAGCGCCAATGATTGCGTATCTGGTAGTCCGGGAAGGCAACAAGTGGCGAGACGTCTACCGGTTGACCCCGGGACACGTGATGACCATCGGCCGGGCGCCGACGAACCGAATCGTCGTCCACGATGAAGTCTGCAGCCGTTACCATTGCGAGGTCTTTCAGAACGGAACGACCTGGAAGATCCGTGACCTGCAGAGCCGAAACGGAACGCTGCTCGGGGGCGAACCGGTCGAAGGCGAGGCGGAGCTGAAGCCGGGCGAAGTGATTGAAATCGGCACGTGCGAGCTGGCGTTCACGTACGACCTGTCACAGGCCTTTCCGCGGACGATGGGCGAGACGCCGGCGAACGAGATCGACGCCGGCGCGCAGACTCTCGACGTGCTCGAAATGGTTCCGCCCTCAACGGAACCGACGATTCTGCACCGCGAGGCCGAGAACCCGTTCGTCGACGGTCGGCGCGCCGAGTCGATGGGGCGCGACCGTACAAGCCGCGAGTTGGCGCAGCTCTACCGCCTGGCTCTCGATATGGGGGGGGCCAACAACTCGAAGCAGCTTGCGGATGCGGTGCTGAAGGGCCTTGGCTCGGGGACGAGCGCCGATATCGGGGCGCTGCTGCTGTTGCCCAACCCGGTGGAATCGGGGGAAGACCCGGGCGAGCTGACGCTGGTCGCGTACCGTTCAAGCGGAGAGCGGCCGTACCAGAAGGTTTCGGAATACCTGTCGACGACGGTGCTCAAAAGTCGCGAGGCCATTCTGGCGCGCGACGTCGCCGACGACAGCCTGCTCGTCAACCGCGACAGCCTGGGTGAAATTCACGCCAAGAGCGTGATCTGCGCCCCGATTCGCCTCGGCAAGAAGATCTATGGACTGATCCACCTGTATTCGACCAACCCCGAAATCAAGCTGGAACACGACGACCTGGTCTACACGCTGGCCGTGGCCGACCAGTGCGCCGGGGCGCTCGACAACCTGCTGCGCCAGGAAAAACTGGCCGACGGGCTGGCCAAGGTCCGCAACGAAAACCTGAAGCTGCGAGAGCAACTGGGAATCGAAAGCGAGCTGGTGGGGACGAGCGTCCTGATGCAGCAGCTCAAAGACAAGATCGCCAGAATCGCTCCCACCGATGCCACGGTCCTGATTCGCGGGGAAAGTGGTGTCGGTAAAGAGCTGGTGGCCCGCGCCATTCATTTCACGAGCCGGCGTCGAAACGGTTCCTTTGTGTGCATGAACTGTGCTGCGCTGACCGAGAGCCTGCTCGAAAGCGAGCTGTTCGGCCACGAAAAGGGTTCATTCACCGGCGCGACCAGCCGCAAGATCGGCAAGTTCGAGCAGGCGCATAAAGGAACAATATTCCTCGACGAAGTGGGAGAAATGGGGCCCGGCATTCAAGCCAAGTTCCTGCGCGTCCTCGAGGGGCATCCGTTCGAGCGCGTGGGGGGGAACACGCCGATTCAGGTCGACGTGCGGGTCGTGGCCGCCACCAACCGCGACCTGGAACGCGCCGTCGAGGGGGGGAACTTCCGCAAAGACCTGTACTTCCGCCTGCACGTCGTGGAAATCGTCGTCGATCCTCTGCGAGACCGGTTGGAAGACGCCGAAGTCCTGGCAAAGCATTTTCTGCAGGGATTCGCGGCAAAAACAGGCCGCAACGTCAGGGACTTCACTCCCGCCGCGCTCGAAAAGCTGATTGCCTACAACTGGCCCGGAAACGTGCGGGAACTTCAGAATACGGTCGAACGTGCCGTCATTCTGTGTACCGGCGAAATGGTCGGTGCCTCCGACATTCAAGTCTCCGGGCTGGGAGGGAGCGAAGACCAGCGTTTGGCGGCTGCACACCCCGCTGGGGGATTCGGGGACATCACGCTGGAAGCGCTGGAGCAACAGCACATTCTGGCGGTTCTCGATCGCGCGAGCTGGAACAAATCGCACGCGGCCCAGATTCTGGGGATCGAACGCTCGACCCGTTCTTGGCAAAATTCTCGATTTTTTTGTTGACTTTTCGCAAAAAAATCAAAAAAATTTAGCTCAAAATTGAGTGCTGTCCTGCCTGACTCCTGCCTGTGTTGTACGTCCCGTTTCCCGATCGAATTTGCGGCTAGCGTGCGCTCCATTCCTGGGGTGATTGCTGCTGCGAAATCGGCTGGGCCAAGAGGGCCTCGAACGGCGGGAACGCAGCATGAATTTGTGGAAATCATTAAGCGGCGGGAGGCTGTCAAGTATTGTGAGAGTTGGTGTTCCAAATCAGTTTTTTTTGAGGGAGAGCAAGCGACAATGAGTGCGGTGGAAATTGAAGACGACGTCGAGAATATTGTGGGCAATCTGGACTACGATCTGGATGAAACCGGCGAAACATTAGACATTGAGGAATTCCTAGCCATGGGGATCAACCCTGTAAAGTCGACGAAGGCCAAGCCTGGCACGGAGGAAAAGGTTCTGATGCTTTCGGCCCGATATGCCGCGGGATTGCCCCTGTGGCACGATCGCGACTGTTACGACCACGGACCGAAAGAACGCGAACTGATGGGCGCCGTCACCGAATCCGGGGCGCAGCCGTTGCCGTTGCCGGAATCGGACGACGAAGACTGAGAATGCGGCCGCATGGGAACGCGGCCGGCTGGAGCTGGCGAATCCCGGGCCAGACCGGAAAAAAGGGTAAGTGTTGGAAGAGTAACCCACGACCACAATGCCCGTGCCGGAATCATCCGGCGCGGGCTTCTTTATTTCTCCTGGATTCGCGCCAGGTGCCCCTCTGAGCGGATGAACAGGGCGCCGTCGGCTACGGCGTATGACGCGAGTGTCCGTTCATTGAGCGGGTTGCGAGCCAGCTCTTCATAGTTCGGCCCGGCCTTGAGCACGATGCCTTCACCACCCTCGCTTTGCAGGTAGATTCGGCCCTCGGCGAAGAGCGGCGAGGCCGAGAAATCGCCGCCCAGCCGTTTCTCCCAGCGCTGGACGCCTGTCGCGGCCTCGAGGCAGGTCGCGACGCCCTTGTCCGTGACGAGATACAGCGAGTCGTCAACCAGCAGCGGCGACGGATTGTGCGGCGCCCCCTTCGTCACTTTCCACGCGACATGAGTCTCGGTGACGTCGCCCGCGGCGCCTTTCGGACGAATGGCGATGACGGTCGGTGCGTTGTAGCCCGTGCACACAAACAGAAATCCCCCGCCGA
>JACQFH010000438.1 GCA_016200145.1 Planctomycetia bacterium | reverse complement strand
AGCGCCACTCGCCCCTCACGCAGGACGGGCGCCGCTTCCTGCCGCACGCCACGGCGTTTCTGGAACGGGCCCTCGAGCTCACCGACCTGTTCTCGGTCGCCGACGCGCGGCGAGTGATTCACGTCGCGGCGACGCAGTATCTGATCCTGTACGTGATGATCGACGCCGTGCGTCGGTTTCACCTGGCAAATCCTCACATGCAGGTGCGGCTCTCCAATCGCATCGAAGAAGAAATCGAGAACGACCTGCTCAACGATCCTGAGTTGGAAGTGGGAGTGGCGGCCCCGTATGAATCGTCGTCGGCCCTCGACTACACGCACCTGTTTTCGATGGAATGGAGCCTGATCGCACCGCCCAGGCATCCGTTGCTGGCGCGCCGGCGGCTGCACTTGAAACAGCTCGTCGACCTGCCGCTGATACTGTTCGAGCGCGGATCCACCGGGCGGCTGCACATTATGGAGGCGTTTCACGCCGAAGGGCTGTCGCCGCGGGTCGATATGGAGGCCACCAACACCGAGATCATCGTGCGGATGGTCGAAGCCGGGCTGGGGGTGTCGATCGTGCCCCTGATGTCGAGCGGCGGCGTGACGCGCGGACGGCGCGTGGGGGTGGTGCCCCTGGGGCACCAGATCCGCCCGATTCACTCGGGCATCCTTACGCGGCGCGGCGAACGGCGCTCAGCCGCCGCGAATCAGTTCATCGAGTTCCTCGTCGCGGGTTGGCAGCACCCCAGGTCCGCGTGATCACCACACCAACCCGAAGCGCCAACGAGGGTCGCCGACGACGAGTGAGAAACCACGAAATACGCAAAAGACGCGAAATAGGTTCTACGAAAACACAATCCACAGATTTCTCAGATTTGCACAGATGATCTTGGACGCAGTCGCACCGCAAATCAGTAGCAGGTCCAAATTGTTGGCCGAGAACCTGCCTTGTTTTGACGCGAGCCGATTGCGTCAGGCACAGCCTGACCTACGAGCTCACCACCGACGCAAGGTCGGCAGTCGCCGGCGCCTGCGAGCACGAACCCGGCCAGGTCGCGCGCGGCGATCAGCGAGAACTCCGAGTTCAGCAGGATCAGCGCCTGCGGCGCGATCGTCGAGCGATTTCGCCGCGGGCAACTGGCGTTCGTATCCGGGCGGTCGAAGGCTTCGAACAGCGGATAGCGCACGTTGCGGCGGACGAACAGGTAGATGCTCCGGCGGCGATGGTCTTCGGCGTCGGGGCTGACCTTCCACTGGTTCGCCAGCAGGGTCGCCGTGACCTCGGGCGGAAGCGGCGGCCGCACGCCGGGACCGCCGCGCCGCGGACTGAGCCGTCCGGCCGCCGCCAGCATCGTATCGCGAATCGATTCGCCTTCGAGGCGCTGGCGGTTCATGCGCGCCAGCCAGCGGTTGTCGGGGTCGGCCTGCCGCGATTTCGCCCAGCTCGCCGCTGCCGCGGCGCTCCCACTGCCAGGGCCTTCGGCCCCGGACGGAAAGCTGACCTGACGATAGACCGACGAACGGACGATCATGCGGTGCAGTTGCTTCAGGCTCCAGCCCCGGCGCGGGAGCTCGGTCGCTAACCAGTCGAGAAGCTGCGGATGCGACGGCTCGGCCCCCATCTTCCCGAAATCGCTGGACGACTCGACCAGCCCCCTGCCGAAATGGTGCTGCCAGATGCGGTTCACGATGACGCGCAGGGCCAGCGGGTTGTCGGGCCGTGTGATCCAGTTGGCCAGTTGCAGCCGGCGGTGCGAGGTGGCCGAATCGGCCGGGGGCGCCGCGACCGCCGCGCCGTCCCGATTCGCGATCCTCAAGTAGGCAGGCGACACTTCCGGGCCTTCCCGCCGAAAGTCTCCGCGGATGATGAGGCGGCTTGGTTTGATATCGCTCGCGCGTTCCTGCACGGTGCGGCCGTGCGGTATTTCGGGCGCCTTGTACGTTTTCTTCAGCTCGCCAAGCTCCGCCGAAACCTTCTCGTAGCGCGGCCGATCGTCGTCCGAGAGCGCCTTCATTAGATCGTCTTTGGTCGGTTGCAGGTCGGGGTTTTCAAGCTTTAATTTCTTGCGCGCAGTCTCTTCCATCCCCAAAACCTCTGCCGCCAGTTCGCGAATCCGGGCCTGTGTCGGAGTTTCGGGAGGCGCGGGGCTGCCCTGAGGGCGCGGCAGCGGATGGTCTTTGAAGATCGCGACGGGATCGAAAAACGCCCGCAGGCGATAGAAATCGTACTGGCTGACCGGATCGAATTTGTGGTCGTGGCACTGTGCGCAGCCGATGTGCAATCCCAGCAGCACCGATCCGACGGTCCCCGTCATGTCGTTCAGGAAATTGTGCCGGCGCTCTTCCTGCAGGTTGATGTCGGGCATGTCGGGCCCGCACAGAAGGAACCCGGTGGCGATCACGGCGCTGGCATCATCGGGACGCAGCTCATCGCCGGCCAGTTGCTCGCGGACGAATTCGTCGTAGGGCAGATCGGCATTCAGCGCGTCGATGACCCAGTCGCGGTAGCGCCAGGCGTTCGGGCGTTCGAGGTCGTGTTCGAACCCGTCGGTTTCGGCGAATCGGACAAGGTCGAGCCAGTGCTGCGCCCAGCGCTCGCCATACGCAGTGGAACCCAGCAACCGGTCGACAACCTTGTCGTAGGCGTCCTCTCCCTTGTCTGCGACGAACGCGACAATGTCTTCCGGGGCAGGGGGGAGGCCGGTCAGGTCGAAACTCAGACGGCGGATCAGCAGCGACCGTGAAGCCTGGGGCAGGGGAGTCAATCCTTCGGCCTCCAGCCGCGCCAGAATGAACTGGTCGATCGGAGTGCGACACCACGCGACGTCACGCACGGCCGGCACTTCCGAGCGCACCAGCGGCCGGAACGACCAATGCTCGCGATCCACTGCCGAGATGGAAGGCTCCACCGGGTCGGCCGGGCGTGGGGGATCGTCGGCGAGTGCGAATGTGGCGGCGATGATAGCCGAGAGCAGCGCGCACAGTCGCAGCCAAGTAAAGTCCAGTAACGACCCCTGCCGGTTTACCCGGCAGGTGAAGAAGATTGGTTGGCTAGACAAGAGGCAGAACTCCCGCACCGACCCCTGCCGGTTCACGCCAGCACCTCGTGGACGACGTGGCCGGCGACGTCGGTGAGGCGTTCGTTGCGGCCGTTGTGGAAGTACGTGAGCAATTCGTGATCGAGCCCCAGAATGTGGAGCAGCGTCGCGTGCAGGTCGTGGACGTGCACTTTGTCTGTTTCGGCACGCAGTCCGATCGCGTCGGTCGCGCCGTAGGCGAAGCCGCCTCGGACGCCAGCACCCGCCAGGCACACCGTATAGCCCCACGGATTGTGATCGCGGCCTTTGCCCTGTTCGCTGATCGGCATGCGCCCGAATTCGCCTCCCCACACGACCAGCGTGTCGTCGAGCAGGCCGCTGCGCCGCAGATCACGCAGCAGTCCCGCGACCGGTTTGTCGGTCCGCCGGCACAATTCGCCGTGGTTCTTCGCTACATCATTGTGGGCGTCCCACCCGTCGGTTCCACCCGAGTAGAGCTGTACGAACCGCACGCCGCGCTCGATCATCCGACGGGCCAAATGGCACCGCGTTCCGAATTCATCGGTTTCTTTCTCGCCGATGCCGTACAGCGCCAGCGTTTCCTGCGTCTCGCCCGACAGATCGACCAGGTCGGGCGCGGCGGCCTGCATTCGAAACGCCAGTTCGTAGGCGTCGACGCGGGCCGATAGTTCGCCGTCGAAATCGCGTTCTTCGAGGTGCCGCGCGTTCAGCTGGCGCACGAGGTCGAGGGCCTCCTGCTGCTGAAAGCCGGCGATCTGGGGCTGCGGGCGGAGATCGAGAATCGGGTTCTTGCCGGGGCGCATCGTCGTCCCCTGAAACGTCGCCGGCAGGAACCCGCTACCCCAGGCCGGCGGGCCGCCTTTGATTCCGCCGCCCGGATCGGGGAGCACAATGAAAGCGGGGAGATTTCGGTTTTCTGTTCCCAGTCCGTATGCCACCCAACTGCCCAGGCTGGGCTTGCCCATCAGGATGGTGCCCGTGTTCATCTGATACACCGACTGCGGATGATTCACGCTGTCGCCGTGACAACTGCGGATCACGCACAGTTCGTCGGCCAGTTCGGCCATGTGAGGCAGGAAGCCGCTGACCTCCAGGCCCGACTGGCCGTGCTTCGAAAACGGCATGACCGGCGCCATGAGCGGGTTCTGCAGGATCTTGCGGCGCGTCATGACCTGTCCGAAACTCTCGGGCAGCGACTGGCCGCCGAACTTCACCAGGTCGGGCTTCGGGTCGAACAGGTCGACGTGGCTGGGGCCGCCGTGCATGAACAGCCAGATCATCCGTTTGGCGAGGGGCACGAAGTGCTGCTTGCGCGGGGCCAGCGGATTCGAGCCGGCGGACGATCGCGACTCATCGGCGCGCGCCGCAGAGCCGCTATCGGAGCTCAGCAGCGATGCCAAGGCCAGACTGCCCATCCCGCCCCCGGCCCGCAGCAGAAAGTCGCGCCGCGTTCCGCTATGCGGGAAGTGTGGGATGCCGCAGGTCAGATTTGTTGTGCGATCGGCCATGGACGAGCGGTGGTTCTCAGCGGGTTGGGCCGCAGATATTTGCCAAACTAAAGGGGGAGGAACCGCGGATGACGCGGATCAGCGCGGATGTGCCAATGCTCCTCTTTTTTTCTGATCCGCGTCATCCGCGGTCAAATTAGTTCTGATTTCCGGCTAAGGCGAAGTTGATCGGCGTTCAGCCACGGGAAATATTGTACCACGCGGCCGGGCGCATGTGACCAGGCAGGAACGAAACTTGAGGACACCGATGAAACTCAGCCCGGCCTTCGGCCGGAACCAAAACAGGATGTCCACGAAACACACGAAAATCACGAAAGAATGACGAGACGGAATGACAGGAAAATTGAGGACAGGAAAATAGATTTCCAGCCTGCGGTTGCAAATTGTCCACGGCAGGCCGGACGACGATTTTCCTGTCCCTCATTTTCCTGTCCGATTTCTTTTCCGTCGGTGGAAGGCCGAGTCCACTGCGAAAAATGGTTTGCTCGCCACCTTCCTTCCATTTCAATAGAGACGCCGTACAGCTCTGAACTTTCGGCGCCGCCCCGTCACACACGCCCCTAACCCGCAGGCGGAAACGAGGGCATGATTCTCGCGGCGGGCATGGTATCGGAATCGGGCCAGATGTATGCTATTCGCACTTTGGTGCGCCGGATTTGGTGAACCGGCCCAAAACGTACCGCGTTGGAAGCAGAATGGTACTCGCACTTCTTACAAAAATCGCGCAGATCATTCTGATCGACATCGTGCTCTCGGGGGACAACGCCGTCGTCATCGCGATGGCGGCCCATAAGCTGCCCGACCATCAGCGCAAACAGGCCATCCTGTGGGGCGGCGCGATCGCGATCATCATGCGGATCATGTTCACGCTGATTATGGCGTTTCTGCTGCTGGTTCCCGGTGTGCGCTTCGTGGGAGGACTGGTCCTGATCTGGATTGCCTGCAAACTGCTCATGGGCGAAGACGACGACCACGAAATCGACGCAACGAAGGCCAGCCGCAGCACCTGGGCCGCGATCCGCATGATTTTCGTCGCCGACTTCGTCATGAGCCTCGACAACATGCTGGCCGTCGCCGGCGCGGCGGGTGAAGAATGGTGGATGATCATCATGGGCCTCCTGGTTTCGATCGCCATCATCATGTTCTTCAGCGCGGTCATCGCCCGGCTGATGAACCGCTATCACTGGATCGTCTATGCCGGGGCAGCCATCCTGGCCTTTACCGCGGGCGAGATGATTCTTGGCGACCGGGAACTGGCGAATTACATCGCCGTGAATCACCGCATGTCTCTCAACAAAGAATGGGAAGAGAAGTTCATGCTCACGCACGAGAAGGTCTCGATGCTGCGGGGAGCAGACGATCTGCCGGAAGACCTCCAGGACGTTGTCCAATACCACGACGGAAAACTGGAATTCATCGGCCAGATGACCGAACAGCAGCGAGACGACTTGCTGGCGCGAGTTGATGCGGAATCCGACAAGGAAGCGATCTCTCACATTTACGAGGTCTCTCACAAGCGCGACGTGCCCGACTGGGTGCCGGCGAACTGGCGTCCCCGCGTCGAGAACTGGTTCCAACGGCGCTGGCCTGCCGATGTCTGGCGGGGCGTCCAAGGTCGGCAGTATCATTTTGTCGCCTGGATCTTCTACGCCGCGGTTGTCGCATTCTGCCTGGCCGTTCCGTACTTGCTGAGGCGCCGCAAGAAACCCGCCGAAGGCGCTGGGCACGCTGCAAGCACGCAAAGCTGATTGACATGCAAGGTGCCCCGGCCGCTTTGGCGGCGGCCGGGGCACTGCACGCGCGCAGACCCTTTCGCAAAAAAGTTCTTTCCGATCGGGACCGATTGCACGACGGCTTCCGGCGGAGTCAAATGTGCATTGCAGTGTCCCGGCCGCGGGAAGCGGCCGGGACACGGTCGTCGGTCGACGTGCCCCCTGACTGGAGAAACGGTCCATGAATCGCCGGCAATTTCTGGCCGCGGCGGCGGTTGCCGCCTGGAGCCGCGCCCTCCGCGCCGCTGAGCTTCCCAAAGACGTGCGCGTGACGCGCGTCGTGGGGTTCGACCTCGTCAGCCAACGCTCGAAAGTCGCCGGCAAGAACGCCCGGCTCGACGTTCACGGCGACCGGGCCACCGACCGCATGTTGCGGATCTCCACAAATTCCGGAATCGAAGGCATCGGCAATTGCCGGGCAGAAAAAGACGCTGCGGCCAAGCTCGTGGGAACCGACCCGTTCTCGCTCTATCGGGCGGACGACCGGAAATTCGCCGGCCCTCTCGGCGCGGGAACGATGCCGCTCTGGGATCTGCTCGGCAAGGCCCTGAAAAAACCGGCTTTCGAGCTGATGGGAGGGAAGGGCACCGAGAATGTTCCCGTGTACGACGGCTCGATTTATTTCGCCGATCTGCTCCCGCAATACGCCGATCGCTGGCGCGACCGGTTCAAGGAAGAAATCGACATGGGGCTGGCGATCGGCCATCGGGCGTTCAAGATCAAGATCGGCCGCGGCTCGAAATGGATGCCGCGAGCAGAAGGCGACACGCGCGACGTCGAAATCGTGAATCTGATCCGCCGTCACGCAGGCCCTGACGTCGTTCTGGGAGTCGACGCCAACAACGGGTACGACCTGGCTGGCGCGAAACGCTTCCTGGAGCAGGTCGCCGAGTCCAAACTGGCGTTCGTCGAGGAACTGTTCCCTGAAACGGTCGACGAATGCCTGGCCCTCAAGCAGTTCATCCGGGACAAGGGCTGGAACACACTGCTGGCGGACGGCGAGACGCAGCACGACCTCGACTTTTTCAAGCCGTTCATCGCCCGGCGCGCGATCGATATCTACCAGGGTGACATGAACCACTTCGGCATCGACGGGATCCTGACGGAGGCGGCGTGGGCGGCCGAGCAAATGCTGCAGGTCGCGCCCCACAACTGGGGATCGCTGGGGGGGTACTATCAGCAACTGCACGTCGGTCGCGCAATTCCGAATTTTTATCGGGCCGAGCACGATCCGCTGTCGAACAAAGTCCTGGTGGCCGACGGATATGATCGAAAGAACGGCGTCGCCACCGTCCCGAATGCACCCGGGTTCGGATTGACGATTAATGACAAAGAGTTTTCCGGCGGTGTGACGGTTCGATTTGATGTGAGTTGAATGCAGCAAAGGCGGAATCTCATGAAAGTCGCGGGAGTGCAGATGGATGTGGCGATTGCGGACGTGAACCGCAATCTGGCGGCGATGGTCGAGCGGCTCCGCGAGACGACTGCCGCGGGCGCGCGCCTCACGGTGTTTCCCGAGTGTGCCCTCTCGGGTTACTGCTACGGCAGCCTGGACGAGGCCCGTCCCTTCGCGCAAGCGATCCCCGGACCGGCAACTGAGCGGATGCGCGCGGCCTGTGCCGAGCTTGGCTGCTACGCCGTCTTCGGAATGCTGGAGCTCGACGGGCCGAGAATTTTCAACGCGGCGGTGCTGGTCGGTCCGACCGGGGTCATCGGCAGCTATCGCAAGGTGCACCTGCCGTACCTGGGCATCGACATGTTCACGAGCTTCGGCGATCGCCCGTTCGCCGTCCATAACGCCGGCGAGCTCAAAGTCGGCATGAGCATCTGCTACGACGCGTCATTCCCGGAAGCGGCCCGCTCGCTGGCGATCCTGGGGGCCGATCTGATCGTGCTGCCGACAAACTGGCCTCCCGGTTCCGAGTGTACGGCGGCCTGCGTGATCAACGCGCGGGCCATCGAAAACGCCGTGTACTACATGGCCGTCAATCGCGTCGGAACGGAACGCGGGTTCGACTTCATCGGTCGCAGCCGGATCGCCGACCCGGGCGGGGTGACGCTGGCCGAGTCACACGGTGTCGCGGAGGAAATTCTGTACGCCGAGATCGATCCGGCCAAATCACGGCGGAAGCACATCATCCGCGTGCCGGGGAAGCACGAAATCGACCGCCTGGCCGACCGCCGCCCCGAAATGTACGGATTGGTCGTCGCGCCGCATTCGCTGAAGCGGCCGGGGAGGCCGTGATGCGAGCCGACTCGCGGGCCTAACCTGGAAGCCCGACGCGTAAGCGAGGGAATCGCACGAACATCCCCTCGCTTACGCGTCGGGCTACTTCTTTGTTTCGACCCGCTGCGACTGCGACGGGGCTTGTGATTTGCCGGTGAAGGCGGCCTGTTCGATTTTCACCAGGCGCTCGCCCAGCGTGTCGATGCGGCGCACGACTTCTTGAGTCGTCTGCTCCATGCCGCCGGAAACCAGTGTGACGACGCCCAGGAACAACAGCATCTGGCCGGCGGTCGCAATCAGCCAGCCTGTGGTGGCGTATCCGGCCGGGCCGCCAAAATAGCCAGTCAACACCAGCGACGTGCCGATCGTCAGCCCACCCACGCCCAGATAAGCAAAAATCTGCCCCGTCAGAGTCACCCAGCGGGTTGACCTGTCAGCCAGTGAAACAGGTACCGCCGTGAAGTGGGGCGGGTTGGGCTCATGGGCCTGGTGAACGACGACATCCTGCGACAAAGCATGCGGCGCTTCGGCGGCATGAGCTGCAACTTTCTCTGGCGCCGGAACGTGCGCGGTTCGCGGCAAGTGATCGGTCAATGCCGCAGGCGCCGCGGGGAGAACGGGGTGCGAGCCGTCGAATCGAAGCGCCGCCGCGGGTCTTTCAGCAGGCGTGCCCCGACCGGCCGGCGAGCCGATCTCGATGCGCTCAAGTGCATCTTCCCGGGCCCAGCGTGCCAGGAGCTCACGCGGATCGCGCAGCTTGCGATCGGGTTCGGCGGGCGCAAGAGCAGCGGGGATCGGTGCAGCCGGTGCAGCTCCGGCATTCGCCGCGCGGACCAGCTCGGTGCCGCACGACGTGCAGTATGCGCGTGCGTTGTCGGCCGAGGCCATGCCGGCCACATCCGCCTGACATTTTTCGCACCACATGCAGGAACCGCGGGGCTAAAGGCGAAACGGCAGTCTTCCCGCGCCAGGCAGCAGCCAGACGGGGTACGATCGCCGCGGCATTATCGCCACGCGGGGAATTCACGCAAGATCGGTTTTATCCCCGCAACTCACGCAGTTTTCCCACAATCCGGCCACTTGTCAGCCGATTGGGAACCCGCTAACCTGCTTTCGTGGCGCCCGGGGAGCTGTAGCGATCGAATCTGGGGAACCTTACAGTTCCTTGCCTATGAAATTGCGAGACCGCATCGTCATTACCGGGGTTGGCCTGACCTGCCCGATCGGCAACAGCCTGCCCGAATTCCGTGCCAACCTGCTGGAGGGGCGCTCCGGGGTCGGCCCGTTTGAAACCCGGTACATCGGCCAGGTCCTCGCCGGCGTCTGCAATTACGACGAGCTCAAGTATCAGAAGCGCAAAGAAGTTCGCCGCGGCACACGGGCCGGGTCGATCTCAATCTTCTGCGCCAACGAAGCGGTCCGCGACGCCGGGCTCGACTGGAGCACCGTCCGCAAAGACCGGGTGGGCGTCTACATCGGCATTACCGAGCACGGCAACGTCGAAACCGAAAACGAGATTTTCGAGATCTCGAAATACAATTACGACACGGCATTCTGGTCGCACCATCACAACCCGCGCACCGTCGCCAACAGCCCCGCCGGGGAAGTGACTCTGAGCCTGGGGATCAGCGGCCCGCACTATACGATCGGCGCGGCCTGCGCCGCCGGCAACATCGGCTTCATCCAGGGGACGCAGATGCTGCGGCTCGACGAGGTCGACATGGCCATCGTCGGCGGCGTCTCTGAGAGCATTCACACGTTCGGGATTTTCGCCAGCTTCAAGAGCCAGGGGGCGCTCGCCAGCCACGACGAACCGACGAAAGCCTCGCGCCCGTTCGACCAGGCCCGCAACGGCATCGTCGTCGCGGAAGGGGGCTGCCTGTGCGTGCTCGAACGGCTGACGGACGCCCAGCGGCGCGGCGCCAAAATCTATGGCGAGATCGCCGGATACGCCATCAATTCAGACGCCAGTGATTTCGTTCTCCCCAATTCAGGCCGGCAGGGGGAATGTATGAAGCAGGCCCTGGTGCGGGCCGGAATCTCCCCGCGCGACGTCGACATCCTCAGCAGCCACGCCACGGCGACGGAGCAGGGGGACGTGGAAGAGTGCCTGGCGATCAAAGAGGTGTTCGGCAATCACGAGCGGCTGGCGGTGAACAACACCAAGAGCTTCATCGGGCACGCCATGGGGGCGGCCGGAGCGCTGGAGCTGTTGGGGAATGTCCCTGCCTTTCAGGATGGATTGGCGCACGCTACAATCAACCTCGACAATCTCGACCCCGCCTGCGATTGCGGCGCCCCGCAGATCGTGGCCAACCGGCCGCGCAGCATGGGGCAGGTCAACTACATTCTGAACAACTCGTTCGGAATGCTGGGGATCAACTCGGTCCTGATTGTCAAACGATTTACCGAATGACGACGCCGTTGGAGTGGTTGAATGAATGCGGAAGAAATCAGGCAGGTCCTGCTCGACATCTTGAGTCGCATCGTGCCCGATGAAGACCTGTCGACGCTGCAGGATGACGTGCCTTTTCGTGAACAGATCGAGCTCGACAGCATGGACTTTCTCGACATCGTGATGGAGCTGCGCAAGCAGTATCGCATCCAGATCCCCGAGGAAGACTACGCCAACATGAACACCATGGGCGGTGCCGTCAATTACCTGACGCCGTTGATGAAAGGCGTGAGCGCGCCGGCCTGAAGATCTTGTGCGTTACGATACGCTCATCATCGGTGCTGGACTCTCCGGACTGGCGGCTGGCATCCGCCTGGCGCACTTCGAGAAATCGGTCTGCGTCCTCGAGCGTCACACGACAATCGGGGGCCTGAATTCGTTTTACCGGCTGCGCAACCGGAATTACGACGTGGGCCTGCACGCCGTCACGAATTTCACTCCGAAAGGGACCAAGACCGGTCCCTTGAGCCGGCTCCTCAGGCAGCTCCGCTTTTCGTGGGACGACTTTCAACTCGCCCCGCAGACCGGCTCGCGCGTCGACTTTCCCGGCAAGTCGCTGCGGTTCAACAACGATTTCGAGCTGCTCACGAGCCAGGTCGCCCAGCAGTTCCCTTCACAGGTCGACGGCTTCCGCAAGCTGTCGTACTTCCTCGAAGAGCAGGAACTGGGAAAGGTCGTCGATCCGGACCTCACCGCGCGCCCGGTGCTGAGCCGGTATCTGACTGATCCGCTGCTCGTCGACATGCTGCTGTGCCCGCTGATGTTCTACGGCAGCCCCACGCCCGACGACATGGAGTTCACGCAATTCGCGATCATGTTTCACAGCATTTTTCGCGAAGGGTTTGCCCGCCCGCGCGACGGAGTGCGGCTGATTCTGCGGCAGCTCGTGAAGCGCTACAAAGAGCTGGGGGGCGAGCTGAGGCTGCGGGCGGGCGTCAAGGCGATCGTCAACGACGGCTCGCGCGCCGTGGGGGTCATTCTCGACAACGGCGAAACGGTGGAAGCCGATCGCATCCTGTCGTCGGCCGGACTCGTCGAGACGCTGGGATTATGTGCCTCTCCCTCGCCGCGAGCCGCGGCACCCGAGGAACATCCGGCTGCCGGCGAAATCACATTCGTCGAAACGATCAATACGCTGTCGTGCCAGCCGGCCGATCTCGGACACAACGAGACGATTGTTTTTTACAGCGATACGCCCGAGTTTCGTTACGCCAACCCCGCCGAGCCGTGCGACGTCACCAGCGGGATCATCTGCTCGCCCAACAATTTCCTGTACGACGAGCCGCTGCCGGAGGGGGCGATCCGCATCACGGCCCTGGCCAACAAAGACTGCTGGATGAAGTACGGCGATGACGAATACGCGGCGGCGAAAACGCACTGGAACGAGCGCATCACGGCAGCGGCGCTGGGGCACGTCCCCGACTTTCGCTCATCAATTATCGATACCGACATGTTTACGCCGCGGACGATCAAGAAATTCACCGGCCACGCCAACGGCTGCGTGTACGGCGCGCCCCGCAAGAACTGGGAGGGGACGACGCACCTCGACAATGTCTTCATCTGCGGCACCGACCAGGGCTTCCTTGGGATCATCGGCTCGATGCTCTCGGGAATCGGCATTGCGAACCGGTATGCG
>JACQFH010000459.1 GCA_016200145.1 Planctomycetia bacterium | reverse complement strand
GCCAGCAGCGCAGCGGCAGCGGCCTGTCGTCGAATCCCGGCAAGGGAGACCAGCCTGGCGAAGGCGAGAATCCCGATGGCGAACCGGCCGAGCGCTCGACGCGCACCGAGCCTCCCACGGCCGAAGAGGATGCTGAAAACTTCGAGAACGCGAAGAAGGCAACCAACCTTGTCCTCAAGAAGCTGAAATCGCAGCTCGAACGCGGCGATGTCGATCAGGAGCTGCTCGACGAGATGGGCTGGAAAGATAACAAAGATGTCGCGAAGTTCGTCAAATACCTCGAATCGAACCTGAAAGACGCCGACGACGATTCGCCCGAGGCGCAGGCCCGCCGGCTGCAGTTCGAAGTGACTTTGCGCAACCTGGAAGTCGGCAGCGACACGCAGCGCCGCAGCGGCAGCGTGGGCAAAGAACGGGCGATCCAGCAGATCGGCACCAAGAACGTTCCCCCGCCGCGCGAGTACCAGAAGATCTGGGAATCGTACACGCGCAGCCTGTCGAATCAGGGGGACAAGGCCGACGCGAAAGCGAAGGCCTCGGAGAAGGCTCCTAAGAGCAAGCCCGCGCCGGACAAGTCGGGCAAGATAGCGCCGGGCAAGAAGTAGCTCTTGACGTAACTGAATTCGCGAGAATTCCGGCGCTTCGAACGGCCGCACGGGCAATCAGCACGCGTTATTCGCGATTTGGCGCTGCTGATTCATTGCTTATTCACAAAAAGCGCGCTCTCGGCGCGCATTGCCGGACCAAACTGGTCGTTATGTGAAATTCGGCGTTCGGATTGTGAAAATTCTGCAACCGCTTATTTCAGAATGGGTTACGCTGATTCTTCAGCGAAAATGGCGACTTTGCAGCTCGTGCCATGCGTCAGCAATCTGTGCTCGTTCGTGACGCAACTCGCCGTGCGCTCGGCGGTTGCGGCATCTCATGCCGGCCCATTCATTTTTTCACGTCGCGGTCCATTATTCACTCTATAGATATTCATGACCGGTCTCCGAAACCCGGAATACCAAGTTCGGTCGACCGGAATATCAGCACCCCCATCAGCTTACTTTGCGCCGAACGCCCATAGGGCGCCATTCGTCCGCAGATAGAGCCGTCCGTCAGCAATGACCGGCGACGACGTCAGCGAATCGTCCAGGCTCGTCTGCCAGACCTGCTCGTACTTGCGGCCCGCTTTGACGACCGTGATCGTGCCGTTGCGCGCGGCGAGGTAAATGTTGCCGTCGGCGTAAAGGGGCGAGGCGCGGTTGTTCTCGGACGACGTCACCCGCTGCTCGTACTGTTTCTCGCCAGTCTCAGCATCGAGGCAGATCAGAATGCTGTTCTCGCGGAACAGATACACGAGGCCGTCGACGACGAGCGGCGAGGCGACGTCGGGCGTCGGCGCGAAACGCCACTTCAGGTAATCGGTGTCGGTGATATTGCCCTGCCCGCCGGGGCGGATGGCGACCAGCCTGCCTCCCTTGGCGCTGGGGGCGATGATCAGTCCCGGCACCGAGACCGGCGACGACACCAGCCGCAGAGTGGGATCGTACCGGTCGGGCTGCAATCCGCCGCACCGCCACAATTCGTGCCCGTCGTCGAGACTGTGGGCGATGATGAAATCGGCGCCGTGCGTCAGCAGAAACGCCTGGTTGTCGTCGCGATACAGCGTCGGCGAGGCGTAAGAGTGCTCGTTTTCGCCATAGGCTTCGCTGGGGCGCGGCTGCTTCCAGATTTCCTTGCCCGTCGATTTGTCGAGACAGATGACCAGCGCTTCGCGCGTTTTGGCATTCCCGTCGCCGTGTATCAATTGCAGGTAGAGCCGGTCGCCGTCGAGAACTGGCGTCGACGTCATTCCGAACGCAATATCGAACTTGCCGTAACGGTCCTGCAGGTCGAACTTCCATGCTTCGTTGCCGTCGAAGTCGTAGCAGCCGAGGACGCCCGTGCCCTGGAAGGCCCACACGTGATTGCCGTCGGTCGAAGGGGAAGGAGAGGCCGAGTTGCCTTCGGTCCCCCGCGAATTGCGGTTGCCTTTCCCCATTTCCTTCTTCCAGCGGATGTCTCCTTTCGTGCTGGCGCAGATCAGGAGGAGCGTGTCGTCGTCTTCGGCCGGCGACGTGAGAAAGATACGATCGCCCCACACGATGGGCGTGGACCCGGCCCGCTTCGGCAGCGGGAGCCGCCATGCCAGGTTCTCGTCCTTCCCGAACTTCACCGGCACCTTCGTCTCGCGGCAGATGCCGTCGTGCCGCGCCCCGCGCCACTGCGGCCAGTCGTCTCCCCGCGCAGCGGTCATTGTACAGGCTGCAACCAGAAGACCGAGACAGATGCGACGGACTGCAAAGCTCATGATGCAATTCACCTCGCTGCAGAACCCAGTATTTTTCTGCAGGTCAGCGTCTCTATTCCGCATTCCGAATTCCGCACTCCGCATTTCAAATGATTCCGAATTTCGGTCGCTCGTGTTAAGCTGGCCGTCTGGCCCGAACGCGATCGACTTCACCGTTCCCAGGGGGACTTACAATGCGCATGTTTCTGTGCGGAGAATGGCACGACCGGCCCGAGAAAATCACCGTTACGAATCCGTTCAATGGGACGGTCGTCGACACGGTTCCCAAAGGCACGGCGGCCGACGTCGGCAAGGCCCTGGAAACGCTCGTGGCCGGGGCCGCTCTGATGCGCAACATGGCCGCGTACGATCGCAGCCGGATCCTGCGCAAGGCGGCCGTCCTTATGCTCGAGCGAGAGAAAGACCTCGGCCGCACGATCAGTCTCGAAGAAGGAAAGATTCTCGGCGAGGGAGTGTTTGAAGCCAGCCGCGCGCGGGAAACGATCGACGTTTCGGCCGACGAGGCGCGGCGACTCGACTCGGAAGTCGTGCCCCTCGACGGCGCCCCGGGGGCCAGAGGGAAATTCGGATTCACGCTGCGCGTGCCGTGCGGCATCGTCGCCGCGATTACCCCGTTCAATTTCCCCCTGAACCTCGTGGCGCACAAAGTCGGCCCGGCGATTGCCGCGGGAAACGCCGTGATCGTGAAGCCGGCCAGCGATACGCCGCTCTCGGCCCTGAGGCTCGTCGAGATTCTGCTGGAGGCGGGTCTGCCTCCGCAGGCGATCGCGTGCATCACCGGCGCGGGGGGCGAGATCGGCAACGCGATCTGCACCGACAAGCGCGTCCGCAAGATCAGCTTCACGGGCAGTTTCGAGGTGGGCGAAGCGATCTGCAAGATGGCGGGCGTTAAGAAGGTCACGATGGAGCTCGGCAGCAACAGCCCGGTGATCGTCATGGACGACGCCGATCTCGACAAGGCTTCGGCCATGGTCGCTGCGTCGGGGTTTGCCAACGCCGGCCAGGTGTGCATCTCGGCCCAGCGGATTCTGACGACCGGCAAAGTGTACGGGAATTTTCTCGATGCGCTGAAACCGCGAGTCTCGGGCCTGACAACGGGGGACCAGCTTGCCGAAGCGACAAAAATGGGGCCGATGATTCGCGAGCGCGACGCCGTGCGTGTCGAAAACTGGGTGAACGAAGCCGTGGCGGCCGGCGCCAGTCTGGTGACAGGGGGCAAGCGCCGCGGCACGATCTACGAGCCGACGATTCTGGCCGACGTGGCGCCGTCGATGCGCGTCAGTTGCGAAGAGCTGTTCGGTCCGGCGGTCGCCGTCACTAGTGTCGGCGACATCGACGAGGCGATCAAGCTCGCCAACAGCACGAACTACGGTCTGTCGGCGAGCATTTTCACGCGCGACATCGAACGGGCCATGCGATTCGCCCGCGAAGTCGACAGCGGCAACCTGCACATCAACTGGGGAACCCAGTGGCGCGCCGACCTGATGCCCTACGGCGGACTCAAAGACAGCGGCCTCGGCAAAGAAGGCCCGAAGTACGCGATCCGCGAAATGTCAGAAGAAAAAATGGTCGTGTTTCATTTGAACACGTAATCGCACGTCGCAACACGGCGCGTCGATCGTCTCAGCGTTTCGTAATTGCGAGCACTTTCTCGCGCAGCAGCGCGTTGACTGAAATCCCGTTTCCGGAATTGGCGCTCGCGGCGCCGTTCCAGTCGATGAAGTGGCCGCCGGCTTCTTCGATGATCGGGACCAAAGCAACAGCGTCCCAGACGTTCATCAGCGGGTCGACCATAATTTCGGCGCGGCCGGTCGCCACGAGCATGTGGCCGTAACAATCGCCACAGCCACGCGCCAGACCCGTGCCGGCCACCAGCGCCTCGAATGCATCCTGCCGGCCGATCCGTGCGAAGCCCTGTACCGTGGTGAAACAGAACAGCGAGTCTTTCAGATTTTCGACTTGCGAAACGCGAGCCGGGCGCACGTCGCCCCCCGCCGGCTGCCACCAGGCGCCCAGCCCCCTGCCTCCCCAGGCTGTTTCTCCCAGGGTCGGGAGGTGGCACACGCCGACGACGCATTTCTGCTGGTATTCCAGTCCGATCAGCGTTCCGAATAACGGCACGCCGTGGATGAACGATTTCGTGCCGTCCACCGGGTCGAGGACCCAGCGGAACCCGCTTGTCCCCGGCGTTTCGCCGAACTCCTCGCCGAGAATTCCGTCGCTGGGAAACTCACGTTTGATCCCGCCACGGATCAACTGCTCGGCTTCGCGGTCGGCCGCCGTCACAGGCGAGCTGTCGCGCTTGCGATCGACGGCGAGATGGGCCGACTGGTAGTAACTGAGGATCAACCGGCCCGCCTCGTTCGCGGCGGCGCGGGCGAACGTCAGGCGTCGCTCGAATTCGGGGTTGGGAGTCATTGTCCTCTGAATGTTCCTCTCGCAGCGCGGAATTTTACTCCAGCCGATACAGAATCTCGCCCGCCTTGCGAACGAGCAAGACGCCCTCGGCTTCGCGGTCGGCGAACGACTCGACGTCGATCGATTCCGGGTCGCGGTAGTCGAGATTGATTTTCTCGCACAGCTCGCGCGAAAGCCCGGTCGCCAGCGTGACGGCGATTCGCCCCTGTTCACGGCCGTTCTCAAAATGTCCCTGGCCGCGCACATGGGTCGAATGGGCCAGCACGCCGCGGGGAATGTGGCGGAACTTATCCCATTGGCGCACGAAGTAATCGCGGCAGTGGTAGCCGACCTCTTCAATCAGCCTGCCGTGCGTGATGGAGATTTCATTCAGATGCGGGGCGTAAATGATCAATTCGCCGCCGTCGGCGACGACTGGTTCGAGCTTGTACATGCACTTGCCGGCGACCCACAACTCGTCGTACATCGGAGGAGCGCACGACAGAACCTGCCGAAACGGCCTGGGCACGCGGGCGATGTGGACACGGCCAGAAAGTTCAGCCGCGCCGCTCCAGGCTTCTTCGGGAGCGCCGTAGAACAGGCCGTGGATCTCGGCTTTGGGCGAGACGACGAACGCCAGGCAGCGCCGTTCGACGGGAATCAGCCGCGCCGCCCGGTCGACGACTTTGCGCACGGGGGTGTCTTTGACACCGATGATCGAGGCGTTGGTGATCAGCGCGCCCAGCCAGTGGAAGAAATTCAGAATTTCAGCCCCGGCGATGCCCGGGAAGAAGTACTTGTTGCCCCCGGAGAATCCGACGACCTCGTGCGGAAAGACCGGACCCACGACGAGCAACACGTCGTAGTCGGTAATGCGGGCGTTGATCGTGACGGGAACCTCTTCAGCCAGCAGTCCTTCCGAAATCTGCCGCGTTTCCGATTCAGTGAGCGTCCCCAGGTGCATGAGCTGGGCCGGGTCGTCCCATTCGTGGTTAAACAGTCCCACGTCGACAAACAGCTTGTCGCGCTCGGCTTCTTCAATGCCCAGCAGGCGGCACATCTGCCGTTCGTTCATCGGCGGGTGCGTGCCGAGCGCGAACAGCACGTCGAGCTTGCGCGCCTGGCTGCGCAGTTGCTGGTAGACGGCGTCGAAGAGCAGCGGCAGCGGAGCCGTGCGCGTCCCATCGGGAACGATCAGCAGCACGCGTCGCCCGGCGAAATCCGCGACCGGCAGGTTCCGTGAAATCCACTCACGGACTTCGTTTTTCGACAGGATTGGGACGGGCTCGGCCATTGCAGGAAAAGGGAATTCGCCACAGATAGACACAGATGGACACAGCTCATTCGACAAAAATAAACTCTTTCACATTGAACAGCACGTGGGCGAGGTCGGCCCAGGGGCGGAGAGTTTCGCCGGCGGAGTATTGGCTTGATTGCAACTCGACAAACGCCGCGGCATCGTGGATTTCGGCGTCGGTCGGCGGTCGTCCGAAGGCCGAGACATACATGCTGCGGATTCGGTCATGCGGATCGGAATTCGCGGCCACGACGCGCCCGGCCCAGGCTTCGGACTGTTGCAGTACGAACGGGTTGTTCATCAGTGACAGGGCCTGAGCGGGGACGTTTGACACGCTCCGCCGGCCGATCGTCGAAAACGGAATCGGGTAATCGAACGCCAGCAGCATCGGCGTGAGAAAGTTCCTGCGAACGCCCAGATAAATCGACCGTCGGCCGGCGCCATCGAGCGGGCCCGATTCGGCAGGGCGGCCGCGCCCGATCATGAATGCCGTCAGGTGCGGCGTCACGCTGCGGCCGTAAAGCTGTCGGTCAAGCCTTCCCGACACGGCCAGCACGGCATCGCGAATCGCCTCGCCATCAAGTCGTCGCAGGTTCATGCGATGCCAGAGTTTGTTTTGCGGATCGATCTCTGCGGCCCGCGCCGTGTCTGCGTCACGGCTCGACATCTGAAATGTCTGCGACAGAATCAAACGGCGGTGAAGCTTCTTAATTGACCAACCGTTCTTGACGAATTCTGTTGCCAGGTAGTCGAGCAATTCGGGATGGGTGGGCGGCTGGCCCATGTTGCCGAAATCGTCAGGGGTCGCAACCAGCCCCTCGCCGAAATGATGCTTCCAGATGCGGTTTACAATCACCCGCGCCAGAACCGGATTCGCTGGGTCGACCATCCGCCGGGCAAGCTCGAGCCTGCCGCTCCCCTTGGCGGATACCGGCTGATCGGGTCCGGCGATCGCTTCGGTCAGCCGGCGCGGGACGACGTCGCCAAACTTGTGCGGACTGCCGCGGACGTGAACGCGGTCGTCTTCGGGCGTCCCGTCGGTCATCGTCATCGCGCGGCGCGAGTAGCGGATTTCGCCTTCGAGCCGTTGTTTCTCTTTCGTGCGGATTGCGAGATTTTTCTCCGCCTCCTGACTCAGGGGCAGCGTGTTCGCAACTTCGCTCGCGGAAAGAAACTGCAAGATCGACAATCGCGCCGCGCGTTCTTCACCACCGGTCGCTTGCGATTTCGCGCCGCCGTGCGCCGTGATCGCGTCTGCCAAAAGCGCCTCGAACGCACTCGCAAGTTTCTCAGGTGAATTGACGTCGCGATTTGTCAGCAGCGCCCGAGTGACTGCGTTCGCCCCCTCAGGAGGTGGCCCATCGTCTGTGAGCAGGATTCGGTCGATCACCAGGAACCCCTCGCCCGGATCGATCAGTTCGATGTAGGCGTTGTGGCCGATCCACTTGCTGACGTCCTGCACGTACCATTGCAATGCGTCAGGGTTATTCAGCGCGATCGTCAACCCGCCGTAGATCGGGTTCTGAATCAATCGAAAATTGTCGATGATCAGATTGATTTTCGTCCCTTTGCCCCCGGCGTGATACAAGACCCGGTTCTTTTCGATCGTGAACGTCCGCGAACGGAGCGTCCCTTCCAGTCGATGCGCGAGGGCGCCGCTGTGTACAGCCTGACCGCTGAGCAGTGACTGCACGGGGATCGAAAACGACCCGCCTCGAAATCCCTGCGGCAAGTCGACCGGGCCTGACCCAAACGCCTCGCCTGTCGTGAACCAGTTGGAAAAGTCGGCCTGCGAAAAGTCTTCGAACGTCTGATAGCGAGATGCCGCGGCTTCCGCCTGCCCGGTCCGCGATTCGTTCGCGGCGGCCTGTTCACGCAGAAATGCAGTGAAACGATCACCCGACAACTCGCCCGGGAGGTTGGTCAGCAAGGACCAAAGATGAAGGGGATCAGTCGCCGACTTCCGTGCCGGCGCCTGCAGCCAGGCGATCCAGCGGGTCAGTTCGGCTGAATCCAGTTGCCGCTCTTTGGCCGCCGTGGCAATTGCATCGGCTGCGGGGTCAGGTTGGACATCGGCCCCGGGGTGCAGGACAGCCAGCAATGCGCGCAGGAAATCGGCGACCCGCGCCGCCGATGCGCGGGCCGTGTTTGCTGAAAGCGTGCGATCGAACTCTTGGGATTGCCGCCGAAGCGTTTCCAACTGCCGGACGATGGCGCGGCGCTCTTCCGGCGGATCGACGCACGCCACGTGAAATCGCGAGCTTTGCAGATAACCCGACAGGGCGTAGTAGTCTTTCGTCGAGATGGCGTCGAACTTGTGATCGTGGCAGCGGGCGCAGGCCAGAGTTTGAGCGAGAAACGTCTTGCCGAACACATCAATTTGGTTGTCGGCCCGGGTCGCCTCGTCGGCGCGGATGTCGACGGGAGAATGCGACGCTTCCCCCAGGTACCAGAATCCGGTGCCGATAATCGACTCGTTGAATCGCTCGTCGGGATTCAGCCGCGGCTCGGGAAGCAGATCGCCGGCGATGTGCTCGACGACGAACTGGTCGTAGGGAACGTCGGCGTTCAGCGCACGGATCACGTAATCACGGTATTCGAATGCGCTCGGAAGTTCGAAGTCGAATTCGTGTCCGCAGGTCTCGGCATACCGGACGAGATCGAGCCAGTGACGCGCCCAGCGCTCGCCGTAATGTGGCGATTCGAGCAGCCGGTCGACGACGCGTTCAAATGCCTTGGGCGAATCATCGGCAAGAAACGCGTCGATTTCCGCCGGGGTGGGGGGCAACCCGATGAGATCGAACGTGGCGCGACGCAGCAGCGTGCGTTTGTCGGCCGTCGCGGCGGGGGCCAGGCCCGCCGCTTCCAGCCTCGCGAGGATAAACCTGTCGATCGTCCCTCGGGGCCAAGCCGCGTTTTTGACCTGCGGAGGCGTCTGGTTCTTGACGGGCTGAAAAATCCACTGCTTCGCTTTGCGCGCCGCAAGGTTGAACTCGGCGGACTTCGCGGCGCCCGCTTTGTCTTCGGGCCAGGGGGCGCCTCGTTTCACCCACGCCGTGAGCGCGGCGATTTGTTCGTCAGTGAGCTTCGCTTTGGGGGGCATCTTGACGTCCCCCGTGTACTGGATCGCGTCGACGAGCAGGCTGTCATCGGGCTTCCCCGGTTCGATCACGGCCCCGCTGTCGCCCCCCTTGATCGCGGCGGCGCGCGAGTCGAGGCGCAGGCCTCCTTCCTGCTTCGATTCGCCGTGACACTTGAAACAGTTGTCGACGAGAATCGGCCGGACCTGCTTTTCGAAGAATTCGACGTCTTCAGCAGATGGCTCGGCGGCAGGGGAGTCAGTAGCGCCAGCCAGGACGATGAGGAGCGCGCACAAGCCGGCGCGCGGAAACAGGCACATGAAATTCATACACTCGATTTTAGCGACGACGACAACGCGTGTCTGTATTGACAAGTTGCCCGCAGTGGCGCCGTGGGTGGCCCGACCGTGTGCATGACCGATCACTTCGCCCCGGCACGGATGAAGGCCTCATTGAACACGGCGTGCTTGATGCACTCGCTCTGCGGCTTTCCACCGGCCCCCGGCCGGGCGTTTTTGCCCTTCAAGGTGTAAGTGTACGTGGCGTGCAGCAGGCTATCTCGCGATTGAATGATCGAGGGGTACGCGGCAGTCGTGGCTTCGGGGCCCGGCTCGTCGAATTCGAGCGGGCGGCTCCACTTCCAGGTCGAGCCTTCGTCATCCGAAAGGGAAACGGTCAGGCGGTGGCGTCCCTGCTCGGTATCGTTGTTGATCAGCAGCCAGTTCCCGGAGGCCAGCGAAATCACTTCCAGCCCGGCGCCGGAATTTGGGATTTCGGTATCGACGACCGGCGACCAGGTCTTTCCGCCGTCGGTCGATTCGCTTCTGAGGACTCGTTTCGGAGGCGGACCGTTGTCGCGCATCAGGGCCACCAGCGTTCCGCCCTTCTTCCGGGCGAGCGACGGCTGCACGCCCCCGTGACTGACCAGGGGCAAACTGGCGCTCCACGTGGTGCCCCAGTCGTCGCTGAGCGCCATGATCGAAAAGTCGAACCCGTCGGAGTACAGCGGCACGATCAACTGTTTGCCATCAAGAACCAGCGGATGCGCCCGAGTCATCCAGCCCATGCGGATGAAATACTTGTCTGCCGCGCGTTCGCGACGCCGGGCGAGATAAGCCCGCGCCCGATCGCGCTGCGGTTCGGGCAATCGGTCGAGCGTCTTTTCGTCGGCGTCGCATTGCCGGGCGACGGTCTCGGCGAATTCGGGTCCGGGTTTGAGGATCAGCGTGTCGCTTGTGTCCCAGCGTGGTGCGCCGTCGCCTTCGTAACTCGATGAAATCCTGTATTTCGTAAGGGCCGTGTGCCATTCGTTGGCGATGATGGTCTGCCAGATCAGCCAGAGCTTGCCGCGCGGGTCGACGAGCAGACAGGGGTTGGTGTCGGGAAATCCCGGCGTATCGGCCATGACGAATGGCTGGCTCCATTGTTTCTCGCCTTGGCGCCGGCGGGCGCCGTAGACGGCCACATCATCGGCCCTCCGCTCGCCCGATCCCTGATACCAGCAGGCCAGCAGGTCGCCGTTCGGACATTCGACGACGCACGAGCCGTGCGTGTGCAGGTGGATCGGCTGAAAAATCAGTTCCGCTTCGAGCAGCGGCTGCGAATTGGGCGCGTCTTTGGCATCATCGGCGGCGCGAACGCGGGTAACGAGTGCCAGAGACAGCAGGCAACTGGCAATCACAATTCCTGGCGTCGTGCTTTTTACGAAATGGGGCCGGCGATGGTTCATTTCAATGTGTCCCCGCGCGATGAATCAGTCTGAAAAAATGAATACGGCAGTCAGTGTAAGTCGTGATTGGTATGATGTCACTCCGGCGGCTCGCGTTCATCGGTCTCTCCTCTGGATTCCTGCGTCCCATGCACACGAATTCGACGTATCGATACATCGGCTCGATCCTGCTGCTCGCGTCGGTCACGGGGATGTGTAATTCGCAAACTAGCATCGCGGCGGGACTGCAGGAGAGGCCCAACATCATCCTCGTAATGACCGACGACCAGGGCTACGGCGAGCTGGCCTGCCATGGAAATCCGATCATCAAGACGCCGAATCTCGACCGGCTGCACCGCGAGAGCCTGCGGTTCACCGAATTCCACGTCAGCCCGACCTGCGCACCGACGCGTACCTCGCTGATGACCGGCCGGCACGAGTTCCGCTCAGGCGTGACCCACACGATTTTCGAACGCGAGCGGATGAGCCTGAAGTCGGTCACGATCGCGCAGGTCCTGCACGATGCCGGTTACGCCACCGGCATTTTCGGGAAATGGCACCTCGGGGACGAAGCCCCCTACCAGCCGGGAAAGCGCGGCTTCGACGAGGTCTTCATTCACGGCGCCGGGGGAATCGGTCAGACGTATCCCGGCAGTTGCGGCGACGCGCCGGGCAACACGTACTTCGATCCCGCCATCCTGCACAACGGCACATTCGAGAAGACGACCGGTTTCTGCACCGACGTCTTCTTCGCGCAAGCGCTGCAGTGGCTGGACGCGAAGCGATCCGCGGATAAGCCCTTTTTTGCGTACATCGCACCCAATGCGCCGCACTCGCCTTATGTATGCCCGGAAAAATACTCGCAAATGTACGAAGGGCAGGGGCTCAACAAAGACGCGATCGCCTACTACGGCATGATCTCGAACATCGATGACAACATCGGCACGCTGCTTGCGCGGCTGAAGGAGTGGGACATCGAAAAGAATACCTTGCTGATCTTCATGACCGATAATGGGCACGCGATTGCCTCGCTGTTCAACGCCGGGATGCGCGGCGCCAAGGGGACGCCTTTCCAGGGTGGCACGCGAGTGCCGTCATTCTGGCGCTGGCCCGGTGTATTGCCCACAGGAGTCGACATCAACAAACTGACAGCCCACGTTGATCTCTTTCCCACGCTGGCTGAACTGGGGCGGGGGACATACGGGAAAGCAGACCCCCTCGACGGGCGCAGTCTTGTACCGCTGTTGGAGAATCGAAACGCCGACTGGCCCGACCGCAATCTGTTCGTCCACCTTGGGCGCTGGGAGAAGGGCAAGGCGGCCGAATCGAAATTCGCGCAATGCGCTATTCGCACCAGCCGGTTCCGACTGGTGAACAACGAAATGCTGTTCGACATTCTCGCCGACCCCGGCGAGACGACCAATGTCATCGCCGAACATCCCGAAGCTGTCGCCGCCATGCGGAAGGCTTACGACCGCTGGTGGGAGGAGATCCTGCCTCGCCTCGAAAATGAGAACGTCACGGGCCCGAAGGTGAATCCATTCAAAGCGCTGTACTGGAAACAGTTCGGCGGTGGGCCGGAAGAGTAACACGGGAGGCTCGGCGCGTGGCGAGCGGAGTTTCGGCAGGCTCTCGGCTGTGTCCCGATGCGAGACGCGACTGCACCCAATGTGGGCAGTGTTGAGCAACTTGTGAGCAGCGTCTGCGGGAGCAGCTTTTCACGGGTCTTCGAGGCTTATTGAGCCGCGTCGATGGCGGCGTTAATATCGGGCGCCGCACGGTCAACTCGCTGCATCGCAGGAACCGGCTGTTTGGTACGTCCATTGCACTCCCGACGGGCTGGGAATCATGCGCCTCGATTCTTATCAGACCGACGATTTCTACGACGAGATGTTCGAGCCCGACGGACGTCCACGGGCACGGACTGCGCGGCTGGCCGAGCGGTTGACCTCGCTCTCTGACGGCGAGTTGCAGCGCCGCCAGACCTCTGCCGACCTGACGCTGCTGAACATGGGGATTACGTTCAGCGTCTACGGCCATTCCGCCGGGACCGAAAAGGTATGGCCCTTCGACATCATTCCCCGCGTCGTCGAGCTCGACGAATGGAATCGCATCGAGCGCGGCCTGAAGCAGCGGATCACCGCGCTCAATCTGTTTATCGACGATTGCTACAGCGCGGGGAAAATCCTCAAAGACCGGGTTGTTCCGCCGGAACTGCTGCACTCGGCCAAGTGCTTCCTCGACCCGTGTGCGGGGCTCAAACCTCCGAAGGGCATCTGGTGCCACATTACCGGCACCGACCTGGTCCGCGACGGCGACGGCGAGTTTTATGTTCTCGAAGACAACTTGCGCTGCCCCTCGGGCGTGTCGTACGTGCTCGAGAATCGCGAAGTCATGAAGCGGATTTTCCCGAAGCTGTTCGGTGGCCTCAGAATCCTGCCAGTCGAAGACTACCCCGAGCGGCTGCTGGAAACGCTGCAATATCTGGCCCCCGCCGCCGACAACCCGCCCACTGTCGTTCTGCTGACCCCCGGCATCTACAACTCGGCGTATTTCGAACATTCGTTTCTGGCGCAGCGAATGGGGATCGAGCTGGTTGAAGGCTCAGACTTGGTTGTCATCGGAGATCGGGTCTGCATGCGAACGACGCACGGCTTCCAGCCGGTCGATGTGATTTATCGCCGGATCGACGACACGTTTCTCGATCCGAAAACTTTCCGGCCCGATTCGGCGCTCGGCATTCCCGGGTTGATGGACGTGTACCGCGCCGGCAACGTGGCGCTGGCCAACGCCCCGGGGACGGGAATTTCAGACGACAAGGCGGTCTACGCCTATGTGCCGCAGATCATCAAATATTACCTGGGTGAAGACCCGATCCTCAAAAACGTGCCGACGTACGTCTGCTGGGACGAAAAACAATGCGCGCATGTGATCGCCAACATGGAGAAGCTGGTCGTCAAGCCGACGAACGAATCGGGGGGTTACGGCATCGTGATCGGCCCGAAATCGACCGCCGCCGAGCGGGAAAAGTGCGTCGAGCTGATCCGCGCCAATCCGCGGAACTTCATCGCCCAGCCGACGCTGTCGCTGTCGCGCGTGCCCACGATCGTCGATGACCATCTGGAAGGCCGGCACGTCGATTTGCGCCCCTACATCCTGTACGGCAAGGAAATCTACGTTCTGCCCGGGGGGCTCACTCGGGTGGCGCTCAAGAAGGGATCGCTGATCGTCAATTCTTCGCAGGGGGGCGGCAGCAAAGATACCTGGGTCCTGGCCGGTCAGTAAACGATGCTCAGCAGGGTCGCCAATTCGGTCTACTGGATGAACCGCTACATCGAGCGGGCCGAAAACGTCGCGCGGTTCATCGACGTCAACATCAACCTGACGCTCGACCTGGGCGACACGATGAAAGAGCAGTGGGGCCCGCTCGTCGACACGACGGGCGACCGCGCCCCGTTCGAGAAGAAATACGGAAAGCCGACGCGCGAGAGCGTCTGGGATTTTCTGACGTTCGACCTCGACAACCCGAACTCTATCGTCTCGTGCCTGCGCTCGGCCCGCGAAAACGCCCGCTCGATTCGCGAAATCATCCCCGCGGAAATGTGGGAGGAACTGAATAAGGCGTACCTCACAGTCCGCGGAACCGACGTCGCCACGGCCGTCGACCACCCGCATGGCTTCCTCGGGCAGGTCAAGGTCTCCAGCCAGCTCATGCTGGGCATGACCGACTCGGCCATGTCACGGGGGGAAGCGTGGCATTTCGCCCAGTTAGGCCGGCTGCTCGAACGGGCCGACAAGACTTCGCGAATCCTCGACGTCAAGTATTTCATCCTGCTGCCGTCGACAGCCGAGGTCGGTACGCCGCTCGATCTGATCCAATGGTCTGCGCTGCTGAAGTCGGCGAGCGCATTTCAGATGTATCATCGCTCGCGCGGGCGGATTTCGCCGTCGCGCGTCGCCGACTTCCTGATTCTCGACCGCGAGTTCGCGCGGGCCATGCATTTCTGCCTGATCCATGCCGAGGAATCGCTGCATGCGATCACCGGCTCGCCGCGCGGCGCGGGAACAACGCCGGCCGAACAGCAGCTCAGCCTGTTGGGCTCGCAGTTCGATTTCGCGTACATCCAGGACATCATCGAAGAGGGCCTGCACGAGTTCGTCGACCGTTTCCAGACTCGCCTCAACCACGTCGACGACGCGGTGTACCAGACGTTTTTCGCCGCGCGACCCATCGATGTCCAAAGTCAGGGCCAGATCCAGTCGCAGTAGTCGCCGGTGATCCTCGAACGGCATCCGGTTTGTAACCTTCGGCCCAGTGCTCCCCGCTGGTCCCGCCGGCAGGACGACCGTATACTCGTAGCGCGGCCCTGATCTCACGGCACTCTCGGCGGGGGAGAAGCTCTTATGCTGAACGCACCACGTCATCGGTCGGGTCAATCGTCGCGGACAACACGCCGGCGGTTTCTGAAGCAGTCTCTGGCGGCCATGGCCACCGTTACCATTGCCGGCACAAAATCGTCGGGCAAGGTTCTGGGCGCTAACGAAGCGATCCGCGTCGGCGTGGCGGGAATTCACGGTCAAGGCAACGCGCATATCGATCAGTATCTCGGACTGCCGGACGCGCGGGTGTCGTATCTGATCGACCCGGACCAGAGCCTGTTCGAATCGCGCAGCAGGAAAATTACCGACAAGGGGCACGCTCCGCCGCGCTGCGTCAAGGACATCCGCACCGCCCTGGAAGACAAGAATCTCGACGCCGTCTCGATCGCGACGCCCAACCATTGGCATTCCCTGATCACGATCTGGGCCTGCCAGGCGGGCAAGGACGTGTATGTCGAAAAACCACTGAGCCACGAAATGGTCGAAGGCCGGCGCTGCGTCGAAGCCGCCCGCAAATACAAGCGGATCGTGCAACACGGGACACAACAGCGCAGCAGCCGCAGCAGAGCCAATGAAATCGCAGCGGTTCAATCGGGCGACTACGGCAAGCTGCTCGTTTCCAAGGGCTATTGCTGCAAGCCGCGCTGGAGCATCGGTTTCAAACCGGAAGTTCCACCTCCCGAGCACCTCGATTTCAATCTCTGGCTTGGGCCGGCCTCCCAACGGCCGTTCCACGAAAACCTGGTCCACTACAACTGGCACTGGAACTGGGACTTTGGAAACGGCGACATCGGCAACCAGGGAATCCACGAACTGGATGTCGCCCGCTGGGCCATTCCGGGGGCGACATTTCCGACGAAGGTCTGGAGCCTTGGCGGGCGGCTGGGCTTCGAAGATCAGGGGCAGACTCCGAACATGCAGATGGCCGTTTATGAGTACGGCGACGTGCTGCTGGTCTTCGAAGTCCGCGGTCTGGTCGACAAGCCGGCCGACGGGCCGTTCAAGTTCAAGGTCGGCAACGAGTACTTCACGACCGAAGGGCGGATCGAGCAGGGCCAGTTCTACCCGAAATCCGGTGGGACGCCCGAGAAGCTGCGGCAATACGACGTCCGCGTCACCGACGGAGGGGCATGGGGAAGTTTCCTGCACGCCGTGCGCAGCCGCCGAGTTGAAGACTGCAACGCCGACGTCGAGGTGGCCCATCATTCCTGCTCGCTGATTCACGCGGCCAATATTTCGTATCGCCTGGGGGAACGGGTGCCGTTCAATGCCAAGACGCAAAGGCTTGGCGACAACGCCGAGGTAGTACGCACGTTTCAGAACGTGACGGCAAACCTGACCGGCGTCGGCGTGAAACTGGAAGAGTCGACGTACCAGTTGGGCCGCACGCTGAACTTCAATCCGTCATTCGAGCGGTTCTTCGGCGAACATGCGAATGAGGCGAACGCCTTTCTGACGCGTGAATACAGAAAGCCTTTCGTCGTGCCAGAGTCCGTGTAGCATGATCCGCGCGTTTCGACCGGTGCCTTGACGACATTGGCGCGCTGCCGATGCCGGACGATCGACAAGGTGGCTGTGCGGTCGTTGAAAACGCCAGGTTGACTTCGGCAGCGGCTTGGCATGCGCCGTCCTCAGGCGCCGGCCGGAAGTTCAAGGACCGACCGAACCTTTTCGGCCAATTTGCCCGGCGTGAAGGGCTTCTCCAGAAAATTGGCGGCGCCGTGCATGATTCCGTGCCGCAGGACGGCGTCGGACGTGATCCGAGTCGAGAGTCAACAACCCCGCAGTCCTGGAAATCGCAATTTGGCAGCAATTCCGTTAGACTTGAAGTCTGCGGGCACTGAACCTAGAGTCGTGGCCGCGGGGCGGGCGCCGAAATCGCGGAGAGGAAATTGTGCTGCAATTCGACTTCGACGACAGCCTCGGTTACTGGGTTTGCAGCACGTCCCATGCGCTGCGGCGGGCATTGAACACCGAGCTCGCCAAGGAAGGGATCACCTATCGCCAGTGGGAAGTATTGGCCCGGATCGCGCTGCAGGGCGAATTGTCGCAATCGGAGCTTGCCGACGCTCTGGGGATCGAGGCGCCCACGCTGGTCGGAATTCTCGACCGGATGGAACGAGACGGCTGGCTGGACCGCTACAGTTGCCCCAACGACCGGCGCAAGAAACGAATTCGCGCGACCGAGAAGGCCGAATCGGTCTGGGTGCGGATGGTGGATTGCGCCCACCGCGTTCGCGGACAGGCCCGTGAAGGATTATCGCAATCCGACCTCGACGCGCTGCGCTCGATCTGCGCCCGGATTCGGGCCAACCTCGAAGTTCCCCTGCCGGTCAAGCCGACTGCCGCGACGACCCCCGTAACTGCCGCCGACGTTCGATAGCCGCGTTCCACACAGACGCCCAGAAAGACGGCCCAGAAAGACTCCCCAGAGAGACGCCCCAGAGACGCCGGGAAAGACGCTATGTCAGCCAGTGACGCGATTGTCCGCGTGCAGGGAGTTCATAAGTACTTCACTCGCGGCGCCGAGCGGGTCGATGTGCTGCAGGACCTGAGCCTGGACGTTTCGAACGGCGATTTCCTGGCCCTGATGGGCCCCAGCGGCTCGGGCAAAACGACGCTGCTGAACTTGATTGCCGGGCTGGATACCCCCAGCGCCGGGGAAGTCCGCGTCGGCGGGCAGTTGATCTCTTCGATGTCCGAGGCGCAACTGGCCAAATGGCGGACGCGGAACGTGGGCTTCATCTTCCAATTCTATCATCTGCTGCCGGTGCTGACGGCATACGAGAATGTCGAACTGCCGCTCCTGCTATTGCCGCTGTCGTCAGCCAAACGGCGCGAGCAGGTGGCGACGGCGCTCGACCTGGTGGGCCTGACCGACCGCATGAGCCACCGCCCCGGGCAATTGTCGGGGGGGCAGCAGCAGCGCGTGGGGATCGCCCGGGCGATCGTCACCGACCCGACGCTGATCGTCGCCGATGAGCCCACGGGCGACCTCGATTCGCGCTCGGCCGACGAGATTTTGAACCTGCTGGGCGAGCTGCAGAAGACCATGCAGAAAACGATCATCATGGTGACACACGACCCGCGCGCCGCAGAGCGGGCGCGCCGAACCCTGCACCTCGAAAAAGGACGACTCGTCGAACAGACAGCGCCGAAACTGGAAAGCGCCTGAAACTCGGGCAACCGCTCGGCGGCCTGGCGCAGCCGAGAATCCGCAGCCTGCACCTCTAACTCCCTACGAAGAATCGCCTCATGCTCTCGCTTCTTGACACGCTGGCGAAATACGGGCTGATCATCTTCAAGAACGTGCGCCGCAATCTGCTGCGGACGGCGCTGACCAGCCTGGGGACGATGGTCCTGGTGCTGGTCATCACGCTGATCTGGTCGATTCTGCACTATCTCGACCGGGCGATGGCCGATAAGTCGTCGAACTTCAAAGTGATCGTCACCGAGCGCTGGCAGATCCCCAGCCGGATGCCGCCGGCCTACGCCGCCACGCTCCGCGAGGCGGCCGCAAGCGCCCCGGATGATATCCGACCGAAAGACTGGTGCACGTGGCAGTTC
>JACQFH010000458.1 GCA_016200145.1 Planctomycetia bacterium | reverse complement strand
GTCAGGAAGCGGTTGCTTGACACCGCTTCCTGAGGGGCGCGGCTCTGCGGGAATTATCCATTGCCGGATCATCGCGTCAGGCCGGTGTTCTTTCCCGGACCGCGATCTCTCGACGCGAGCTCGAATCTTGAGGCCAAATCGCGCAATCGGGCGATTTGATGGCCGATTTCTGCGATTTTCTGGTGGCTGAATCGCATTCCGATTTCGCCCAGTTTTACAAACCAGGCCAAAAAGTGAATGCCGGACGTCAAAATGGCGATAGTAAATAACATGGGAAGCATACATTGACTTTTCCGGGACGAGCCGGATCGGAGCGCTCTCGATCTCGAAACCCCGGATCAATTCAATACTTCTACGGACAATACGGAGGTCATCCCCTTGGACATCACGCGGAACAACCTGGAATGCACCGCCAGCGACGATTCACCTTTGCTGGTTGAAAAGAACACGTTGATCTGGGGCTTTTTTCTGATCGGAGTCGTGATCGGGTTTGTGGCCGTCTACATCATCGTCGCGCAGCCGATGTTCGGGCAGCTCGCGCATCTGCAGCGGCAGATTAAGGAAGTCGACGAGAGCCTGAAACTGCTGGTCGGCGAACGTAATCAGGCCTGGGAGGCCGGCCACCTGCTTTCCGATTTGAAAGCGATGAAGGGTCAGATTCGCGATGCACGGGCCACGCTCCGCGACATTCGAAACCTTCGCAAAGAACTGATCGCAGAGGGACAGCAAACGGGCGCCGCCTCGGAGGCCCTGGCACAGCTCACGCAGTTGCAGGCTTCCGCGCTGGAACTGCAGGAGCTGACCTCATCGGCCAGTCGCACGCTGGGCGAAATGGCCGAAATTCAGCAGCGGCTCGTCGACGAGCACTCCGGCACGCCCCGCGCCGAAGAGACCTTGAAAGATCTGGAGCGCGTGCGGCATGACCTGTCCGAGTTGCTGACGCTCAAATCGCAGATCGCCGAGAACGCAGGCGACCTGGCGGCGGCGAAAGCGACCGCGGGCGGGCTCGTGTCGCTGACGAACGACCTCATCGCCGGCAGCCAGAATCTGGATGCCGCGAAATCGGCGGCGAACCGGATGTTCGTCATGCACGACGAGCTAAGGTCTCACGGCGACGATTTGCCGGACGCCTTCACGAGCCTCGACCGCCTGGTGGAAATCAAGGACAAGCTGGTCGACCAGACGCCGGCGATTGCCGACGCCATTCAGAACCTGGAGCTGCTGTCGGATTTCCGCGACGCGCTGGGCGCCCAGATCAGCTCGCTGTCGCAAATGCGCTCCGGACTGCTCGAAATCGTGCTGATGGAGAGCACGCTGGGCCGTGTGACGAAGCTGCTTGAGCCGCTGGCACAGATCTCGAACCTCCGCCGCCTGAGCGACCACGAGCTGCGGTCGGCAGCCCGGTCGATTCTGGACAGCCGTTCGACCCGAATCGGAAGCAACTCGGATTCGCCGCAGATCCGGCGCGAGGCAGCGAATGATCCGTTTGCCGAGCCTGACGAACGATCGGCCCGCATGAACGGGATTCAGCGGGATGGAACGGCCCCGCCGCCGGTGCCGCTGCCGATCACGACCGAATCCGAGGGAGCCGAGCTGACCCGCTGACAGATTGAAATACGAGTCGTCCTTCCCGGGTGTTTGTCCGACATCCGCGACCGGGGTGCTGCCTTTCGCACCCCGGTCGATTTTGTTCTTTGCTATTCGATCTTCTGCAGTTCGACGATAAAGTGCAGAGTCGAATTGGGAGGAACGCTCGGAGGCTTTCCGTGTGCGCCGTATCCAAGCCGCGGCGGAATCTCGAGTTCAATCATTCCCCCTTCGCCAATGAGCTGCAGGCCTTCGGTCCAGCCGGGGACGACTTCATTGAGGCGGAACTTGGTGGGCTCGCCTCGATCGTATGAACTGTCAAACTGGGTCCCATTATTAAGCCAGCCGCGGTAGTGGGCGAGAACCAGATCATACGAATGGGGTTTGTGGCGCCCCCCTTTGCGCAGGATCCGGTAATAGAGCCCGCTGGGGGTCGCCTTGAATTCGTCGGGCGCATCTTCGTCGATGGGGCCGGCCCCGTCAGGTCGATCGGGGAGGTTGGCTTTCTTCGGGGGCAACACGGCCGATTCGTGCGGCGTGTTGAGCAGAGCGTCTTTCGAGCGGCCCTTGTCGGCGTCGCCCGTACAACCCGCGGCCGCGAAAACGACAAGCGTGCCTGTGACAATCACCAGCATCGGATCGCCGAATCGCATAATAACCGCTCCTTGGTTTGCCCTCAAAACACGCTGATTTGGCGGCGAAGGATACGCACGATCGGGAATCGTTGCAATCCCGAGTCGGATTCCAAGTCCCGGCGGCATTCGCTATCGTAGATGGTGGAATCTCTCGCAAGGCAGGCCGCAAACGTTTGCGGACCGCCTCGCCGCCGTCAGTGTGCGATCGACCTCAATGACTTCCTCCGGCACCAAGCAGAACCTGTTCAATCGCGTCTGGGACGAACATACCGTGGGGACGCTCCCCTCGTGGCAGACCCAACTGTTCATCGGCCAGCACCTGATTCACGAAGTCACCAGCCCGCAGGCATTTCAGATGCTCCGCGACCGGGGGCTCAAGGTGATGTTCCCCGAGCGGACGATGGCGACCGTCGACCACATCATTCCCACCCTGAATCAAGCGCGACCGTTTGTCGATTCGCTGGCCGAAGAGATGATGTCGGCCATCGAAAAGAACTGCCGCGATTTCGGCATTATCCTGCTCAATCTGAGCGACAAGCGCCAGGGGATCGTACACGTCGTGGGGCCCGAGCTGGGGATCACGCAACCGGGCATTACGCTGGCGTGCGGCGACAGCCACACCAGTACGCACGGGGCGTTCGGCTGCATCGCCTTCGGAATCGGCACCAGCCAGGTGGCCGACGTGCTGGCATCGCAGACGATGGCGCTGGGGCGGCCGAAAGTACGGCGCGTGGGAGTAAACGGGCGGCTGGCGCCCGGCGTGTACGCCAAAGACGTCACGCTGCACGTCATCCGCAAGCTGGGAGTTCAAGGGGGAGTCGGATTCGCCTACGAATACGCCGGCGAAGTCTTCGACCGCATGTCGATGGAAGAGCGGATGACGGTCTGCAATATGAGCATCGAAGGGGGCGCCCGCTGCGGATACATTAACCCCGACCAGACGACCGTTGACTATCTGCGCGGACGATCGTTTGTGCCGCAGGGGGCCGCGTTCGAAAAGGCTGCAAAGTGGTGGCTGGGGCTGGCCTCCGGGCCGGAGGCAACGTTCGACGACCGCGTCGAGTTCGACGGCTCGGCGATCGAACCGACGGTGACATGGGGGATCAACCCCGCGCAGTCGGTCGGCGTGAACGAGCGAATTCCCACTGCGTCCAGCTTTCCGCGCGACGAGCAGGCGGGAATCCGCGAAGCGCTGACGTTCATGGATTTCCAGGAGAACCAGCCGATCAAAGGGACAAAGATCAACGTGGCCTTCATCGGCTCGTGTACGAACTCGCGGATTTCGGACCTGCGCGAGGCGGCGAAGGTCGCCAAGGGACACAAAGTCGCCCCGAACGTGCGGGCCCTGGTCGTGCCGGGCTCGCAGAACATCCGCGAGCAGGCTGAGAAGGAAGGGCTCAACGAGATCTTCACTGCGGCCGGCTTCGAGTGGCGCGGCGCCGGATGTTCGATGTGCCTGGCGATGAACCCCGACAAGCTCGTCGGGCGGGAAATCTGCGCGTCGTCGAGCAACCGCAATTTCAAAGGACGCCAGGGAAGCCCCACCGGCCGCACGCTGCTGATGAGCCCCGCCATGGTCGCCGCCGCGGCGATCAGCGGAGCCGTGGCGGATGTTCGGGAAATTCTGAGTTAAAGGGGTTCAATATGCAGAAGATCGAACAAATCACCGGCCGCGGAATTCCGCTGGTCCTCGACGACATCGACACCGACCGCATCATTCCGGCGCGGTACCTGCGCTGCGTGACATTCGAAGGACTGGGGGAGCACGCGTTCGAAGACGACCGCCAACAGATGCCCGGGCATCCGTTCGACGATCCGAAGTTCAAAGGGGCCAGCGTGCTGGTGGTGGGGCGGAACTTCGGCTGCGGTTCGTCGCGCGAGCATGCCCCGCAGGCGCTGATGCGCTGGGGCGTCAAGGCCATCGTCGGAGAGTCGTTCGCCGAGATCTTCTTCGGCAACTGCACCGCCAACGGCATCCCGGCAGTGTGCGTCGCCGGGGACGAGGCAAAAAAGCTGGGCGCCGCACTGGCCGCCGGATCAGCCACGGAGATCACGGTCGACCTGGTGAACAAGACCGTTCGCTGCGGCGGAAACTCGATTCCCTGCACGATGCAGGAAGGCGCGCGGCAATCGCTCGTCACGGGCAACTGGGACTTCCTCGGCCAGCTCGTCGAGGCGGCTCCGCAGATCCGGCAGACGGCAGCGAGACTGCCGTATATGAAGAATTTCGCGTAGACGTGACAGGGCAGGCGATGCACCCGGGGGCGACCAATTCTCATCGAATCGGTGCCCGTCCCCCGGCTCACCCGATTGGCGAGCGGCGTGGCGTAAGCCCGCCGGTGGCCCCATGCGACAATACAGCAATCCCTATTTTCCCGCCGGCACCAGGATCGCCAGCGTGAGCAGCGAATAGGCAGTCGCCATGTTGGGGTCGCCTTCCATCCATTTCTTCTCGGCGTTGACCCAACTGCCGTTTTCTTTCTGAAGCGATAAGAGATGCGCCGTCAATTCGGCGCGCCAGTCGTGCTTCTTTCCGGCAGAGTCTTCGAGGAGCTTGACGTTCAGCGCCTCGAACGCCTTGGCAAACGTATGGTAATAGTAATACAGACCGGCCTGCCCCATGCCGGGATTTTCCTCAAGCGAATAGTGCTTCTGGATCCACTTGAACGCGGCCTGCACGCGCGGGTCTTTGGCGTCGACGCCGGCGTAGATCATGCTCTTGAGCCCCGCGTACGTCATGCTGGCGTACGACCGCAGGCCGCCGTTTTCGGTCGGCCCGGCCTGCGAATTGCCGCCGCCGGCGGGCGTGTAATAGAACCCGCCGTCATTCACCTTTGACGCGAACGGGGTCGTGTTGAATTCGGATTCGAGGTTCTGGCACCGCGAGACGAAAATGATGGCGTTTTTCATCGCCGGGTCATCGGGGCCGACGCCCGCTGTTTTGAGCGCGTCGAGCAGAAACGACGTGTTCGAAAGGTCGGGCCGCTGCGACCGACCGTAACCAGCGCCGCCGAACCGCACGTCGTCGGGCTTTACGTCTTCAGTGTCGTCCCATTGAAGTTTCTTCAGAAAGTCACGGGCCGCGGCGATCAGCTTGTCGTATCGGTGGTCTTCATTGGCCGCATGAAACGCCAGGAGGCAAATGCTGGTTTCGTAGTTCCGATGCCCGCTGTTCATTTCGTAGATGCCGCCGTCGCTCTGCACGAACGTCGCCAAGTGTTTGAGAGCCTTCGCAATCATGGGGTCGGACGGCTTGACGCCGCTCTTGAGCAGCGATGCCGTGATCAACCCCGTCACGCCGGGGGCCGTTGGTATCGTCCAGCAGCCTTCCTCCAACTGCGTCGTGCGCAGGAACTCGATGGCAGCGCGGCGCGATTCGACGATTTTCGCCGGGCTGGGGGCCGTTTTGTCGTCGGCCGCAATTCGCGCTGAAGTCAACTGAACGCACGCCGGCGCAGCGCCAACCGCAAACAGCACCGCCAGAGCAATTATTTGAGAGCGAATCGGTCGCATGGGCCTTCTCCGAAGTGTTTGGATATCGATCGCAATAAACGGCGCGGCGCCTGATTCAACTCTAACGGCGCCCGGGGCGCGTGACTAGAGGAGGGATGTCGACAAAAACTGTGCGCATGTGGACAAAAAACCGCATGCTGGCCGCCGTACCGTAGATCAGAGCCTGTTGATCGCGGTCAAAACAGCTCGCGGGACCACGTGAATCCCCTGTTTCCAAATTTGCTGCAGTTTTCCCAATTTGACGCTGACAAAACTGCGGAAAGGTGTTATCAAACCGCCGGACACAAGCATTTTCGCAGGGAGGCAATGATGGGTGTTCCCGTTTCCCAGATGTGGACGGTTGCGACGTACGTGCTGGCCAGGCGGCTGCGCGGCGAGCGGCGATACCCTCTGGTGCTGATGCTCGAGCCACTCTTTCGCTGCAATCTGGCGTGCGCCGGCTGCGGTAAAATCCAGTACCCGGCCGACATCCTTCGCAAGAACCTGTCGGTCGAAGAATGCCTGCGGGCCGTCGACGAATGCGGCGCTCCCATGGTGGCGATCCCCGGAGGCGAGCCGCTGCTGCACCCCCAGATCGACCAGATCGTCGCCGGCATCGTGGCCCGCAAAAAATACGTGTACATGTGCACGAATGCGCTGCTGCTGGAAAAACACCTGCACAAATTCACGCCGTCGAAGTACTTTTCGTTTTCGGTCCACATGGACGGCCCGCGTGAAGAGCACGATCACGCCGTGTGCCGCGAAGGGACGTACGACATCGCGGCCCGTGCAATCCGCGCGGCGATCGCAGCTGGTTTTCGCGTGACGACCAACACCACGCTGTTCGACAATGCCGACCCGGAACGCCTGCGTGAGTTCTTCGACGACATGACCGAGATCGGCGTCGAGGGGATGATGCTCTCGCCCGGTTACAGCTACGAGAAAGCGCCCGACCAGGAGCACTTCCTGAAACGCCGCAAGACCGTGCACCTCTTCCGGCGGTTGCTCGAAAACGCTTCGCGCCGATGGAAGTTCAACCAGTCGCCGCTGTTTCTCCTGTTCCTGCAGGGGAGATGGGAACTCGAATGCACACCGTGGGGAAACCCGACGTACAACATCTTCGGCTGGCAGAAACCGTGTTACCTGCTGCAGGAAGGCTACGCGAAATCGTTCAAGGAACTGATCGAATCCACGCCATGGGAGAACTACGGACGCAAAAGCGGCAATTCGCAGTGTGCCGACTGCATGGTCCACAGCGGATACGAGCCGAGCGCGGTGTTGGAAACGTTCGGCACGCTGCGGGGCTTTTTGCAGACGGTGCGGATGGTGCTGCTCGGCGCTCCGGGATCGAAATCGCCCCAGGAACCGCCGGACCGCCAAGCTCGCGGCCTGGTTCAGCGGCTCGACGCCGAGCATCCGTTTCCGTCGCCGGTCGAAGACCTCGAACCGGCCTCGGTCGCCGCGTTTCAGTTGCCGATCGTGACGCCGTAGATTGCTGCACAAAGTCATCGTTTAACCCGGAGACGGGCACCGCCGCGGATAGCGGTGGTCCGACGGCGTGTCGAGTCGCGCCGCCGTCGCCGATGGCTCCGGGTTAAACAATTTTTCGGCACCAGCGGACCGAACAAATCGGCCGACGAACGCAAGATTCATCCGACCAGCTTGCCCGGCCGATTTTTCGCGGCCTATAATCGGCTTCGCGATGAAAAACGCGCTGCTCGACATTCCGGAACTGGCGCGGCTCGAGGCGGGCCAGGGGCTGGTGCGGATTCCGGACGAGCAGGACGTGCCGTTCACGGCGCGGGTGCGGGCGCTGGTCGATACGCTGGAATTCCGGCGACTGGCAAATATCTCGCAGCTCGGGCTGGTCTCGCGGATTTATCCCGGGGCCATGCACACGCGGTTCGAGCACGCGCTGGGGGTGTTTCACAACGCGCTGCGTTACCTGCGGCAGCTCAGCAAAGACGAGCGGTTTCGCCGCATTGTCGATTGCCACACGGCTGAAGTCCTGCTGTGCGCGGCTTTGCTGCACGACCTCGGGCATTGGCCCTATTGCCACCCGATCGAAGACATGGGCCTGGCGGACCTGCCGCCACACGAAGAATTCGCCGCCGAGTTTTTGTCGCCGCAGCGCGAGCTGGCCCAGGTGCTGAAATCGGAATGGGGGATTGAACCGGGAGAAGTGCTCGAAATTCTGGCGCCGCGGACCGACGATCCCAAACTGCGGCTGATGCGGTCGATCCTGTCGGGCCCGATCGACATCGACAAGATGGACTATCTCGAGCGCGACAGCCTGCACTGCGGGGTGCCGTACGGCAGGAACTTCGACAAGAGCCGGCTGATCCAGTCGCTGGTCCTGAACGAGGCGGGAGACGGGCTGGCGATCAATTACAAAGGGAAAACGGCCGCCGAGCTGATGGTCTTCGCCCGCTACGTGATGTTCAGCGAAGTGTACTGGCATCATGCGGTGCGTTCGGCGACAAGCATGTTCGCCCGCGCATTTTTCGATCTGCGTCACAGGCTGAATCTGCGCGACCTGTTTCAGAAGACGGAAGCCGACGTGATTCACGAAATGCGTTCCCTGGCCCGCGGAGGCGACTGCGAGCCTTTGCTGGAAGGCATCTTCGGGCCGCGCCGCCAAATCTACAAACGGGTCGCCGAATGCACCCTTCACCAGTACGCCCAGGTCTACGAGCTGCTGGCGCGGAAGCCGTTCGCGCACCTGGTGCGCTGCGGGGCGCGCCTGGCAACGGATTTGGGGAAAGTGCTCGGAAAACCGCTGGCGGCGACCGATATTCTGATCGACGCCCCTCCCGGCGACCGCGAAGTCGAGTTTCAGGTCGATATTTTCTTTCCGAAAGAAGGCCGTTACCGGCCGCTGCACGAGGTTTCGCCCGTCGTGCGGGCGCTGGCCGGCACGCAGTTCGACGATTATGTGAAGCGCGTGCGGATCTTCGCCCATCCCCGTTGCTCGCGCGAGCTGGCGTCGATCGACCATCTCGCTGATCAAGTGGCCGCGAGCATGAAAGCGGTGTAATTTGGCATCGGCCACACAATCCCTCGAGCACCCGCTGTCGGTCGCACAGCAGACGCGCAACGTGATCGTGTTTGCCGCGTGTACCGGGCTGCAGTACCTGGCCGCTCCCGTTCTGTACGTAGGCATGACTCAAGCCTCACTCTGCAAGCGGCTCGGCGCATCGCCTGTCGTTGCGAATCTGCCCGAGATGGCGTTTTTCGTGATGACCGTCGCCCCGGTCGTGCTGGCGTGGTGGTTTCCGGGCGTTGCGCTGCTGAGACGGATGATGTCGATCTGCTATCTGTCGGCAGGACTGGCCCTGGGTATCGTGGCTGTGGTGCTGGTCGCGCCGGTCTCCAACGACGTCAAGATCGCGGCCGTGATTCTGCAGGGGCTCGTCAGCGGCGCTTCGATGCCGACGGCGATTGCCTTGCTCTGGGAAGCGGTCGGACGCGGCGTCCCCGAAGCGCGGCGGGGGCAGGCGCTGGGCCTGGCGTTCGGCCTGGGCCCATTTCTGGCCTTTGCAGCGTCGCTCTTGTCGCAGGAGCTGCTGAGCGGCCGGCTGTGGGGACTTCTCTCGCAACCGCTCGAAGCTCCCTGGAATTTCGTCGCCGTGTTCGGCGGGACCGCGCCCCTGATGATCGCGGCCGCCGCCCTGTCGCCGCTCCTGACGATTCCGCCGGCCGACGTCGAGAACGAAACCAGTGAGCCATTCATCGGCGGATTGATCCGATTCCTCAGTACGCCGATTCTGGCGAAGGCCACCGTCGTCACGATTCTGCTGTACATCGGCAATACGATCACCGCCAATATGAACCTGCAGACCGAGAACCTGCTATCGGAAGCCGCCGAGAACTATGTCGGGTATCAGAATGCCCTGCGTTTTTTCTGCAAGGGCATCGCGGGACTCTTGCTCGGCTGGATGCTGACGCGGTCGAATCCTCGAGCCGGGATTCTGATCACGGGATTGCTGTTCGTCGCCTCGCAGGCGTGGGCGATCTTCGTTCCAGGGAAGGCGTATCTGTTCGCGTTCGGAATCTACGGTGCCGGCGAGTTGGTCGGTGTTTATGCGCCCAATTACATCCTCTCGGCCTCGGCCCCGGGCCGGATCCGACAGAATATGGCCTACGTCACGATGATGATGGCGCCTGCGGCGCCGGCTGGGTATCTGTTCGGCGCCATCGCTTCGGGAACGGCCGACCCGGCGGCGGGATTTCGCTTGAGCTTCATCATCTGCGCGGCGATTCTGGTCGTCGGGCTGGTTCTGGCCGTGGCCCTCTTGCCCAGATGGCCGGCGCCTGCTGTCTCGTTGAACCGCGACCCGCATGCGGATTGCGTCTCGGACGTTCCTGAATCATGATCCTGGATCCGTGAATATGCAGCACCGAGTGGTCGTCATCGGAGTGGGGTCGATCGGCGAGCGGCACGTGCGCTGTTTTCTGGCGACCGGGCGCGCCGAGGTGGCGCTCGTCGAAGTTAATTTGGCGCTGGCGCAGACTGTTTCGCAGCGATACAAGGTGCCGTCGTATCCCTCGATCGATGCGGCACTCGGCTGGGGCCCGACCTGCGCCGTCGTGGCGACGCCGGCGCCGCACCACGTTGCGCAGGCGGCACAACTCGTGTCGGCCGATCTGAACGTGCTGATCGAAAAGCCGCTGTCGACGTCGCTGGAAGGAGTCGATCGGCTAGGCGAACTGGTGCTTGCGCGCCAGCGTGTGGTCTCGATCGCCTACGTGTACCGGGCGTTTCCGGTGCTGGCGGCGATGCGAGACGCTTTGAAATCGGGCCGGTTCGGCGCGCCGCGGCAGATCGTCGCGGTGAGCGGCCAGCATTTTCCAACGTACCGCCCTGCGTACCGCGAAATCTATTAGCTGACGCGGCGCACCTCGCACTGCCGGGCGTCGAAGTCGAAGACACGGTCAATGTCCTGACGCGACAAGGCCCGGTGCTCGGTTGCTATTCGCTCAACCAGCACCAGGCGCCCAGCGAATCGACGATCACGGTGATTTGTGAATCGGGGACGGTGCGTTGCGAAATTCATAACAATCGCTGGATGTGGATGGAGCGACCGGGGGAAGCCTGGCACGAAGAACCGTTCGGTCCGGCCGAGCGCGACGCGGCATTTGTTGCACAGGCTCATGCGTTTCTTGACGCGATTGATGGGAAAGCCAAAGTGCTTTGCACGCTCGACGAAGGAATTCAGACGCTGCGCGTGAATCTCGCGATTCTAGAAAGCGCCACAAAGCACACGTGGGAAAACGTCGCATACACGTAGCGCCGTTTGTGACATCAAATTCAAACACAGGTCCGGAACGACAACATGACACACTCGCCGCAGAACGAGCCAACAATCGACAAACTGTTCGACTTGACGGGCAAACGGGCGCTCATTTCGGGGGCATCGGGGTATCTGGGCAGCGCGATGGCTCGTGCTCTGGCCGAGGCCGGCGCGTCGGTCGTCGCCACCAGCCGCGATCTCGACCGGGCGCGGGCCGCGGCTGCCGCCCTGCCCTGCCCCGGCGGCGCGACGCACTGCGGCGCAGTGCTCGATCACATCCAGGCCGAACAGCTCGACGAGCAATTTACTCGAATCGTTGACCAGGCCGGGCCGATCGACATTTTGGTGAACAACGGCCACGACGCCGAAGGCTGCGACTGGACCGACATCACGGCGGAAAAATTCACCCGGCAACTGTCGAACGCCACTGGATATTTCATCCTGTCGCGACTTCTGCGGAATCACGCCGTCGAGCGGCAGAGCTCCGCGAGCATCATTCTGCTGGGTTCGATGTACGGGATCGTGGGTTCGTACCCGGAAGCCTACGAAGGGGTCTGCGCGGCCAGCCCGGTCGCTTACCACGCCCTCAAGGGAGGGATCGTGCACATGACACGGCACCTGGCCGTGTACTGGGCGAAGGACCAGGTGCGCGTCAATTGCCTCTGCCCGGGCCCGTTTCCGCCGGACCGCATCTCGGAGGCACTGGTGGAACGATTGCGCAAGAAGAGCCCGATGCGGCGCATGGGCCGGCCCTCGGAGCTGAAGGGGGCCGTCGTGTTTCTGGCATCCGACGCCAGCAGCTACATGACGGGACAGAATCTCGTCATCGACGGCGGCTGGACGGCGTGGTGATGCAGGTCAGGCTTTCCAGCCTGACCTACCCCTGCGCCGGCTGGCGCCGTCGCGCATCTGCTGGATGATGTCGATCCCGACCAGTTCGCTCCACGCGGCCATCAGGGCGCGCCAGATCGGGCCAGGCCGGCCGTCGCCAATCGCCAGGCCGTTGATCTTCGTTACGGGGAGCAGGCAATACGGCGTGCTCGCGGTAAACGCCTCGTCGGCATTGATCACCGAATGCACCTGAATGTCGCGCACCTCAAAGGGGATGTCGAGCTGCCGCGCGAGCTCGATAACCGTTGCGCGGCTGATGCCGGGCAGAGTATTTACAAGCGTCGGCGAGACGATCGTGCCGCGCTCGACGATCAGAAAATTCGAGCCGCTGGTTTCGGTCACGTTGCCGGCGAGGTCGAGCAGCAGAGCCGACGCGTCAGGATCAACGAGCTGGGCTTCTTTATCGGCCAGGTAGTAGTGCATCCGGCTGCGGTATTTCATCTTGGGATCGTAACACTGCGGCGGCACGTGGCGGATCGACGGCGTCACCAAGTGCGCCCCCGTGTCGAGCTTGCCCGCCCACAATTCGAACGGCATGGGAAACGTGTGCATGCAGACCGTCGGCGTCGTGCGGGCGGTGCGCCCGGCGGAGCCGGCGTACACCGGAAACTCGCCGGCCGTGACGAAATGGACAAGGCCCAGCTCGTCTTCGGGGTCGATGAGCTTCGCGTTTTGCGCCACCAGCTCGCGAGAAGCGGCCCCCAGCGCGTCACGCGTCGTGCCGATGTCCATCCGCGTGTATTTGAGCGATCGGAACAGCCGGTCGAGATGTTCCTCGAGGCGGTACGGCCGATGCAGAAACGTGCGTGTCATCTCGGTGACAGTCGCTCCCAGCACGACCCCCGCGTCGAAAATCGCCAGATGCGCCTGCGACGCGGGAACGAGATTTCCGTTGAGGTAGACGAGCGATTCCAGCATTGTCTATTGCGACTCCAGTTCCTTCTTCAAGGGTCGATAGCCATATTCGTTAAGCACGGCGATGATCCCGCGATCGCTGTTGCTGCGCGCGACCGCGCCCAGCGCATCGAGCGCCCCGTACAGTGATTCGACCGCCTTTTCGAGCTCGGCGATTTGCGTGTCTTTGTCTCCTTTGCTGCGGGCGACGGCGGCGCGGCGGACCGACTC
>JACQFH010000457.1 GCA_016200145.1 Planctomycetia bacterium | reverse complement strand
CGTCCGCTACGACCGCTCGGCGACGTCCATCGATGCTTGGGCCAGTATCGCCGCCACCGTCGTCTGCATGAACATCCTGAGTGAAGCTATCGCGTAAACAATCACCTTTTTCGATTACCCGGTTTTTTGGCAGCCTCTTAGGGAAATCACCCACAGGGAGCGGCCCGTGGGCTTGCGAATCGTCAAATCCGAAATCCCGGTAGTGGCTGAATACTGCAATCGCGAGACAAGAAGGAGACCAGAAATGCTCCGCGTCTGTCACATCATTGCTTCCTGGGGACTGGTCATCCTGCTATCTGCAACAGGTCGCTCCCAGGTGGACAAGCCAGTGCCTCCCACGTACTGGCACATCCGAGCGGGACTGATCGGATACATTCAGGTCAAAGAGGAGCTGAAGCTCTCCGACGATCAGACCCAGAAGATCAAAGGGGCGGCCAATACGCACACGAAGGAATTCTGGGATAAGCTGAACGATCCAGAATTTCCGCTGAAGCAACGCAGAAAACTCCTTGACGACTATTGGGCGCGGATTCGGACCTTCGCTCCGAATGAATACCTGAATGCGGAACAGGCAGTCCGGTTCAGACAGATGCAGCTCTGGGTCTTAGGCCACAAAGCCTTTAATGAGCCCGATGTCGCAAAAGAATTGAAATTGACAGAGCCGCAGCGGAATGCGCTTAAGACGATTGAAGGGGAATTCTCAAACGCGCTTTACGAACTGACGCTCAACAAGGATTCGTTTGGCACGATACAAAGAGACAAAACGAATGAGACAATGCAGGAGGAGCGTAAGCAGCTCAATGATTTGATCGCTGCAAAGGAAAAAGAATGTCGTGCCGCATTAACGGAAGAACAAAGGACGAGATTCGACCAGATGCGCGGCCCGAAATTCGAGAACGCGCGCGCGACGCTAGGGGCGATGCTTACAACGACTTTCCCATAATGTGCTGATGGTCAACGCGGCACGAATCAAGACGATGCGTGATTCATGTCCGCCGGCCCGGGGCCAGCAACACTCGATTCAGCCACTACCGAAATCCCAATTCCGAAATCGCATTCATGTCAATTTCTTCTGACACCGTTGAGCGCTTGCGATCGCTGATCAATCGCGAGCGTCTCGTCCGCACCGTCGTCGAGCTTGTAAAGATCCCCAGCAAGACGGGGGATGCGGGGGCCGTGCTCAACCGGCTGGGGTCGATGCTGGCAGACGAGGGATTTCCCGTGGAAAGGCCCGAAGGCGGATACCCGAGCGCGCCGGCCGTGGCCGTGCGGCTCAAATCGGGCAAACCCGGAAAGACGCTGCAGTTCAATGGGCACGTCGATACTGTCCATCTGCCGTTCGTGCCGCCGCAGGTCGATGGCGACCATATCACCGGCAGCGGGTCGTGCGACATGAAAGGGGGGACCGCCGCCGCCGTCGAGGCGCTCCGCGTGCTTCGTGAGAGCGGCCTCCTGCAAACAGGGAGCGTGCTCTTCACGGCCCACGACCTGCACGAGGCGCCGTGGGGAGACGGCCGGCAACTGGAAGGTTTGATCCGCGGCGGTTACGTCGGCGATGCTGTTCTGATCCCCGAGTACATGAACGCCGTGATCCCCATTGTCGGGCGCGGACTGGCCACGTGGAAGATCACGGTCCGCCGGAACGGACCGCCCATTCACGAAGTCATGCGTCCGGCCGACGAGCCGAGCGTGATCGACGCGGCGGCCGAGCTGGTCGCCCGCTTCAAGCAGTACGCCGGGTTCCTGGCGGGAAAGACCCACCCCGAGGCCGGCCCGGAAACGGTCTTCATCGGCCAGATTCACGCCGGCGAGATTTTTAACCAGTACCCGCAGGAATGCCGGCTGGAAGGGACGCGGCGCTGGCTGCCGGGCGCCTCCCGGCAGGAGGTCGAACAGGAATTCCGCGGACTGGTGCAGCAGGTCGCCCAGCGCACGCGGACCACGATTGATCTGGAATGGAACCCCGTCCGCGACGGATTCAAGCTCGATCGGAACGATCCGTTCGTGGGCGTGTTTCAAGAGGCGTATTCCGCCGCGGGTTCAGGCGGCACGCTGCCGTTCGGCTCCAAGCCGTTCTGTGACGACTGCAACATGTTCTGGTCTCTGGCAAACATGCCGGCGATCACGCACGGCCCGAACGCCTTCGGCGCCCACACGCTGAACGAATGGGTCTCGATCGACGACCTGGTGCGAGTCGCCCACGTCTATGCCCTGGCCGCCGTGCGCTTTTGCAATGCCTGACGGAGGCGAACCCGCCGGAGTTCGGGCGCTTGCGTTGAAACGGCGAACCTGAGATCGCCCGATGGCGTCTTAGCAGGCGCGGCACTCGACAAGGCAAATTCGACGCAAAATGTGCTACCCCCCGGCTGATCGGGGACTTGTCGCTCCGCTGGCAGGCCACTAGACTGGTTGATTCACACGACTTGCAGCCTGCGCTGCCGGTGCGTCCCTGGAGACAAGGAAAACTCGATTCCCATGAGGCACGTTTTGTCGGCGCTGGTCATGAATCAGCCGGGTGTGCTGGCGCACATTTCGGGGATGCTGGCGTCGCGCGCGTTCAACATCGAGAGCCTGGCGGTCGGCGCGACCGAGAACCCCGAGCTGTCGCGGATGACGTTTGTCGTCAACGGCGACGAAAAGACCCTCGATCAGGTCCGCAAGCAACTCGAAAAGATCGTTACCGTCGTCCGGGTGATCGACTTTTCGAAGCAGAATTACGTCGAACGCGACCTGATGCTGATCAAGATCAGCACTGAAGGGGGCAAGCGCAGCGAAGTGCACGAGCTGGTCGACATCTTTCGCGCCAGGATCGTCGACGTCGGCCCGTCACACGTGATGGTCGAGATTTCGGGCCAGGAGCGCAAGATCGACGCCTTCATCGACGTCATGCGGCCGTACGGAATTATCGAGCTGGTTCGCAGCGGACGCGTGGCGCTGTTGAGGTCGGCCGCCAGCTCAGAGGACCTCGAGGCCGAGGATCGGCCCAATCCTGAGCCGCCGCCGGAGGCCACGGTCTGAACGAATGCCTAATGCCAAATGTCTCATGATTGACGAATGACAGAATCCCGCGACAGAAAGACATTGCACAATGCCCGCTAAAGTTTACTACGACGACGACGCCAATCTCGCTCTGCTCAAAGACAAGACGATCGCCATTCTCGGCTACGGCAGCCAGGGACACGCCCAGGCGCAGAACCTGCGCGACAGCGGCTGCAACGTGATCATCGGCCAGCGGAAGGGATCGGCGAACTACGATCTGGCGGTCAGCCACGGCTTCAAACCGCTGGGGCTCGCCGACGCCACAAAACAGGCCGACATCGTCAACATGCTGCTGCCCGATGAAGTGCAGGGGGACCTGTATCGTGCTGAGGTGAAGCCCAACTTGACGAAGGGGAACCTGCTGCTCTGCTCGCACGGCTTCAACATGCACTTCGGCCAGGTCCTGCCGCCGGAGGGCGTCGATGCGGCCCTCGTCGCGCCGAAGGGCCCCGGACACCTCGTGCGGGCCGAGTTCGAGAAAGGCGCTGGAGTGCCGTCGCTCGTGGCGTTCTGGCCCGGCGCTTCGGAATCGGCCAGACAACTGGCGCTGGCGTATGCCAAGGGGATTGGCGGTACGCGCGGCGGCGTCATTGAAACGTCGTTCGCCGAAGAGACCGAGACCGACCTGTTCGGCGAGCAGGTGGTGCTGTGCGGCGGGGTAAGCGCGCTCGTCAAGGCGGCGTTCGAGACGCTCGTCGAGGCG
>JACQFH010000050.1 GCA_016200145.1 Planctomycetia bacterium | reverse complement strand
TTATGCTGAAGATGCGAATATTCTACCGAGAAATCCCCCGGAAATCCCGATTTTCGAGGGGAGGCGGGCGTCTAATATTTGATCTGGCCGCGCAAAAGTGCCCCGACCGCTTAGCAGCGGCCGGGGCACTGCACCGATAATTCCGAATTTGACGGATTGGAATCACGATGTCCTCGACCGGCAGCGAACCTGATGACCGTCTGGTGAAGCTCGAGTTTCTGACGACGCACCTCGAGCGCGAGCTGGCGGCGCTGAATTCGGTACTCATTGAACAGCAAAAAGAAATCGACTCGCTGAAGCGCACGCTGGCGCGGGTCGACGATCGGATCACGCGGCTGGCCGAAGACGAAGAGCAGCGCGATCCGGGGGACGAGCGGCCGCCGCATTACTGAAGCGTGATGGGTTTCTTTCCGGAATCAGGAAAGAAACGGAACCGCGGATGTGCTGGTGCACCGCGCTTCTGCTGATCCGCGCGAATCCTTCACAGTTTATTTTGGTCTGGCGTACCGAACACCGGTGGCCTGGACGCGGCGCTTGTAGACTTTGTCGCCGGCGGTGACGTAGAGCGTGCTCAGGTCTTTGCCGCCGAAGCAGACGTTCGCCAGCGGCCCGGGATGTGGCTTGAGGATTGTGCCGCCGAGCCGGCCGGTAGGATCGAACATCTGCAGTCCGGCTCGCGTCGTAACGTACAGGCGGCCGACCGCGTCGACGGTCATACCGTCTGATCCGGGACCGCCGCCGGCCGCGGGCACCTGCAGCGGGCCGTAATAGCGGTCTTTGTTCGTGAGCGCACCATCGCGCTCGACGCGGAATGTCCACAGAACGGGCTCGCCACCGTCGGTGACGACCAGCGTCCCCTGGTCGGGCCAGAGAATCACGCCGTTGGGCTTCAGCCCTTCGGCGACGATGCGTTTTTCACGTTTTTGGTTGATGTACCAGACGCGGCCGCCGGGCGGGTCGGTGAAGTAGACGCCGCCGTCGCCGGCAACCACCAGATCGTTCGAATTGACGTCGTCGGCGATAGTCTGCACTTTCGCATCTTTGTCGTAGGTGACGATGCGTTTGTCGCCGTTGCGGCAGCCGTACAGCAGGCCGTCGGGCCCGAACATCAGGCCGTTGGTGGCCGCCGTCGATTCCGCGAACACGGTGACCTTGTCATCGAGGCCGATCTTGTGGATGCGGTTGTTGGGAATGTCGGTGAAGTACACCTGCCCGTCGGCATCGACCGCCGGCCCTTCCGTGAACTTGTAGCCGTCGGCGATCAGTTGCCAGCCCTGCCCCTCGATCAGCACGCTCGAGACCGACATATCCTGCGCGCCGGCGCCGGCAGGCAGGAGAAGAGCCACGACAACGGCGATGACGGCGCAACGAATCATGCAAAGTCTCCTGGTCTGGAAAATCTTCCGGGGCAGCTCGTTTAATCGCGACCCGCAGGGGAGCGCGTATCGAACGTCGGATCCGCCTCGACTGTATTTCGGTCTCGCACGTGATTCGTTGGCAATATCGAATCTCTTCGGGTACCCCCGCAGTCTACGATACGCGCTTCCCTCCGGGTCGCGGTAAAACGATTTTGTCGCACCGGCATGCGATGACTGGCACGGTTACTTGCTGGCCGCGGCGGGCGCGGTGCGCCACAGCCAGCGGAGCGATTCGGGCATCAGCGCGCCGCCGTGCTTGCCGTTGTGACCGCCGTCGCCGTACTCGAAACGATAGTCGTACTTGGAGAATTTCAGCGCGGCGGCCATTTCCTGATTGGCCAGGGGCCAGCTTCCGTGGACGTTGTCGAGATCGCCCGAACCGTCCTGCAGGAAAACGCGAATCGGTTTGCGCTCGGTCTTGCGGATCAGGGCGTGATACGCGTGTCCGCCGCGGATGTTCGTGAAACTGCCCACGTGCGAAAGCACTTTGCTGAAAGCGTCGGGACGCTCCCAGGCGACCGTCCAGGCGCAGATGCCGCCCGAGCTGATGCCGCAGATCGCGCGGCCGCTGGCCTCGTTCGTCAGTTTGTACTGATTGCCGACTTCGGGCAGGATTTCTTCGAGCAGGAAGCGGGCATACTGGTCGCCGAGGCTGTCGTATTCGAAGCTGCGGTTCTGCCGCGGCTTCTGGCCCGCCTCGGCGGCGGGAATGACTCCCGGATTGATGAAAATGCCGATGGTGACCGGCATCTCCTTTTTGTAAATCAGATTGTCGAACACAACGGTCGCCAGGAAGTCCCCGTCCGGCTTGACGTAGCTGCCGCCGTCCTGGAACACCATCACGTTTGCCGGCTGCGAACCGTCGTATTGTTTGGGGACGTAGATCCAGTAATCGCGCACGGTCCCCGGGTAAACCTTTTCACTCGTCCACGAAAGCTTCGTGACGGTTCCCTGCGGCACGCCTTCCTGGACTTTGGAATCGGGGCCCAGCGGATAGTCGTCGACGGCGCGGGCCTCACGGGCAACCAGCACCGCGCCGACCACGGCGGCGAGGCAGGATGACAGAAATCGAGAACGGCACAGCGTGTCGCACAGCGCCCGCATCATGGTGCATCTCCCGGAATTCAGAGCGGCTTAGCGCGGCACATGCCGCGCGAATCATCAGCGATTGAAACGCGATGATAACCAGAGCCGAACGGGAAATGCCATCGTAGGTCAGGCTTTCCAGCCTGACAGCGCTGGAGTTCAGGCTTCAGCCTGCACAACTGGAAATCATTCACACGATTGCACGCGGTGAGTGCACGGCTTGCCCGTCCTGGTTGCAAATGTGCGTTCGACCCGGCAAGAGCGCAGGCTGAAGCCTGAACTCCAGCGGCAGAAGCCTGACCTACTGCGTGAAACCGAGCCGGCGGGCGCTCGTCGTCAGATCGCGGACAGCGTCGGCAATCGGCTTTTCGCCGAGCGTCGCCTTCGCCAGGGGATTGGCGGAGATTCGCGCTTCGCATGCGCCGGCCTCTTCCAGATCACCCAGCGTCAGGTGCGCTGCCCGCAGAAACAGGTCGATCGCCAGCAGTTGCAGATCATTCGCATACTGCGGCCGTTTGGATGTCCACGTATCGAGCGCCTGCCGCAGCACGGGATCGGAAATTCCCGCTAAGAACTCCGGATCGGCGAGCGGCAACAGCGATTGACTGCCGATGATCGACAGGATGGGGTTCGCCGCCGGGCTCGCGTTTGGAACGGCGCCGGCCGGGCTGGCCGTCTCGGTATTCCAGGCTTCACATCCCAGCGGAAAGATCTGCTCGGAGCAGAGCGTGAGATATTCGTCGCGCTGTCCGCCGGCGAGCAAGATTTGGGCCAGCGCCAGCGCCCCGCTCAGGCGCTGGGCATCGTTCTCGGCGCGTGCAGATCGTTCCCGCAGGAAAGCGATCCCCGCGTCGGCTGCATCGACACTCATGAAGACTTCCGCCACGTACAGGTCGTGCAGCAGGTGCTTCAGCAATTCGGGATTCGGGCCAAACAGGCGGAGGACGTCGTCGAGAGTCGGGGACGCGGGACCACCGGCGACAGCGGCCGCCGGGAAGAACGCCAGCTCGAATTCGGCCAGCTTGGCCCGTGCGTCGTCAACGCGCCCGAGCTGCGTGAGGCAATGGTATTCGAACAGTTGCGACCGCTCCGGGGCGCCGATCGCCTGCACGAACTCCTGGATGTCGCGCGGCGGTTGGCGCGCAGGCAGTTTCTTGTTCGCCTTTTCGTACCATTCCCAGGCGCGGGCATAATCCTTGTTGAGCAGGTAAAAGTGCCCCACCTGCAATTCCTCGGCGGGCGAGATCGCCATCCAGGAAATGTCTCCGGTGGTCAGGTCGAGCGTCGCCGCCGGGTCGCCCGGCCACAGACCCCAGCGCAGCAGGAACGAAAACAGCGATCGGTAGCGCGGAGAAAACGTCAGCCACAGCGACAGCTTGTCCTCCTGGGGCGACCAGGCGGGAAACGTCACCCGCAACCCAGAGAACACGTCGCGCCCGTGTTCGAGGTTGCTCGAATCGACGACAACGACTGAATCGCGCGCCAGCCGATCGGGAGACAGGACGAGCGCCCACACGTGCTCGGGTTCCGGAAGCCCCGATTCGTCGGCGACGACATAGGCCAATTTGTTGCCCGTCGCATCGAAGCCGGCGAATTTGCGCACGGGCCGGGTGTTGATCGGGTCGGAGACAGTTCCGTCGCCGTCGACAGTCCGCAGCGCAGAGTCTCCCTCGGTCGTCCGTTCGACGAAGCCGAGCTGCGCGCCGCCGCGCGACCAGTGCAGGTCGCTGAACGATCCTTGAATCGTACGGACCGTTTGCGATTCGCGCGTCGCCAGGCGCGTCACCTGCAGCAGCGAAGTCACGGGCTGATTGCTGGCAGAATTTGCTTCAGTCGCCACGCTGGCGAACTGCTGATCGTCGTCGGTCCACGCCGGCCGGCGGGCGCGCAGGCTTTCGATCAGCCAGAGGTTTTCACTGGCGTCCGACGCACCGCTGCCGGGCGCCTTCCACCACGAGGCATCGTCGCCGGGCTCGCCGATCCAGAGGCCGGCGACTTGTTCGCGAAGCGGCGAGCCGTCGCGCGGGTCACCGATAAATCCCGCCAGGCACACCAGGCGCGAGCCGCCAGGGGTAAAGTCGAAGATGACCGCGTCGGCCCGGTGCGGAAAGATTGCGCGGGTCTTTTGCGTTTGCAGATCGAACTCGAAGACGCCATGCCGACCATCGCTCGCGGCGCCGGCATCAATGAAGACGACCCGCCGCCCGTCGGGATGCCAGCGCACGGCCAGGCCCGCGGCCACATAGCCGACGTGGTCGCACGACGCCTGAAAAATCTCGCGCGGCTCGTGCTGATTCCCGTCGGCAACGTCGTCGCGGAGCCAGCAGGTGTATCGGACCGGCCGCTGGCTCACGATCTTTCCTTCGGGGGGCGAGGGAAAGGGCCCATTCGTCTGGCGCGGCGCGCCATTGGGACCGTAAGCGGTCGTAAAGATCAGCCGGCCGTCGGTCGGGTTGTACAGCGGGCGGCTCGTGGCCAGAACGGAAGCATCGGGTTCGAAAATGCGCGTCAATCCCGTGCCGTCTTTGCCGGCGACGTACACACCTTCGGTGTCGTGCTGAAATGCGACCGTGTCGCCCCCGCGAGACCAGTCGATGGCGCGATCCTCCTGAACCGCCTGCTGGCCGCATCCGCAGGCCAAAACGAGAACTACGACGGCTGAAAGTGCGCGGACCATCTCTGGCTCCTGTCGTATCGGATTGCGGACACGGGCCGCGGGCAAACAACCGGCACGCGATTGCGCCCGGGCGAGTGTGCAGTCACAGCGCCGCGAGACGCAGCCATCGGCATGATGACAAGCATCGGCACCACACAGATCAGAGCCGCAAGGCGGTCGCCTTATTCCCAAAATTCCTGAGATTCGCGCCGCAGGCGACACGACTGAACGGATGCAGCCATGCGAACGAATCGACCGAGCACGACAGGCGAACGCGCCTTACACGAGCTCGCGGATCGGGGCGCCTTCTTCGAGCAGGAAGGTGGGGCGGCCGGAGAGATTCGTGAACTGCAGCTTGGGATCGAGCCCCAAGACGCTGAACACGGTTGCCATCAGGTCCTGCGGACCGATCGGGGCCGTCTTGGGGACTTCAGCATTGGCGTTCGATTCCCCGACGACCTGACCCATCTTCAGGCCGCCACCGGCCAGGGCCAGCGTGCTCAAAGGCGCCCAGTGGTCTCGGCCGGCATTGCGGTTGATTCGCGGCGTCCGTCCGAATTCGCCCGTGACGACCAGCAGGATTTTTTCGTTCAGCCCGCGCTCCGCAATGTCGTTCACAAACGCAGCGACGGCCCGGTCGACTTGCGGTCCGCGATTCTTCATGCCGTTTTTGATCTGCCCGTGCATGTCCCAGCCGCCGTAATTGATCGTGACGAATCCGCAGCCGGCTTCGCACAAGCGCCGCGCGACCAGCATCTGTTCGCCGAGTCCCTTGCCGAAGGTGGCCACGACGTTGTTTGGCTCTTTGGAAATGTCGAACGCCCGCGTGGCGTCGCCGAGGATCATGTTGAACGCCTGGTTTTCAAATTCGTCGAGGCCGTTCATCAGACCGGTGGCATCGGCGTCGCGCTGGAAGCGGTCGAGCCCGTCGAGCAGCGCCCGGCGATCGGAAAGCCGCTCGAGCTTGGTTTCGAGGTTCATGTTTTTGCGCGCCTGGCCCTGCGGATCGAAAGGCGCGCAGGCGGTGCCGAGGAACGCCGGGCCGTCCGCCTGGATCGCGCTCATCCTCACATACGTCGGGATGCCGGTCTTGGCGTGATTGGCGCCGCGGGCCTTCGCGGCAATCGCCCCCAGCGACGGACGGCTTGGTTTGCCGCCGTTATCAACCTGGCGGTTGTCGTAGCCGGTCATGACCCAGTGCGTGCCGCCACCATGGCCGCTGTTGCGATGGGCGAACGACCGGACGAAGGCCATCTTGTCGGCGACTTTCGCCATCTCCGGGAAGGTGCCGCCAAGGGTGACGCCGGGAAGTGTGGTTTCCACCTCACCGGTGACGCTGCGAAATTCGGCGGGGGCCGTCATCTTGGGGTCGAATGTTTCGACATGCGTCGGACCGCCGCCGAGCCACAGCCAGACGACCGAAGTGTCTTTCACTGGCAGGCCCGATTGGGCTGCCTGGGCCCGCGCCGCGAGAAGTCCCGGTAGCCCCAGTCCGCCAGCCCCCAAGGCGCCGACTCTCAAAAAGTCGCGGCGGGTGGTTCCTTCACAATCGCGCGAGCGACGGTCTCCCAAAATGCTCAACATCGGTCAGGCTCCGGTTGGCGAAGGGCAGTGACGCTCCTGACAATAGCGACTGTTTCCGCGGATTGTCAATAAAGATCGACATTGGGTTATGTGTCAACAAACGCCGGCGAACCGCGGGAACAGCATTTTTTGGCCGCGGATGACGCTGATGGCCACGGATGTGACGATGCTGCCCCCTACTATTATCCGCGCGTATCTGCGTCATCCGCGGTTCTGAATCTTCTTGCCCTCCGAATGCTTGGGCGTTGATGACAACACCGCGGCTGCCGCAGGCTGTGCAGGCATGCTCATTTTTTGTGCATCGGTAAAATGCCTAAAAACCAGGCAGTGATTCGGGCTCTGGCGGGTCTTGTCGCGGGAGTGGTGGGCGGTGTTGCTCGCGCTAGTCGGGCCAGGCCAGGCGGTGGGGCCATGAATTCGCTCAGATTACTGGGATTTTACAGTCTCCAGCCACGCGATGCCGTCGCAGAGGGCCGGGAATGTATGGCACTGCCGCGGTGTCAGGTCGATCAGGTTTTTGTGGTCGCCTGGCGGCTTGTCCTCACTTCGATTTTCTGGCAAATTGGGCTGTACACATTGCGATTACGTCGTCACAATGACCACACGAAAGCCACCGGCGAGCTGCCCACCGGAAGTAGAAGTTCAGTCGCAGTCGGTGCGCCATACGTCACGAACAAGAACGGCCCAGAAAAGGAGTGAAGCCATGCTTGTCTTGTCGAGGAAGCCCGGCGAGCGGATCCTGATCGGAAACGACGTCAAGATCACCGTGATCCGCATCGGACCGAACAGTGTGCGAATCGGAATCGACGCACCCGGCCATCTGAACATCGTGCGCGAAGAACTGTGCCTGAACGCAGACCAGGCGGCCCTCGCGGGCTCGGGTTCGGGCGAGCACGGCGACGCCGGCGGACCAAACCTGCCGCGCTAGGCGCGCAGCAATTATGCAACGCGAATTAGCGGCGAGCCGTGGACGTGAGTCCACGGGTGCGCCTGTATGTCTCTCGAACGATGCCTGCGAGTGATTCGCGACGAGGCAAGCGCCAGGCAGCTTGGTATCGCGCGGCAAGCTCAGAATCTTGCGATCGTTAAACGCTTCACTCGTCGGACGACGCGCCTCGGCGCTGCGTCTTGAGATTCCCGGTTGCAATCGCACTTACGACCCGGCGAGAGCGCAGGCTGAAGCCCGAACTCCAGCGCGCAGCGTTGCCCACCGTTGGTGCCAGGCGGTATCATATCAGTGAGAGTCTGCGCGTAGGGAGCGCATCAGATTTGACCGCAGAGGCCAGCTTTCAGGAGAACCGACGATGTTGGAACTGCGTGGCCCCGGCAAAGTGCACACGTGCGACGGGCTGACCCGTCGCGACTTCATGCAGGTTGGTTCGCTGGGCGCGGTCGGCCTGGGGATGGCCGAGTGGTCGTCGCTGCAGGCGGCCGGGGCCGTCGACCCGAACCGCAAAGACGTCAACGGAATCATGATCTTCAATCTCGGGGCGCCGAGCCAGCTCGACACCTGGGATATGAAGCCCTCGGCCCCCGCCGAAATCCGCGGTCCGTTTCAGGCGATCCAGACTGCCGCGCCCGGAATTTCGATTTCGGAAATGTTTCCCGGCATGGCGCGGCACGGCGACAAGATTTCGTACGTGCGCACCGTTTATCACACCGCCGCGGCGGTGCACGACACCGGGCACCAGATGATGCAGACGGGGCGTCTCTTCAGCGGCGGGCTCGAGAGCCCGCACGTCGGCTGCGTTCTGGGATACCTCAAGGGGCGCAAAACCGATCTGCCGGCGCACGTCGTGCTGCCGGAAAAAATGGGCCCGACCGGCGGCAACCTGCCGCACGGGCAGGAAGCCGGCTTTCTCGGCAACCAGCACGATCCGTTCGTCCTGAATGCCGATCCGTCGGCGAAGGATTTTCGCGTCCCCGATCTGCTGCCTCCGACCGACCTGCCTGCCGTCCGCACCGACCGCCGCCGCAAGCTGCGCGAGGTCGTCGACACGGCCGTCAAGGAATTCGAAGCCTCGCCGCGCGCGAAGCTCATGGACGCCAGTTTCGAACAGGCCTACCGTTTGATGACGTCGGCCGCGGCGCGCGAAGCCTTCGCTCTCGAGCAGGAGCCCGACTCGCTCAGGGATAAATACGGCCGGAACCGATTCGGACAGTCGCTGCTCCTGGCCCGCCGGCTGATCGAGCGCGGCGTGCGGTTCGTGACGGTGAACACATTTCTCACGGTGTTCAATGAAATCACGTGGGACATCCACGGGTCGGTCCCGTTCACCTCGATCGAAGGGATGAAGAAGACGGTCGCGCCCATGTTCGACCAGGGGGTCGCCGCGCTGCTCGACGACCTCGGCGAACGAGGCCTGCTCGAGAACACGGTGATCCCGGTGCTCGGCGAATTCGGCCGCACGCCGAAAGTGAACCCAGCCGGCGGCCGCGATCACTGGCCGCAGGTGTGGTCGGTGTGGTTTGCGGGAGGCGGCATCAAGGGAGGCCGCGTCGTGGGAGTGAGCGACGACATCGGCGGGTATCCGGCCGACCGCCCGGTGACGACGGCGGAAATCGCCGCGACGATCTACCGCGCACTGGGGATCGACCTGGAACACCACCTGCCCGGCCCGCAGCGCCGCCCGGTTCCCGTCGTCGATTTCGGCGTGCACGAAATCCGCGAGTTGTTCTAAGGCCACAGCAAGATCAAGATTGGATGCCCCGGAGGGGCGAAAGGGATTTGTCAGTCCCGGCCTGCCGGGACGGGCGTCCGTTTCGAATTTGACAAAGCCCCGGAGGTGGCGTCGCGGATCAAGTCGAAGTTCTTGCAAAGCTTGCGGCGACGGTGGTGGTCGCAGATACGCTGAAAACTGTTAAACACGACTTCGTTTTGTTGCTCACGAAAAACATCATCGAAAATGAAGAAGCACATATTTCAAATCCGCGTTGATCCGCGTCATCCGCGGCGTAATTTTCTTTCTCCGCTCGCCTGCCGTTTTGAGTTTCGCACGACGCGACGGACTCTCGCCGCGTCAGTGCGACTTATCGTTGCACTCATCCTCGCGATTAGCGCCACGTCGTCATCCCGCGCCGCCGATCCGCCAGCCGACGTCACGATTCTGCCGCCGCAGCCGGTGCTGACGGGGCCGCATGCGGTGCAGCAGTTGGTGCTCGAACAGACGCGCGGCGGTCAATTTACAGGCGACCTCACCGGCAAGGCGAAATTCGCCTCGCAGAATCCGGACGTGGCGCGAGTCACCGCCTCGGGGATCGTGACTCCCGTTGCCGACGGAACCGCCGTCATCCGTGCCGAGATCGACGGCCACGCCGTCGAAATTCCTGTCGCCGTGAAATCGGCGGCGGCGGCG
>JACQFH010000456.1 GCA_016200145.1 Planctomycetia bacterium | reverse complement strand
GCTCGCGCTGCGGATGCAGCGGATCGAGAATGTGGAACGTTTCCATCCCGGCCGTATCGGTCTGCTGATACGCGATCCAACGGCTGTTCGGCGACCACCAGTAGCCGTGCATGCGGTCCATTTCCTCCTGAGCCACGAATTCAGCCGTGCCATTGGTGATCGTGCCGCCGGCGCCGCTGGTGATCTGGCGTTCCTGGCCACTCGATAGATCCGTCACATAAATCTCGCCGTTGCGAACGCACGCCAGGCGCGCTCCATCGGGAGACAAGCTCGGATCGAGCGGAAAACCGCTCGCCGAAGATCTCACCTCGGCACTCTTGCGGCTTTCCCGCTTGATGACGAACAGTCGATTCGACAGAGGGACGAGAACCTTCGTGCCGTCGTCAGACAAGTCGAAGCGGGCGATGCCTTTGGCCGCCAGCCTGAGCCGTTCGCGTAATGCCTTTTCTTCCGCCGAAAGCTGTTCATCGCCGCCCAGGAGAATCTGGTTTGCGGTCAATAGCACCCGCTCGACGCCAGTCCGGCAATCGAACTCGAAGAGGTCCTGCACAAACGAGCGCGGCTGCGAACGCAGAAACAGCACCGCCGAACCGCCGGGCGCCACCTGCGCCGACCGCGGCCGGCCCAGCGAGAAGCGATAGGTCTCGGCGTACTGGCGAAGAAAGCCCTCGCTTTCGGCGAGGGTCGATTCATCGCGAGGCCGTCTGGCATCCTGAGCGTGGGCGACGCTCGGAAGAAGGACCATGATCGCGGCGAAAAGACGAGCGGGCATACGTTATTCCTGCAAGAAACCGGCGGCATCCTGCCGACCAAAGTCGATGCGGCATCTTGCCGAATCCGCGCTGTGCCCCCGATCCGAACTCTATCGTAACCAGCACCAACTTCGACCACTACGCTTTGCGTCATTCCAAGGCTCATTGCCTACCGGCGAGCGATTCGCGAGGAAGCCTGGTCTTATTGCACCACGGACGCCTTCACTTCCACCGGTCCAAAGGCCGGCAGCGACATCCCGCTCTCGTCGACAATGTTGACGTAGGGGGCAACGCCGGCTCCGTAATAGAGCAGGACGTCGGGGTTCGGGATTGACGTGGCGTGCAGGATCACGGCGCTCGGGCGGGATGAGTCGAATTCGGCCTTATAGATCCAGTCCAGTAGCTTGCCCGACTGTTTCTCTTTGAGCGCGAAGCCCGTCGGCTGTCCTTTGGATTTCAGGCGGCCCCGCACGCCGGTGAACTCGACGACGATCCTCGGGCGCAGGCCGCCGCTGTAAGCCGCCGATTTCAGCCGGATTTCGCTGCGCGGCGGAATCCCCTTCTTCACATACGGCAGAGCCAGATACGCCATCTGCTCACCGATTGTCTTCAGAGAGTCGTAATCGAGGTGCAATCCGTCCATCAGATCGAGATTGATCGACGGCACGCAGTGCGCGCCGGCCAGCCGCTCAGGGATCGTCCGCTGCGCCTCGCGAATGATCTCCCAGCCGCGCGACCGATCGACCTGCGAATTGTGATGCCGGCAGATCTGGGCATAGATCACCGGCATATCCGGCCCGCCGAATTCCCTGCGCAAGGCTTCGACGAAATGGATGAACTGGTCGCCGTAAGTCGTGATCGGAGCGATCTGCGTGGGCTTGGTGACCGTCTCGCGCTCGTCGCCGAAGATCGCATCCTGTTCCCCCTGAAAAAAGAGCATTCCCTTGACGCGTCCGCCGGCGCTCTTGATGTGCTGCGCCAGAAAGCCGTAGCGGTTCTGGGCGCGCTCGTCGGGATTCCAGTAAGCCAGGGCTGCGCCTGTGGCGCACGGAATCAGGCCGATCGGCACGCGGCTGTCGGCGAACAGCGTGCGGGCGAAGAAATACGAACAGTCGATCCCGCCGACGGGGGTCTTGTTGTCGAGAATCTCGCGGATCTTCGCGTCAGAATACTCGGGATGCTGGCTTTTCAGCGTGTATTGTGCGAACGGCTCGGGGATGCGGTGGATGGGGGGCTCGCCGGCGCACCAGTGGGCGTCTTTTTCGAAGTGCAGCAGGTTCAGCATGTTGAGGTAGGGCAGCGCCGGCAGCTCTTCCTTGATGAGATCGATCCCGAACATGTTCGACTGGCCGCCGAGGATCCACACGTCGCCGACCAGAATGCTTCGAAACCGTAGGCCCTCGTCTTTGGCTTTGCCGACGGCCGCGATTGTAATCGTATAAGGCCCGCCGACCGGCAGCTTCTCGATCACTGCGCCTCGGCGACCCTCGCGCAGATCGATGGGACTCGATTCCACCTGCTGAATTCGTTGACCCGCCGCGTCTTCGACTTTGATCGTCAATTTGCCGGCGTCTTGAAACGAGGCCGGCAACACGATCGTGCAGGCGGCCTGATCTGCCGCGTCGCGCTGCAGGACCTGAAAATCGTCTTTGAGCAAAACTCGATCGGTTGAATCGGCGGAAAGACCGAGCGCGGGAACAAGAAAGAAGAGGAGGAAAAAGCTGCTGCGCATGTCGCGGCTCCCGATCGATGACAATCTGGCGGCGCACGAGCACGCCGCTCTGCCGAATGAAAAAACGAGTGGCTCAAGAGCGAACTAAGCCGGCATAGTAACTGAGGAAATGTCGAAGAAGAAAGTGTGCCCCCCGGCAGAGGTCATCTCGCGCCCGCACCATCACGCGGCCGGCGGACCTGGTTGGTGCCCCCAACGCGAACGAGGGATTGCCGGGAGGCCACAGACCTCATCTCGGCGGAGCGAGAATGACTACAGTTGGTCAGGCTTTCCAGCCTGACGGCGCTAGACCTACGCCGGAAAAGGCGGGTTGCGGGCCAATAGCAGTTGTTGGCGGGCAAAACGATGAGGGTTCTGCCGTGGTCAGATTCGGGGCTGGATGCCGTCGATTCTCTTCGCGGACACACTGCTGTCAGGCTGGAAAGCCTGACCTACATTGTCACGTGGCCGCGAACATCTTTTGGTCTTGAGTGGTCGTTCGGCGGGCCATAGGATTCGTGGCTGATGAGCGGACGGCTACACTCGTGACTCTGGCCCAATTTCACAGGAGGTCGGCAATGATTCGAACGACTCAGGGAACGACAGTGAAAATCGCCATTGGAGGTTTGTGCGGGGCACTTCTCTTCCTGGCGTTCGGACCGGCCTGGGCACAGCCCAAGGGCCGATTTGTGCCCAAGGATCTCGGGCCGCCCGACGAGGTCGGTTCGGATGTAAAACTCGTACCGACATTGCGTCAGTTTGGCGCACCCGTTGAACCCGATCAATTCACCATCGACACGAACGAGGTGATCGGCGCTTATCGAGAGTCGACGGACGACAAGATCCGAGCCAATCTGCGGTCCAGACTGGTCGTTCTTCTTTCCAGGAAATTCGATTCACAGCACCAGCGTCGCGAGAAGGAAATCAACGAACTGAAAGCTCGACTCAAACAGCTCACCGAAACGCACGCGAAGCGCACGGCGGACCGCAAGGGGATCATCGACCGCCATGCCGATCACTTGCTGCGCGAGGTCGACGGCCTGGGATGGGAATTTGACGAGCCAGCGATGGTGGGCGACCCAGATCTTAGTTATCGAATCAATTGAATATGACTTTCCTCATCCCCGCCCAGGCCATTGCCTTTGGCGCCTTCTGCGTCTGGCTGACGGTGCGAATTGTGAATCGGCGGGAGCGCTGGGCGAAATGGACGCTGGCAGTGCTGGTCGGGCTGCCGGTGCTGTACGTGCTGAGCTTCGGGCCGGCGTCTCGTGGGCTGACGATGACTCGTCGCGCATTCAAGACTCTACGAACGAATAGCCTCACGCAAAGCCGCGAAGCCGCAAAGGATGCTTCGGCAACGGCCGACTCCGCTCGGCGGGGTCGCGATCGGGGAGCATCGGAATGGGCCACCCACAATCATGACGGCGCGAACCAACGGAGAATAATGCAACCGACATGGCCACAGCGACTCACGTAGTATTCGCGAGATTGCCCTGTGAGGTGTTTTGGGCGGCACTTACTTCATCGTGTACGGAAAACCCAGCCACGGATGAAACACAGATGAAACACGGATACGAAGAGACTTTCATAAATCCGTGTTCAATCCGTGTTTCATCCGTGGCCCTCATTCACATCGCCATCGTGGCTGACAACCCGGCATGACCATCGTCCTCCCGGCAGTCTCGGCCTGGAAATCGGAGATTGATCGGAAGGGCCGAATCAAGGAGCGCGAATGCGGATCTGGACCCTGCACTCCAAGTATCTCGACGCTCGCGGGCTGGTCGCTTTGTGGCGGGAGGGATTGCTGGACCAGGCCGTGCGAATGCCGGCAATTCAGTGCACCTCGGGAATGAATTTGAAGGGATAGGCCGGCTCCCGGTAATCGCCCGGTTTCTGACGCTTGGGGAGCTTGATCTTCTCGCGCGGCACGTGCTTGTAGGGGATCTGGCTCAAAAAGTGGCTGATGATGTTGAGCCGGGCCCGTTGCTTGTCGTCCGAGCGGACTACGAACCACGGCGCCCACGGCGTGTCGGTGGCCGCGAACATTTCGTCCCGTGCCCGCGAATAATCGTACCAGCGGCTATACGATTTGAGATCCATCGGCGAGAGCTTCCAGATCTTGCGGCCGTCGTGAATCCTGCCTTCCAGCCGTCGCGTCTGTTCGTCGGAACTGACTTCGAGCCAGTATTTCAAGAGAATGACTCCCGACTCGACAATCGCCTTTTCGACCAGCGGCGCCGCCTTGAGGAAATGACGCGCCTGTTCTTCCGTGCAGAATTCCATGACCCGTTCGACGCCGGCGCGGTTGTACCAGCTCCGGTCGAAGATGACGATCTCGCCCGCCGCGGGCAGATGCGGGAGATACCGCTGGATGTACATCTGCGATTTTTCCCGCTCCGTCGGCGCGGGGAGGGCCAGGACGCGAAACACGCGGGGGCTGACGCGCTCGGTCATGGCCTTGATGGCGCCCCCTTTGCCCGCACCGTCCCGTCCTTCAAAGAGAACGCAGACCTTAAGCCCCTTGTGCTTGACCCACTCCTGCAGCCTGACCAGCTCGACGTGCAGCTTTTTCAGCGCCCGCTGGTATTCTTTTCCTTTAAGCTCCTGGACCTCTGCGGGACGGTCCTCCTCATTTCGGCTCATATCCAATACCTGTCTTAGCCGATCCTGCTTTTCTGTTCGAATTCGCGATGCCATCATCGCGAATTGCCGCTCCGAGGGCGCCACTCTCCGGCATCTAATTGGCCCTCGTAAACTTCAAGCCGGGGTCATTGGGCTCGCCGCCGATCACTTTGAATTGCAGCCGGTTTCCCGTCACAGCGATCTCCGCCAGCATGACCGTACCGTCGTTGACTTGCAGAGCCAGGTTATTCTGCTCAACGGCGAATACGCCCGTGACCTCGTCTGACTTCTTGCCGCTCGTGAATTTCCAGGAAAACGCCGAATCCTTGTCGAGCGTCATCTGGAACTTCGCCCCACCGCTGCCCGCAGCCGACCAGACGCCGACGAGTTGCTCGGCCTTGATCAACTGGTCCCCGTCCAGCGGCGGTTTGGGAGTCGGCGTGGCCGGTTCCTGATCGGCCGCCGAGGTAATCCCCAGCAGCGATCTGACGAGTCGATCGTTGGGGGTCAGCTTGTCCACTTCGCGAAGCTGCGATTTGGCGGTATCGGCATGCCCGGCCGTCAGGTAGTGGTATGCCAGCAGGAAATGGGCTTCTGACGACTTGGGATTCTGTCTGACGTAAGCTTCCAGCGCTCGCAACTGCGGCGTGTAGTCGGCCGGATTTGCGTAGAGGCTGCTGAGCGTCGTCCAGTCCCAGCCGGGACCGGCCGAGAGAACGGCATACACCGCCGCGGCCGATTCGGGATAATTCTGCAGGGCGAACAGCACCAGCGATCGGAACTCGTGCACGACTGCATCGTTGGGCATCGTCTTGAGCGTCTGATTGCACAGGTCGAGCGCCTGTTTGTAGTCGCCCTGGGCGAACGCCGCCCGGCTCTGATCGAACAGAGCCATTCCCTCTGCGCTGACTCCCGGCGGCAGCGCCGTTGACGTGGTGTCTGTCGCGGCCGCAGGCTGTCCATCGGCCGCCGGCTGTGCGTAGTCCGCTGCTTGATACTGCGCGACCGGCTGCGAATAGTCATATCCGTAGCCGCCGCCGCCGTCCTCGCAGTAAGGATTACTGTATCCGCCCATGCCGAAGGCATAAGACAGCCGGTTGATTCCCCAACTGGTCACCCCGAGCGCTGCCGCGACGGGATAATTTTCCCACATGTTGCCCCAGCCCGCGCCGGGATACCATCCGCCGGACCAGGCGCCGTGATACCAGCCACCGTGGTCGCCGGCCCAGTTCTGCCAGTCTTCACGGGAATTATTGCGGAAGTCCTGGCGATCCTGCTGTCGGTCGCCGCGTGAGTCCTGCCTCTGCCCCTGGCGATCACCCATGTTCATGCGATCGCCCGTACCCGCCATGCGATCCTGCAGATTGGAGGCGCGGTCTTGTCGTGACGCAGGCAGGTTCTGTGCCCGGTTTCCGCTTCCCAGACCCGTTCCGCTGCCGAGACCAGGCAAAGTGCCCGGCCGCGCGCCGGCTGCAATCCCGGCGCCGATCCCCGCTCCGACCCCCGGTCGCTGGCTAATGCCCGTTCCGGGTCGCGCGCCTCCGGCCGGTAACTGTCCGGCGCCGACTCCGGGTCGCGCCCCGCCTGCACCAATCGCCGGTCGCTGGCCGACACCGGCTCCCGCGCCGCTGCCGATGGAGGGTCGTGTCCCCGGCTGCACCGATGGACGGCCACCCGCAACGGCCCCACCACCCGGACGTCCCCCGCCGGGAGCACTGAACGACGGCCCGCGGTTGACGCCTCCTCCACCCCCGGCGCGACCTCCGCCACCGCCGCCCCCCGCGACGTGACCGCCACCGCCTCCGCCACCCGGTCGGGCAGCAGGCCGCCCACCGCCAGAAAATCCGCCGCCTGGCGCACCGCCACGGAATCCCCCACCCCCACCCCCGCCGCCGCCTCTCATTCCACTGCCGCCCCCGCCGCCTCGCATTCCTCCGCCTCCGCCTCCGCGCCCGCCACCCCCGCCGCCCCGCCCGCCGCCCCCGCGGCCGAAGCCCTCATCCACAGAGAGCCAGCCGGCGATGAACAAAACCAGCAACAGTGTCATGCAGCGTTTCATGGTCGCATCCTCGTGAAGTCGGTGCTGATCAGTGATTGATCATGGTTTTGTTTTTACTTACCGCGCGATGTGGGAACGGCTGCAGCGGTTTTTTCCGGTTCAGGCGGTTTGCGAACGACCGTCGCCGTGAAATCGGGCGCTGTCTTATTGCCGATGATCCGCTCGGTCACCGAGAACAGGTACGTGCCCGGTCCCGCCTGTTCGTACGTATGTGTTGCGGAACAGGCGTCGCCGTCCGGACGCACCCCCGTCGCTTTCACGATCCAGCGGTCTTCGATTTCGGTCCAGATTCCATCGGCATGACCTCCCTCGGAATCGAAGACCCACGACTTGAACTGCTTTGCCAGAGCATCCCACCCGATGCGCATCGTGCCGCTCATGGCATTTCGGCCTTCCATGCGGACGCTGAACTGTTGCAGCAGGAAATTGCCGTTGTC
>JACQFH010000455.1 GCA_016200145.1 Planctomycetia bacterium | reverse complement strand
GAACCGCACGGCGTCGAATTGGCTGTCGGCATTCGGAATCGAGCGCTCAACCGATAAAATCTACGCCCGCCTGAACGAGCTGGCCGAAGGAATCGACGAGGTCGACGACAGCCTCGTCTGCGATCCACTGTTCCGCGGATCACGCTGGAAGCCTGCCGCGCGCGGTGAGTTCCGCGGTGTCGAGTTCGACAATTTCTCGCTCGGGCACGTGGCCCGCGCCGTGTTGCGCGGCATCGCCCGCGGGATGTACTCGTTCTATGAAACTGCAGGCACGGCGCGCCCTGAGCATCTCGACCGGATCATCGGATCGGGAAATGGCCTGAGAAAGAACCCGCTGCTGGTCCGCGAAATCAGCCGCACGTTTCAGCGCCCGGTGTGGTTTCCCGAACATACTCAGGAGGCGGGCTACGGCGCCGCACTGCTGGCCGGAGCCTCGACCGGCCTGTGGCCCGACCTCGAATCGGCGGGCCGGAACATCCGACTCGTTGAACAGCGCACGCAGAGTCTGTGATATTCTGTAGTTTCATCCGTGGCCTCAGGATCGTTGGCATTTCCACAGGGATTTGGCTATCGTTTGAAGCGCTTCGCGTTGTTCCCATCTGACCGTCGTGTGTGCGTCAAGTCGAGGATGTTCTCGTAATGAGTACCGAATCCGCGCCAGAGGACGTTGCCGCTCCTCCTCGAGTCCAGCTCAACCCCACCGTCGATCCCGAACAGGCCAAGCCTGTTCCTACAATTCGCGAACAGCCCGCCGCTCCGCCGGCTGCGGTTCCCGAAACGCCGGCGCCGGCCGAGACGACCGACGCCGGCGCCGACCGGGGGCGCAGCGCTACATTCGTGCCCCCGCGCGAGAAAGTCGAAATCCCGTCCAAAGGGACGGCTCTCGATGCCGTCCTCGAAGCCGAGATCAATGCCGCGCTCGGCGATATCGGCAGCCTGGCGCTGGGTGACGTGCCATCGGATGGCGTCGCCGCCGCGGGTCCCGCGACCGAGCCGGCCGCCGGTCCTGTCGAGCTCACACAGGGCGCGAAAGTGAAGGGCAAAGTCCTGTCGGTACACGGCGACAGCGTGATCGTCGACGTGGGCGCCCGGACATCGGGATTCCTTCCCGCCAGGCATTTCGCGGAAGGCAAGCTCCCCGCCATCGGCGACGTGCTCGATGTGGTCGTCGATAAGCTCGATGCGGCCGAAGCGCTGATCGAACTGACCCCCGCCAAGGCATCAGTCAGCAAGCCGGCCGGCGACTGGAAGTCGATCTCCGAAGGGCAAATCGTCGACTGCATGGTCACCAAGTCCAACAAGGGAGGTCTCGAAGTCAACGTCAGCAATCTGCGCGGATTTCTGCCGGCCGGCCAGGTCGACCTGGTGTACTGTTCGAATCTCGAACAGTTCATCGGGCAGAAGCTGCGGGTCAAGGTGATGGAAGTCAACCCGCACAAGAAAAACCTGATCGTCAGCCGCCGGTCGTTTCTCGAAATTGCCGTGGCTGAGGCCCGCGAAGAAGCCTGGAAAGTTTTGGCCGTCGGGCAAAAGCTGAACGGCAAAGTCAAAACGCTCAAGGACTACGGGGCGTTCATCGATATCGGCGGCGTCGACGGCCTGGTGCACGTCAGCGAGATTTCGTGGGGGCGCGTCACCCATCCCAAAGACGTGCTCCACGAGGGCCAGGAAGTCGAAGTCGTGATCCTGAGCATCGACCGCGACAAGGGCAAGATCGGACTGGGGATGAAGCAGCTCCAGGCCAGCCCCTGGCAGGGAATCATCGACCGCTATCCGCCGCAGACCACCGCGCACGGCAAGGTCACCAAGACGACCGAATTCGGCGCGTTCGTCGAGCTCGAACCGGGCCTGGAAGGCATGGTGCACATCAGCGAGCTCGATCACAAGCGCGTCCACCGTGTGACCGACGTCCTGCAGGTTGGCAAGGAAGTCGATGTCAAGATCCTGACAATCGATCCGGATAAGAAGCGGATCGCCCTGTCGGTGAAGGCGCTCATCGCCCGCCCGGAAGCCGCGCCGAAGAAAACCGACGAAGACCTCGCCCCCGGCGGCGGCCTTCCCTACGAACGCAAGCGTAAAGAGCCTCTCAAAGGGGGCGGCACCGGCAGCGGCGGCCTTCTGTTCGGTAAGCCGGGCTCGTAGCTTGCGCCGCGAGCCTTTCACCCTGCATGGTAGCCCGACGCGTTAGCGAGGCGCGAGTTGACGGGGTCCCTTGCTTACACGGCGGGCCACCTGTTGGTTATCGAGGGGGTTGCTATTCGACCAGCGGCTTCCCCAGCCCCGGCCCGGCCCGGCGCAAATCCCCCTCGCGAATCGTCAGGCCGTTCGCGTCGAACCATTCGCACAGCGGCACCGAGTATTTCCGTGTGACCTTCCACGCCTCACGAAGCTGAGACATCGTGGCGGCGGTGCCCCCTGCGAGAGTCGCTTCGCAGATCTTCCGGGCGCTCTCGAGCGCGCCGGGCGGATAGTACAGCCCATCGCCTACCTCGACGAGCCGCCCGTCTTCCACGCACAGCACCAGGAGCGGTTCGATCATCTCGGCTTTCTGCCCGACCACCTGCACCAGTTCTTTCGCGTTGGGTGGCGCGAGCCCCCCCTGTTGAATCAATTCCAGCATCTTCGCGCGCGCGGCCGTCTGATTTTTCGAGAGTTTCACCTGGGCATCGGCCGGCCCGAGGTTGGGGCCCACGCGAACCAGCTTGTTGTCCGCCAGCAGTCGGTCGAATGCCGCATCCAGCAGCTCGGCCGTCGCCAGCCGGCGGCACGCGGTCTGCAACATCTTTCGGGGAAGCGATCGCCGCGGCTGATGCGCTTCGAGGACCGTGCCGATCCGTCTGAGCACAGTCTCGGCCACGGCCGCAACGCGCTGCTTGTGAACCAGGCGGCGCGACGACGCCGAACCAATCGGGACGAGCACTCCCTGCGAGCGCAACCGTTCGACCAGTGTGGCATACCGCGCTGGGTCGATTCCGACCTTCCAGGCGGCCGTCAGCGGCGTTTCGTCGATGCGGTCGCGCGTTGCGAGACAGGCCGAGAGCCGTGATCCTTCATCCGTGCTGTCGAGCGCCTGTCCGAGCGCGGCAAGGTCGGCGATCCGGGCGCGGGGCTCGACACCCGGGTCGAGCACCGTCCCCCCGGCGATCGTCAGCGGCGGCGACTGGCGTCGCAAAATGAACCGCTGCCCCCAGGCCGCGACAACCGGTTCGGCGATCCGTAACTCGGCATACCCGGAGGCCCCCGGTTCGATCGTCGCTCCCTTCAACACCAGCCGCGCGGCAGTCTCGCCCGTTCCCAGGTGCAGTCCGACCGGCAACCGGTCGCGGAGCGCGACCGGCGAACTGGCTAGGCACTTCAATCGGACAAGCAATCGCCGCGTGGGCTGCAGCAGCCCCGGCGCCGCCAGTTCCTGACCACGATGCACGTCGTCGGCCTTGACTCCCGCCAGGTTGATCGCCGTCCGCTGTCGCGAACTGCTCTCGTCGACCTCTGCACCGTGGCTCTGGACGCCGCGAACCCGCACCGAAACCTGAGCGGGCAGCAGCTCGAGCACGTCGCCGCTGCGAACTTCTCCTCCGAGCACCGACCCGGTGACGACGGTCCCATGCCCCGCCACAGAGAACACACGGTCGATCGGCATGCGAAACATCGCCCCGCGGGATGCCCATTCCCGGCCGCGGGCGACGTCGAGCAGCGCCTGCTGCAGCTCGGCG
>JACQFH010000405.1 GCA_016200145.1 Planctomycetia bacterium | reverse complement strand
CGTCGACTACAAGATCGAGGCCGAGATCATCGCCGATGGCTCGGGCGGATCCACCGGTGCAGATACCAGCTTCAGCAAGATTGCTTCGTCGAGTCCCAGTTACGACGCGGAGAACGGCAAGATCACCAAGTTCAAAGGGAAATTCACATTCAAAGGCACGATCCAGATCCAGACCAAATATGCGGCCGACTCGACAGCCACCAGCCTGTCGTGCTACGGCCGGGGAACGACGACCACCGACGTCGCCAACCGCGATATCACCCTCGGATTCCACGAGAGCTGCCACCGCGCCGATTACCAGGCGTATCTGAAGGCCAATGCACTGCCCGATCCGCCGACGATGACCATCGGCATGAAATCGGACGACTACGACAAATCCGCCGCGGCCGTCAGCAAGGCCATCACGAAATACTACGCCGACATGACGGCCGACAGCATCAAGAAGACCGACGACGTCGGGTTCACCCTGGCCAAGTCCAACCAGACCAATAGCTGCTACGTCCACGTGGTCCCCTGAAGCCAGCGCGCCGCTGAATGCCCGCCCCTCCTCCGACATCCGACTTGCCGCCGCGGGCCCGGCGCGCGATTCCGCGATCGCTGCGCCTGTTCGCGGGCATTCTGCTGCTCCTGGCGGGTGGAAGTCTGGTGGTGATCGGGTACCCGGTCTGGCGGCAGCGCTCGGCCATCGCAGCGATCGAAGCGGCGGGCGGGTCTGTCAAGACGGTTCCCGGAGGGTCGACGTGGCTGCGGTCAATCATCGGCAACGACTTGATGTGGTATTTCGATGACGTCGTTCAGGTCCGTCTGCAAGGTTCCCGCACGACTGACGCCACCCTTGTGCATCTGAAAGGACTGCCGCGCCTTACTGAAGTCTCACTCAGTAAATCCACAATTACTGGTGATGGGTTGGTCCACCTGAAAAACGCGAATCGCCTGGTGACGCTGACGCTCGCAGGGACGCAGGTGGGCGACGATGGAATGGCGCATCTCAGCGGGCTCAAGAGCCTGAAAAGTCTTACCTTGGATGACACGGCAATCACCGACGCAGGATTATCGCACGTCAGTGAGCTGGTCAATCTGGATTCCCTGTCGCTCGCCGGCACCGCGGTGACCGATGCCGGCCTGGCCCAACTGAAGCGACTGGTCGGCCTGCGGGCGCTCGTGCTGAACGGCACGCAGGTCACTGATGCCGGTCTGGAGAATGCGAAGTCCTTCCCCCTGCTCACGTTAATTCTGCTCTACGACACGCAAGTGACCGACGCCGGTTTTGCCAGGCTGCAGAAGTCGCGGCTCGCTTTGTTCGGGGGTCCACGGGATTACGAGCAGCGCAAGAACGAGGCGCGCACAAGGCCGCAGCCCCCTTTCGAACGGCTCGTGTTCGGCAAACGCGGCGCCGAGGGGGCGCGCAGCCGCCTCGAACGGATCCTCGCGCGGAAACTCGGCGGGGTCGGCCGGACCTGCGGCCTGACGGAAGCTCAAAAAGACCAACTCGAGCAGGCCGGCCGCGAAGACATCGCACGGGCGTTCTCGCACATCGACGAGCAGAAAGAGGCTCTCATGCCCGCCGCCGACAAGAACGACAAGCCGGACCTCAATCGGCTGATGCACGAGACCAGCCCGTTGCGTCGCCTGCTCGGAATCGGGCCATTTGGCGAGGATTCGCAGTTCGCAGGGGTTCTGAAGGCGCTCCTCACACCCGAGCAGCAGGCCCGGTACGCCGGGCGTTCACAGACGGCACACGAATCGAACAAGAAAATCACGGTCGAGAATGCCGCCGACCTGGAGAGGATTTCTGAGCTGCCAATCGACGCCATGCGGATCGTTTGGAATCGCACGGGGACAGAGGTTGCATTCGTCAGATTCGGCGGGCCGGCAGACGTCTATGATGCGAACTGCGACCGGCTGATCCGCACGATCTGCGACGGAAGACCGCTCTTCGGATTTGATTTCAGCCCTGATGCGGACCGAGTCGCGATTGTCAGCGGCACGCCGTTGATCGTAAACGTCTTGACGGGCGAAGAAATCGAGCTGAAATCGCCCAATCAGCAACCGGGTGTGAAGTTCAGCCCCGACGGCAAACGGCTGGCGACCGGCGGCTACGGAACCGCGGCACACCTCTGGTCGGTACACACGGGAACGCTGATTCGCACATTGAATTCGGCCCGGGAGGGAGCATTGACGCCGGAATTCAGCCCAGATGGATCGATGCTGGCGGTCGGGAACCGCAATTCCACGACGCCGCTCTTCGACGGCTTGACGGGCGAGTGGCGGGGCGCCCTGCCCGGAAAATTCGCGGCACACGAGCTCAGGTTCGACCCGTCCAGCAAATCGCTGGCCGTAGTCTATGTCGATGGCAGTGTCGAAGTATGCGACGTGAAGACCGCCAGTCTAAAGGGATCCGCCGAGACCGACGCCGACGAGCTCTACACGGTTGACTGGTCGCCCGATGGCAGCCTGCTGGTGACCGCCGGCCACAATTCTCTCGTCACGCTCTGGAACGCGAAAGACCTGTCGATCGTGAATGAGCTGGAATCGCCCGACTGGGTGATCAGTGCCCGATTCAGTCCCGACGGAACAAAGCTGCTCTTCTCGGGAGGTTCGTTTGTGCCCGGCGATCGGCGTGTTGAAATCTGGGCCGTTCGGTGAGACCGCGTATGGGCACTAATCAACTCACAACCGACGCGAGGTCGGTGGGGTCGGAAAGTGAGACGATTTCTTAACCACCGGCGACGGCGGAACCGTCCTGCTCACCGAACAGTTGCCGGACTGACGGTCGCAGCAGGACGATGATCGTGAACACGCCGAGAACGGTGCCGAACGGGACCAGCACACACTCCAGACCGGCGACGACCAGGCAGAATGTCGGCCGTCGCCGCTGGTGAAGGCAGCGCCCGCCGATCAGGACCACGATGGCAAGCGACCACATGACAATGATGATGGCGCCGGCAATTCCGGTGAACATCCAGCCGATAAACGTCGTAGCCGCGGGATCGTTGGGCTCAGGCCTGAAGCTGCCAGACAGGATGGCAATTCCGACACCCAGATGGATTATCGGAAAGCAGCCTCCGAGCGCTGTGATGCCTGCCACCACGTAATGGAAGATGGCAAGCAGATTCAGATGCTGCTCGTCGTCGTTCATCACCCGATTGTACCCGGCCCGGTCCGCCGTATGTAGGTCCCGCGTGCCGGGCGGAACCTCTCGCGCGCCGCGCCTCGTTCCCACGCTCTGCGTGGGAACGCGCGTTTCGACGCTCTGCGTCGCGTCACGATACCGTAGGGGGGACTTGAGTCCTCGCGTGACATTTTTTCGTGTGGACTGAATTCCCCCCAACGGTAGCCCGACGCGTAAGCGAGGGAAGAGGAGCGCGATCCCTCGCTAACGCGTCGGGCTTCCAATTTTGAGCGAATTTCCGCCTGGCAGGCGAGACCGGCTTTCTACTTTCTCTACTTTGCGTGCTTTTCATGATTGCCTCGTTGCCACGCAGCTCGACGTTCTGGCGAGCACCACAGTTCACGGAATGGTGTGACACGCCCTGACCGGAGGAAAGGGCGTGGTCTGCATTCGTGGCCGATCTTCTTTTTATTCTCAGTCGTCCCGTTCCCTGATCGACATCCAAGCCGTGCCGCGAGCTCTGCACCACGCCCTTCGTTCGTACCTCACTCAGGGACGTGCCACACGAAGTGCGCGATCCCTCGCTAACGCGTCGGGCTTCCAATTGGGAACGAGGTCCTGCCCGGCAGGCGAGACCTACTTTCTACTTTGCATACTTTTCATGCTCCGCAAAAGCTGGTTCGGGTTGTTGGGTCGGTCGAGCAGCATCGACAGCGGATTCAGCCGGCTGGAGGGGCTGTCGGCCCAGGGCAGTTCTTCCACTCCCAGGATCCGGTCGGGCGAGGCGCCCTTCCCCACCTGCCCATCTCCGTTCGGCCGAGCGACCTCCGCCGCCGGTGCAGCCACCGGACGTGCCGGCCGAATCTCGCACCGCTCGCCGTTCCCACGCATCGCCGCCGCCTCACCCTCCCGTTCCGCGATTTCAACGCGATCCCCCATTCCGCACTCCGAATTCCGAATTCCGCATTCATCGTCTCCCCCCTCATCCCGCTTTCCGAAACCCGCATGCCGCATGGCAAACTCCTCCTTCGACATCCACACCACGCTCGAACCCTCCTGGTAT
>JACQFH010000404.1 GCA_016200145.1 Planctomycetia bacterium | reverse complement strand
GCCCAGTGATCGCGGCCGCTGGCCGAGTTGATCTTCGGCGTGCGTCCGAAATCGGTCATCCACACCACCAGCGTCGAATCGAGCATCCCCTGCTCTTCGAGATCGACGAGAAGCTGCGGCAATCCCGTGTCGACCGGTGGCATGCGGGTCTTCTGCAGCGCGTCGAAATTGCCGGCGTGGGTGTCCCACCCCGGGTCGGTCACCGTCACGAACCGCACTCCCGACTGCACCAGCCGGCGCGCTAAAAGCAGGTTCTGCCCGAAACGCGTGCGCCCGTAGCGGTCGCGCAAGCGCGGGTCTTCTTCGTCGATCTTGAACGCCCGTTTCGTTTCGGGCGCGGTCAGCATGTTGAACGCGGCCTTGTAATTCTCATCGAGCGCCGCGAATTCGGCGGGTTGCAGGTCGGCCTGCCGCTGCAGCGAATCGACCGCCGCCAGCACGTTTGTCCGCCGGGCCACCCGGCTCGCTTCAATTCCCTTCGGGAACGAAATGTCGCGGACGGTGAAATCCTTGATATTCGGGTCTGAGTTGATTTCAAACGGCATGTGCTCGAGGCCCAGCACACCCGACGAGCCGCCGCCGAAGCGGCGATCGAGATCGGTGCCGAGCTGCACAAACGGCGGGAGCGCCGATTTGAATCCGCGCTCTTCGCTGACCACCGCCCCGTAGCAGGGATACGTGATCGCCGGATTGAATTTTCGCCCCGACATGCACCAGGCGTCGGCCGTTCCGTGGCTGCCGTTCATCGGGTTCCAGCTTCGCAGCAGCCCGAACCGGCCCAGCTCTTGTGCCAGCCTCGGGCAAATCTCGCTGAACTGCACCCCCGGAACCGCCGTGTCGATCGCGCCGAACGGCCCCTTGACGGCCGGCGGCGCGGTGGGCTTGGGGTCGAGCGTGTCGTGATGGCTCGTGCCGCCGTGCGTCCAGATGTAGATGCAACTGACGTCGCGGGGAGGCGTGCGGGATTCTTTCGCGGCAGCGGCCTGCGCTTTCAACCACAGGGGCAGAGACATCAGCCCGCCCAGGCTGCCGACCTTGAGAAACGACCGGCGGCTGACGCCGTCACAGGTCTTTGCGAAACCACCACACAGGTCGAGCATGGTTTTCCCCCAGGGTAGAAGCGGCATCCTGCCGCTTCAGCGAATTGCTCCCGATTAGATCATGCCGTGTCCGGCCCCGCCAGCGAGGTGCAAAGCGGACTTATCGCGTCCAGTTCCGATGCGGCAGGATGCCGCATCTACTTTAGATCCACTCGCGGATCGGCTCCCCTTCGATCAGGCGGATCGGGCGGCCGTCGCTGGCCGTGAGCGTCAGATCGACAGGCAAACCGAGTTTCCGGTAAATCGTCGCCATCACGTGTTCGGTGTGATATTCGTTGCTGGCGGGGAAGCCCCCTTCGGCGTCGGTCGAGCCCAAAACCAGGCCCCCGGGAACGCCCGCACCGGCCATCACCACGAACCCTGCGCTGGCCCAGTGATCGCGGCCGCTGGCCGAGTTGATCTTCGGCGTGCGTCCGAAATCGGTCATCCACACCACCAGCGTCGAATCGAGCAGGCCGTGCTGTTCGAGGTCGATCAGCAGTTCGGGCAGCGCCTGGTCGATCGGCGGCATGCGGCTGTTCTTGAGCGAGTTGAAGCAATCCTGGTGGCTGTCCCACGATGGATCGCTGACGGTGACGAACCGCACGCCCGATTCGATCAATCGGCGCGACAGGAGCAGCCGCTGGCCGAACGGCGTGCGCCCGTAACGGTCGCGGAGCCGCGGGTCTTCGCTGGCGATGTCGAACGCCCGTTTCGTTTCAGGGGCGGTGATCATGTTGATCGCCGCTTTGTAGTGTTCGTCGAGGGCGTCGTAGGCCTTCGGTTGCAGATCGGCCTTTTTCTGGAGGTTGTCGATCGCGCTCAGCATCCCTTTGCGGCGGTCGACGCGCGACATCTCCATGTTGAGCGGCGGCGTAATGTCGCGGACGCTGAATTTGTCGACGTTTGCTTCGGTATGAATCTCGAACGGGCTGTGTTCGAGTCCCAGGAAGCCCGCCGTGCCGCCGTTGAATGTGCGGTCGACGTAGGCGCCCAGTTGCACGAAGGGAGGGAGCGGTGACTTGAAGCCCTGCTCGCGGCTGATCACCGAGCCGACGCACGGATAGGTGAGAGCCGGGTTCGGAAACCGGCCCGACATGCAGTATTGATCGGCAAACCCGTGGCTGGCGTTTTTCGGGTTCCAGCCCCGCAGCACCGAATAGCGATTGAGCTCCGTCGCCAGGCGCGGGCACAGTTCGGTGAACTGCACTCCCGGCACGGCCGTATCGATGACTCCCAACGGCCCGCGCACGTTGTCGGAGGCCTGGGGCTTGGGATCGAGCGTGTCGTGATGGCTCGTGCCTCCGAGCGTCCACACGAAGATGCAATTGACGTCTTTGCCGGCTTTCCCCTCTTTCGCCAGGCTCTGCTGATGCTTTAGAAAGAACGGTAGAGTAATTCCCAGTCCGCCCAGGCTGCCAATCTTGAGAAACGCGCGGCGATCGACGCCTTCGCAGTTACGGGCGACTCCGCTGACGAGTGGAAGCATCGTAGAAACTCCGTGGCAGGCTGTCGATCGAACGTTGGGGAGGGTGTTTTTCGGGGCGGGGGTCCCGGGGAGGCAGGTTTTCGGCAGGTCGTTTCCCCCGCAAAGGCAGTGCCTTCGATCGACTCACATCAACACACCATTATAGATGTATTCCATCGGCTGCGCCAAGCCTGTTCGTGGAGCGGTAGTGGTCCCTTTTCCGTGCGGATCGCGTTTTCGGATGGGGGCATTGTGCTGTAATACCGGACACGTGCTGGGCCGATTGGAGGTTGTCGCCGAACCGGATGACATTCTCAATATTGCGTCGAACGGGTATCTTTCCGACCTCTCGGGGGGGCAATTCGGCACACATTTCTTTCGTCGCTCCCAACGATGCGTTCGACTATTCGAATCTTCGTGGTCTTGTGCCTGCCGCTGCTGAGCGGCTGCGTTCTTCCCTGGTGCGCCTATCCGACGGTCAGTTACACGCCGCGGGTGAATTTTGCAAACGCAGGGAACGTCCATGCGTTCCGCGTTGACTTCACCAACGCCACGGGTGATGTGAGCGTATTCGCTCCCGGTCCGGGAACAGGTCGCTTGTCGAGGGTGACGGGCAACCGTGATGCGGTTTCAGCGCAAATCAAGCCTGCCGTCAGCTACGGATTCGTCGTGATCGGAGTGGCGCTCAATTACCTTACTTTTACCGACCACACGATGGCGGTGCGGCTCTATCGTCCCGGATTTGAATTGGTGGAAATCAAATCGTGGGAATCAGGTCGTGAGGTTGCCTGGACTTCTGCTGCGGACCTCGCCGCACAAGAAAAAGCACTGGACAATCTGTTTGATCAATTAGACCCCGACTGCAAGTTGCGCACTCACACCGAATGCCTCGAATTCGGCGCATCGGAATTTGAGCGCCTGTCGCGGGAAGCGGCATCGGCAGGCGACTCCCAGAGACTTGATGCGAAGGCTCGCACTCTGCGGGAATTTGCCGGTGCTCAGCTCGTCGCGTCAGCGCCATCCGACGAGTAACGTCCGCTTCTATCGGACGGATGTGCGCTCCGGTGATCAGGCGCTGGCGGCGGCTGCGACAGGGGTCTGGCCGAAGATCGTCCGGCAGCGGCGCATCAGGGGGAAGTCGTTGCGCACACCGAGGCCCGCGGCTTCGTGCTGAGCGTCGACGGTTTCGGCCACTGCCTTGAGGTTGAGGGCGGGCCAGGCCTGCTCCACCACCACAAGCTGCTCCAGCCCCTGGTAGCACTGCCGCAACTGGTCGGGGAGCAGGGCCGAAAGGGCCACGGCGGCGGCCGCCGTCCGGCCCAGATCCGGGTCAGAGAGAATCTCGATTCCGGCATGATGGAACAGAATGCAGCCCACGAGCTCGTCGGGAAGCTTCCAGCGACGGGCCAGGCAGGCCCCGGCGATGGCGTGGTCCCACTCGAACGACTGCTGCTCGAACTGGCAGATATCGACCGGGTGCTGATCGCGGGCCTTGATGAATTCGACGTAGTGGTCGTACAGCTCGTTCGTCACCACGGGCAGCAGATAGTCCTGCAGCAAGGCGCCGTTGAAGGCCAGGTCGTAATCCGCCTTCAGCATGCGGGCGATTTCGCGCGCGAAGATGGCCTTTTGCAGCGCGGCGTTCCAGAAGCAGCTCTGGTTGATGAGCTTCGACTGGCGGGCCTGAATCGCCGCTTTCGTGCCCACTGTGATGAGCAGGTTCCGGCTGGGCGCCAAACCGAGCATTGCCAGGGCCTGGCCGGCGGATGCCACGCGCACTCGCGCACCGACGTACGCCGAATTGACGTGCTTGAGCAGCTCGATCGTGAGCCCCGAATCGGTTTCGACGATCTTCGCCAGGTCTTTGATTTCAATTCTCGGGTCGTTCGACTTCTCGATGAACTGCGTGACCGCCACCGGCAGCGCCGGCAGGCTCAGTGTGGGAGGCAGCGCCGCGATCGTGAAATCGCCCAGCGCCGAGTCCAGCAGTTTTCCCCAGTCGATCGCCACATTGCACCTCGCGGATCGTGCAGCCTGAATGCCACGCCCGCAAAAGCATAGTCCGCGCCCCATGGTCCGTGCGGGGTGAATATGGGGAGGAAAACAACTCCATTCCGGTGCCGGGCGACACGATCGTTGCAGCCCGCGCCGTCGGCACCATTGGATCAGGCCATAGAAATGCGTTCCTGCCGGTTTTGGCGTTCGGCGGGAATGTCGTCTTTCGCTCCGCGAAAGAACGCCCTTTCGCGGAGCGAAAGGCGACGATGGCATGCCATCGGCCTGAGGTAGGTCCCGGCAGGCGGGACCTACAAACGCGCGCTGATCAGCCTGTCCGCACCCTGCGCGAGCAGTAGGTCTCCCACCTGGGCCCCGAGCGCGGCGGCACCGGCGGTGGGGCCGTGCGCCGTGGCGAACAGCCGTTCTTTTCCATCGGGACTGAGCACCACCGCTTCGAGCACCAGGTCGTCCGAATCGATGCAGGTGGCCGTTCCAACCGGTGCATGGCAGCCTGCGCGTAAATGTGCGAGCAGTGCGCGTTCAGCCGTCACCCGGCTGCGGGCCGAGGGATCGTCGATCTGCTTGAGGATTTCGCGCAGCTCGGCATCGTCTGCGCGGCATTCGAGCCCCAGCGCGCCCTGTCCGACGGCGGCATACATCTGCGGCGGTCCGAGCTGCAGAGAGATCCGGCTCTCGAGGGCCAGTCGTTTCAATCCCGCCACGGCCAGCACGAGAGCGTCAAAATCGCCGGCGTCGAGTTTTTTCAGCCGGGTTTCGACGTTTCCGCGCACGTCGCCCACCTGAACGTCGGGGCGCAGGTGCTTGAGTTGCGCCTGCCGGCGCAGGCTGCCCGTGCCGATCCGCGTGCCGGCCGGCAATTGTTCGATCGCGGCAAGGGCGGTCGCGGCTCTGGGTAAGACAAGTGCGTCGGCGGTGACCTCTCGCGGCGGAACGGCGGCCAGGCACAGGCCGGGCACCGATTCGGTGGGCAGGTCTTTGAGGCTGTGCACCGCCAGCCGCCCGCGACCGTCGAGCACGGCCTGCTGCACTTCTCGGGTGAAGACCCCCATGCCGCCGAACGACTTCAGCGACGCGGCGAGGTCCCGGTCGCCCGAAGTGGAAACGTGAACCGTCGCCACGCTGGCACCGGGGGCGGCGTTTTTCAGCAGTCCGACGACGTGCTCCGCCTGCCGCAGCGCCAGCGTGCTGGCCCGCGTGGCAACGAGAATCGGAGATGATGCGGAAGTCGTCACGGGCCGTTATTGCCGTTGGTTCGCGTCGCCGCGCCGGCGGCTTCGAGCCCGCTCGCCGACAGCCGTTTCTGCACTTCCTGTTCGAGCGGCCCGGCCGAAGCCTTCTGATGCGGGGGAATGAGCACCCCGCACGAGACGACGAACTGCACCGCCTGGTCGATCGTCAGGTTGAGGTCGATCACGCTGCTGCGCGTCACCATCACGGTAAAGCCCCCCGCCGGCACGGGTGAGGTGGGGACGAGCACGGTAACCATCGGCTCGCCCACTTGCGCGGCGCAGTCGAGCATGCCTTCGCCGGTCACGAACCCCAGCGTCCACGAGCCGGCACGGGGATATTCCAGCGCCACGACGCGCTGGAACTCAACCTCGCGATCGCTGAGCACGAAATCGGTGACCTGCTTGACGGTCGAATAGACATTACGCACGAGCGGCACGCGCGTCAGCATCCCTTCGATCTTACGCACGAACCAGGTGCCGATGCGGGCCGTCACGAACCGGCCCAGAAAGTACATGGCGATGATCGCCAGCGACAGCGACAGGGCGCTCAGCAGCCACTGCGACCGGAAATCGCGGACCGAGACGATCTCCATATACAGGCCGATCGCGGTCGTCGGCGGAGGCACAGGCCGCAGATCCTTGAACACCAGTTCATAATCGATCAGGGGCACGAACTTGCCAGGATCGGCCCCGCGCGCCATGGGGACGTAAACCGAGCGTTTGATTTCGTCGGTCAGCACGAGCTTGTCGGATTCGCGCACGTCTCGGTATTCGTCGGCCAGCGATTCCGTCACCAGGTAATTGCGGTTCCACTCCGGCAGGCTGGGAAAGCCCGCCGGTGGGATCACGAGCTGGTCTCGCGTACGGATGTCGTTCTTCCAGGATGCCAGCGCAAAGCGGACAACCGAGTTGACCGGCTGAATCACATAGGTATTGAAGCCATTCCCTGCCCACAGCAAGATCAGCAGCGTCAGCACCGGGGGCAATGTGATCGCCACGCCGCGCAAAAAGAAATACGTTGCCGATCCGCGAGAACTGGAAGGCGCGGGGGCAGGGGCGGGAACGGGGGCGTTCGACATTCGTGTGGCCGAAACTTCAGAAAAGTCCGTCGCTGAACGGGTTGATGTGCGGATGATCGTCCACACGACTAATTGACACGGCCACTACCTGCGCCCCAGCCCCCGGGCGATGACCCCCACGACGACGCGGGCCGCGCCGGCCTGCAGCAGTACCTTGCTGATCTCGTGAGCCGTGGCCCCGGTCGTCATCACGTCGTCAGCCAGAAGCACCACCGCGCCCGAGAGCCCCGCTGCGGGGAGTGCCTGAAATGCGTTTCGCAGGTTTTGCCGGCGTTCGTAGGGCAACAACCGGGCTTGCGGACGAGTCCACCGGCACTTGCGGAGTATATGGGTGGCCTGTGGAACTTTCAATCGGCCGGCCCATGCGGCGCCCAGCGTCGCCGCCGGGTTGTGCGGAGAATAAAACCGCCGGAACCAGTGATGCGGCACCGGCGCCACGACGTCGATGCGGGCCTCAGAGAGTTCTGCCCCTTCGCATTCCCACATCAGATCGGCCAGTCCCGCCGTCAGCGGTTCGGCGCCGCTCGATTTGGACCGCAGGCACGCCGTTCGCAGCGCCGTGTCGTAGACCCCCAGCCGGTACACCCGTTCGAAGGCATAGTTCTCGTTGCGGCAAAAGCTGCACGGAACGTTCGGATCGAGGTACGGTCCGATCGACGCGCCGCATTTCACGCAGGCCGGGCCGCGCGTTGCCAGCAGCTCTGCGCGGCACGAATCGCAGAACGGCGCGCGATCGGCGCAGCCCGGTTCGCGTTCGGCAAGATCAGCGGTGCACAGCCGGCACGCGGGAGGATAGACAAAGTCTGCCGCGCCCCGCGCGAACGCCCGCGCCCACGCAGGCAGCCTCCAGCGATTCTTTGGCGAGCGAATCATGCCGACGATCCTCGCGGTGTGTCAGGCTGTTCGGAGGTCACCGTGCCGCGTCGTCGTCGGACGGGATTGCATAGGATAACTCCCATTCCCGACGCGCATCGCCATAAATCTGATTGACGGAGAACGACGGTTTCCGCATTTGAATGTCGCGGACTACTCGGTCGTTGTAAGTGCGGGCGTAGCGGGATTGGTATGTCGTTGGGCAACACCCGTATACGAACTGGATCTCGATGCCTTCGCGCTCGCGGAAAAGACGAATCTCAGTCGATCGCCAGGGCTGGGCCTTTCCGCCGAATTTCAGGCGAAGGACGCCCGTCGCGAGATCGGCCTGAGCGTCCGACGATGCATCGCGCTCGGCCCGAAGTGCAGCGTATTCCTCGTACGCGATCGAACCGATCGACACCGCAGCCGCAATTGCTAGGGCAAGGCATTCAGTTGCAGTCGGACGAAGGCGCATGCATTTAATATTACACGGATTGGACTGTTGCGTTCAAACTCGACATGTCATCTGGACGCGGTTGGCGATATGCTGCAGCGAAAGCCCTGGCACATGCCGGCACACACCCGGAATCTGCGATGATCCTGCACGTCGACATGGATGCCTTCTATGCCTCCGTCGAAGAGCGGGAGCGGCCCGAGCTGGTCGGCAAGCCGCTGATCGTCGGCGGAACGCCGCAGGGGCGCGGGGTGGTGGCGGCGGCCAGCTACGCCGTGCGCAAGTTCGGCGTCCACAGCGCCATGCCCACGTCGACGGCCCTGCGGCTCTGCCCGCATGCCATCCTGTTGCCGCCGCGAATGGGTTTCTACGCCGAGGTTTCGGAGCAGATCCGCGCGATACTCGAGCGCTACACGCCGCTTGTCGAACCGCTCTCTCTCGACGAAGCATTTCTCGACGTGACCGGCAGCCGTCTCCTGTTTGGGACCGCCGTCGAGATCGGCAGGCGCATCAAGCGAGAAATTCTCGAAGGGGTGCGGCTCGTGGCGTCGGTGGGCGCAGCCCCCAACAAATTCCTGGCGAAGATCGCCAGCGACCTCAAAAAACCAGATGGATTTGTTGTTGTCGATCCGGACCGCGTGCACGAGTTTCTCGATCCGCTTCCCGTCGGCCGACTGTGGGGCGTGGGGCGCGCCACCGGGCAGGCCCTCGAGCAGTTGGGAATCCGCACGATCGGCGACGTGCGCGCCATGCCGCTGGAGACTCTGCAGCAGCACTTCGGCAAGTCCGGCGAGCACCTCTGGCAACTGGCCCATGGCCTCGACGACCGGCCGGTCGTCCCTGATCGCGAAGCCAAGTCGATCTCGCACGAGACGACGTTTGCCGTCGACCTGGACGATCGCGACGCGCTCCGTGCGTGGCTCATGGAGCTCACGGAACAGGTCGGCCGCAGGCTGCGCCGGCACGATCTGCGCGGCCGGACTGTGCAGCTCAAAGTGCGGTTCGCCGACTTCCACACAATCACCCGCCCGAAGACCCTTCAGGAGCCGACAAACATCACGGGCGAAATCTGGCGGACGGCCGCCGAGCTGCTGGAGAGCTGCCTGGCGCCCCGGCCGCAGCGGATCAGGCTGCTGGGGGTAGGCCTGGCCGGCTTTGACGGGCCGCGCCGCGTACAGCAGTCGCTGTTCGTCGACGAAGAACGACAGAAACAGTCGCAGTTGGACCGTGCCGCCGATCTAATCCGGGATCGGTTCGGCTCGTCAGCCCTGCACCGCGGCAGTGTCGACGGCGCCACGCGTGAGCAGTGGAAAGATCGGAGGGAGGAGCGGAGGGGCGGCAGTGGGAGGGGCGGGGAATGACGGATGAAAGGCACGTCACCCGGTGAGTTCAGGACGCCGGCTGATACGTTAACAGCACGTTGCCGTTTGTGAAGGTTCTCGTGCTGGCCCGCTTCAGGTTCAGTTTATTCGGCACGCCGTCGAACATGGTCCGCCCATCCCCGAGTACGATCGGACAGACAACAAACTGGTACTCGTCGACCAGGCCGTGCGGCGCGAGCTGTGAGATGATCGTGCCGCTTCCGAAGATCACCATGTCGGGGCCGGATTCGTTTTTCAGTTTGCGCACGTCGCCGGCCGGGTCGCCTTTGAACAGCCTCGTGTTCTTCCACGACGCGCGCTCGAGAGATTTCGAAAACACGACTTTCGGCGACTCATTCATCCCTTTGGCCACCTCCGGCATCGTCTGAATGGCCTGCGGGGTTGGCCAGAAGCTGGCCATCATTTCGTAGGTTTTTCTGCCGAACACCAGTTCGCCTCCGCGGCGGGCATTCTCCTGGACGAATGCCATCCACTCAGGATCCTGCTTGTGCGCCCAGCTCATGTCGCTGTGGCTGTCTGTGAAGTAACCGTCCAGGGAGACACTGTTAAAGACGATGAGTTTGCGCATGGTATGTTGCCTCCGTCCGGATACGCCCACCCGTCGAGCTTACAGGCAATTTTAGTGCCGAGTTGTGGCGATTGACGACCGGCTCGAAGGCTTGCCAGGCGCATATTGAGAGTCGGAAGCCTGCGATGACACCCCTTCCTGGCCGAGGATCACGACGGAAAACACTTCCCAAAGGCGAGCAACAGCTTTGGCGACCCTTTGACGCGAATCCGCCGGCGGATCAGGGCCCACAATAGGTTGCGCTCTTTTGCCAGGAAACCGAGCCACGTCTGGCTATCTGCGGTGACGTGCAGGTCCGCCGTGCCCTGAAGGCCGTCGACAACCTGCAACTTGCCGTTGCGGATTGTGACGGTCGCCTGTTTATCGTCTTGGTCGGTGAAAGTGAAATGGTAGACGGCGTTCAGGTTTTTCGCCTTGCCGGGCTGAAATGTGAGGCGCAGCCCCGACAGGAATCGCCGGATCGTCCCGGGCCGTAAACCGTTGCCGACCCGTTTGACCTTCTTGTGCGGGAAGCGGCGAGCCACGTGCTCTTCAGCGTCGGAACCGGCGACCACGTAAATCGTCTCTTCCTTTTCCTGGAGGGGACGAACGACGTCTTTGAGGTGCGCGGGTTTGTCGGTGAGGTACGGGCCGATGACATCTTCACCGGCCGGGCAGACGCTCATGCAATAGGCCGCTTTGTAATTCGGCCCGAAGCCCAGGCTTTGCCACATCGAGGCCGATTCAGGGTCGGACACTCGCCGCCGATAATCGAGAGCGTTCTTGCTGTCGGCGATCTGCTCGACCCAGTCGGTGAAGCCTCCCATGAACTCGCGATAGTTGTGGGTCAGACAGGCGGAGAAACTGAATCCGCCGTCAGGAGAGATGGCCCCCACCGGACACGCCGCCACGCACAGCTTGCACTCCAGGCACGGGTTGTAGGAAATCGGCTGATCAGAGGCCGTCGCTTCGGCGGCAATCAGCACCGTCCCCAGCAGGATAAAGTTCCCAAACCTGGGATGGATGACGTTGCGGTGGATCCCCATGTGCCCGAGTCCCGCGGCGACGGCGACGGGCTTGTGCGACACGACCCAGACTTTGCCGCCGGGAAAGCGGTCCATCTCCATCGGGAAACCCATCGCCGGGTTCACGGCCGGCACACCCAGCCGTTCGAGCGCCGCGACGACCTTGCGGGCGACGTCGTTGACGTGATCGCCGGTGTGGTGGAATTCCAGATTAGCCACCGAGCGGGCCGGGCTGCGGACCGGCTCGCGGTTCATCCGGCAGACGAAGCTCAAGAGGGTCTTCGTGTGCGGGAAGAATCGCAGGATGTCATCCCGCTGGTCGTCGAGGGCCGGGCGACCGATTTCGACGACGCCCACGTCGTCGGCCCCGCAATCGAGACAGAGTTGACGCAGCCAGGCGGCATCCAGCGGTTGCGGCGACAATTGCGAGGCATCGGCGGACTTGCTGTTCTTCTCGTGAAATCGCCGCACGGTCGGGTGTTCGGCCAGTTTCATGGGATCACCTCATGTCATTGTATATACAACTACGTGGACAAAAAAACGGAACGACGTCAGCGATCGGCACTCGGCCCGCCCAGTTTCTTCGCAGCCTTGTCGAGCAAGGCAATTCCCTTCTCGCCCAGCAGCGCCTCGGCCTGCCGCTGGCCGGCCTCCCACTTCGGGAACGCTTTTTCGATCAGCCGCATTCCCCGGGAAGTTACTCGGAAGGGCTGTGCACGAGCATCGTCGTCGGGCACAACTTCAAGCCAGCCCTGCGCCCGCATCCTCTCCACATTGCGGCTGAGCGTGGACGTATCGAGCTGCAGGATCTCGCAGACTTTGGCCGGCCGGGCGAGGCCGAGCTTGGCCGCGACAATCAGGATATTGAGCTGGCTGGCCTTCAGACCCAGGGGGCGGAGCGCGTCGTCGTACAGGTTCGTGACGACGCGGTTGAGCAGCCGCAGGCGCACGGCGATGCAGTTGCCGGCGATCGTGTCGATGTGACTGGTGAGCCTGTCCATGTCGCTGTGCTCCGTGAAATCGGATTTAATTGTATATGCAACTGTCTGCGGTTGTCAACCGTAAATTTGCCCGCGTCGCGTCATTCGTTGCGGATACGGTGCATCGGCCGCATAGAAGCAGCTGCTGTACAATTTCAGTGGCCCAGCGACGCGATGTCCTCCCTCAGAGCCGCGCCCGTCAGGAAGAGGTTGCCGAGACCGCTTTCTGACGGGCGCGGCTCTGTGAAATTTGACGGTGGCGACTTCACTCGCACAGGGCCGCGAGCTTGAGGACCGTGTTCCAGTTGCGGGCCGTGCCTCTGATGGCGAGCTTCGATTCGATGAGGGGCCCCGTCAGCTTCGAGCGGCCGATTCCGTCCGGGTAGACGATGTAGAGTTGTTTCCCGTCGCTGTTGATCGTCTCTGGTCCTTTGATGGCGGCCCGCAGCGTATCGACCTTTGATTTCGGCGGCGCCGATTTCAGACAGACGACGACAAGGTGGCCCGGGTCGGTTTTCGCTTCGCGGGGAAACGGATTGCGGACGACGATCTTGTGCCATTCGTCCGCGCTGCGCACGAGATAGTCGGCGGAGACTCCCAGGCGTTTGGCGGTTTCTTTCTCGAGCAGGCCTTCCAGTTGAGAGCCGGTTCGCCTGCCAGTCTGGAAGACGAGATTTCCGCTCTGGAGCAGGGATTTCGCGCCGGTGAAACCCAGTTCGCCGAGCAGGTTGCGCAGGTCGGACATCGCGATCTTATTATGGCCGCCGACGTTGATGCCGCGGAGGAGGGCGATGGATTTGGGCATGCATGTAACTCTGGCGAGTTTGGCGATCGGACAATTTGCGGCGGGAGGACGCATTCCCTCGCTGGCACTTCGGGTTAGTGTTGGGACGACGTGCGGGGCGAATACTGGCGGAAATTCAGCGCCTCGCGCGGCTCGGCGGCCGCGCGCAGGGCTTCGTCCACGAGGTGATGCACAGGCGACAGGTGACAGACCGGGTCGGTGGCACGGGCGTCGCCGGTCAGGAGGAAGGCCTGGCAGCGGCAGCCGCCGAAGTCGATCTCGCGGCGGTCGCAACTGCGGCAGGGTTCGGGCATCCAGCCGGTGCCGCGGAAACGCTCGAAGACCGGCGCGTGAAACCAGATCTCGTGCAGCGATTGGTCGCGCACCGAGGGAAATTCCAGGCCCGGAATCTCGCGGGCAGTCTGGCAAGGGAGGACAGCGCCGTCGGGGGCCACCGTCATAAAGACCCGCCCCCAGCCGTTCAGGCACGCCTTGGGGAACTGCTGAAAATAGTCGGGCAGGACGTGCAAAAGCTCGGGTCGCCTGCCGAGCCGTTCGCGGGCGCGGTCGACGAGCGCCGCGGCGCGCTCCACCTGCTCGCGTGCCGGCAACAATGCGGCGCGATTGCGAAAGGCCCATCCGGTGTATTGCACGTGGGCCAGCTCCAGCCGATCGACGTTCCAGTCCACGGCCAGATCGATGACTTCGTCGATGCGATCGAGATTGTGGCGGTGCAGCACAACGTTCAGCGTCAGCGGGAGTTCCAGCCGCCGGGCCGCCTCGATCGCACGGCACTTCTGTTCGAACGACGGCGTCCCCGCGAGCCAGTCGTTTTCTGCGGCGCGCGAGTCCTGCAGGCTGATCTGGAGCGCATCGAGCCCCGCGTCGCGGAGCCGCGCCAGCCGGCGTTCGTCGGCGCCGACGCCGCTCGTAATGAGGTGCAGATACAGGCCCAGGCTGCGCCCCTGCGCGACCAGCTCTTCCAGATCGCGACGGACCAGCGGCTCGCCGCCGGATAAGTGGACCTGCACGACTCCCAGCGTGGCAGCTTCGGTCAGCACGCGCCGCCAGGCGCTCGTATCCAGCTCGTCGCGCTCGAGCCGCAATTCCAGCGGATTGCTGCAATACGGGCACTTCAGCGGACAGCGATAGGTCAGTTCCGCCAGCAGTGCGAAGGGGTGAGACACGATTCAAGTTCCGAAACGTATCGAGGAACCACGAAAGACGCAAAAAACACGAAAGACGAGACGGAAGGACAGGAAAATGGGGGACAGGAAAATTGGTTTTCGGCCGGCGGTTGCAAATTGGCCACGGCAGGCAGGACGACGATTTTCCTGTCCCAAATATTCCTGTCCTCTTCCCGTGACGAGGACGTAAGAACGCATTCCCTCGCTAGCGCTTCGGGTTGGTGTGGGGGTCTTCGGGCGCATCGGTCAGCAGTCGTTTTTCAAACAGGCGGTCGAGGAACGCGTGGACGTCGGCTTCCAGGGGCGTGTCCTGAAACTGATTTTCCAGCGCGGCAACCAGCTCGCCGATCGGCCGTCCATCGCAGTGCCGGGTAATGGCGGCACCCGATTCGTTGAGCACGAGCACACCTTCCGGAAACACGATCTGATGCTGCTGCCTGAGCGCATCCCAGCGGTATCGCGCGTGACGCGCGAGCAGGGGGCGGCGGATGGCAGATGTCGATTTCATCGGGACTTGACACACTGATCGTACAGCGCGTCGAGCTGCGCCCACAGCACGTCGCACTTGAAACTTAAGGCCGCGACGGCCCGGTCCTGCTCTTCCCGCGTGCGGCACCAGTTCAGGACCAGCGACAGCCCGTGGTCGCTGTCGCGCGTTGCCAGCGGCGGGCGCGAACGAAAGTAGGCCAGCGCGCCAGGGGCGATCCACGTGTAATGCCGCTCGAACGCGGCCAGACGTTTTGTCATCAGATCGGGGGCGAACAGCTCCGTCAGCGACGAGGCGACCCCTTCGATCCAGGGCCGGCTGCCGACGAAATTCACGTAGGCGTCCACGGCGAACCGGGTGGCCGGTAGCAGCAGGCGCTCTCCCTCGAGATCATCGCGGCTCAAACCGACCCCTTCGCCCAGCCGGAGCCACTTCTCGATGCCGCCGGGATCGTCGCCGAAACCGTCGTGGTCGAGGATCCGCTGCACCCACTTCCGCCGGACCTCGCGGATCGGACAGCGCGACAGCAGCAGGGCATCTTTGATGGGGATGTTCTTCTGATAATAGAAGCGATTGGCCACCCACAACTGAAGCTGCTCGCGCGTGAGGCGCCCTTCGTTCATCAGGTGATGAAACGGATGCTGGTCGTGGTACTTCCGCTTCCCGACGTCGCGCAGCGCCGCGGTGAATTCGTCGGGAGACCAGGGTTGCATTGCGAGGACTCCTTAGATCTCAAACTCATCACCGTCGGCGCCGACGCGCACGCCGCGGTCGTGGATCTCGCGGCATTCGGGGCTGTTGTCGTTCAGCATGGGATTGGTGTTGTTGATGTGCACATAGACGCGGTGCCGTGCCGGCACGCTCGCAAGCCAGGCCAGCGTGCCGTCTTCGCCGGCGACGGGCACGTGCCCCATCTCCCGAGCCGTCGAATTCGTGATGCCCATCCGAGGCGGCTCGTCGTCGGACCAGAATGTCCCGTCGACGAGCAGGCAGTCGCACTCTTCGGCGGCGGCACGCAACGGCGGGCCGATCGCCGGCACGCCGGGGGCGTAAACCAGCTTGCCGGCGCTGGCGACATCTTCGATCACCAGTCCGACGATCGCGCCACGCGCGTCGGCCGCGCTTTCTGGAACAAACCGGGGCACGTCGCAGCCCAGCTCGAATGCGCGCAACGAAAGGCCGCTGGGAGATCCGTCGGCGAGCGGGAGCTCGAACGCTGCATCCAGCGGCAGATCGGTCCAGGTCCGGTCGGCAAAAGGAGCCAGGATCGTACCGATCGGCAGGTACCGGTGCAGCCAGCGGCGCACGACCGGCGTGCTGAAGATTCCGAACACGCAGCCCTCGCGCAACTGCAAAAGGCCGCTGGTGTGGTCGATCTCGGCGTCGGTCAGGACGCACCCGGCAATCGCGGTGCCCCGTCGCGCGCCGCCAGGCGGCCAGAGATCGCGCGCGGCGGCGAGCTGCGCCCGCACGTCCGCCGAAACGTTAAGCAGGAACCACATCCGCCCGTCGGCCGACACGGCGACCGACGATTGCGTCCGCGGACTGACGATGCCGTTGTCTGCGCGAGCCGCATCGCAGTTCGGACAGCGGCAATTCCACTGCGGCAACCCGCCTCCGGCCGCGGAACCCAGGATGCGAATCCGCATGAGAGATGTGTACTCCGCGAGGCACCGCTATTTCGCGGTCTGCGGCTGTTCGGCGGCGGCCGGTTCGGCCGGTACGACGCGTACTTCAGCGGCCCGCACCTGGTCGTCGGTATTGGCGTAGGCGGTCACTTCGCCGCTGAGGTTGATTTCTTCGAAATCGGGCGTGTTCCAGCGCATGGTGTTGTCTCCTGCAGAGGGGCTTGCGGACAGACAATACTACGAACGCTACTCCAGCGTCATCAAAAACGCAAACAGATCGTGCAATTGTTTGACCGTCAGTTGTTCCGCAATGTTTTCGGGCATCAGCGACTTGTCCATCACGCGGAACTCCTCCAGGTCGCGCTTATTCAACGAATGAAACCGGCCATTCTCCTCGCGCAATTGAATGCTGAAGTTGGTTTCGTTGATTCGCAGCCCGACGATCACCTTGCCCTCGCGGGTTGCAACAGTCACCGCTTCGAACAGGGGATCGATGAATTTCGAAGGCTGGACGATCGACTCCATGATGTACTCGGGAGATCTCCGGACGGCAATGCGATCGAGTGTGGGGCCCACGCGGCCTCCCTTGCGGTTCACGGTGTGGCATTTGGCGCAATGTGCCTTGCTCTTGTCGTCGAAGAAAATCTGCTCGCCGGCCTTGGGATCGCCGGGCATGTAGGGCTTCCAGTTGGCGTCTCCCGGGGCGCGGGCCAGACTGCGGACATAGCCGATGATCCGGGCGATCTGCTGTTCTTTCAGCGATTCGCCGAGCTTCTTCATGGTGGTGCCGGGCACGCCGTTCTGGATGACGCGTGCGATGTCTTCGTCTTTGTCGCCGTGCAGCCAGCGGTTGTCGGTGAGGTCGGGGCCCTTGCCCCCGCGTCCCAGGCCGCCGTGACACCCGCTGCACAGGCCGCGGAACAGGGCTTGGCCTTCGGCGAGGGCGGCTTTTTCTTCGGGAGAGAGCTCTTTCGCCGGTTGTTCCGGCACAGGTTCGGGCGCTGGCGTTTTTGACTCGGGTTGCTCCTGGTTCGACTGCGCGACAATGGTTGAGTCACTTGCCGATCGTTTAACCGCGACCCGGAGGAATTTGCTGAAAACACTCGCATCACGGGACTCGCTTCGCAGATAACCAATGCTTGGTTGGCCGGACTCGCTTTGCCCGAGGATGTTTTCAGCAATTTTCGCAGGGGAGCGCGTGTCAGGCAGCCCACACGCGCTCCCCT
>JACQFH010000403.1 GCA_016200145.1 Planctomycetia bacterium | reverse complement strand
ATTAGACACGGATGAAACACGGATATAACACGGATGGCGACGATTTTCCGTATCCGTGTTCGATCCGTGTTTCATCCGTGGCTCCTCTGCCTGGTTCCTACACGAGGTGCTTTCCATGAAATTGTCCCGACGTGACCTCCTGACGTCCGCGGCGGCTGGCCTGGCCGGCGTCACTTTGCCCGTTCGTGCCGACGAGGCGAAGCAGTCGAAGCCCGGGCGCAACCGCTTCGCCGTGGCGACGTATTCGTTCTGGCAGTTCCGCCCCGAGCGGGTCGAGATCGAGACGTGCCTCGACGCGGCGGCCGAGATGGGCTTCGACGGCGTCGAAATCCTGCACCGCCAGATGAAGGAAGAATCGAACGGCTACCTGCAGCGCCTGAAGCGGCAGGCGTTTTCGCTGGGACTCGACCTGTGCGGATTCTCGACGCATCAGGGATTTGTCTTCCCCGACAAGGCGGAACGCAAGAAGAACATCGACCACACACTGCACTGCATCGAGCTGGCCTACCGCCTGGGCATCCCCACGATGCGCGTCAACACGGGGCGCTGGAACACGATCAAGGATTTCGACGACCTGATGAAGGCCCGCGGCATCGAGCCGCGCCTCGAAGGCTACTCCGACGACGACGGTTTCCGCTGGGTCATCGACTGCCTGGAAAAGTGCCTGCCCAAGGCCGAGGAGTGCGGCGTCGTGCTGGGGCTCGAGAACCACTGGGGACTGGGTCGCACGCCCGAAGGGGTCATGAAGATCGTCGACGCGATCGATTCGCCATGGCTCGAAGTCACGCTCGACACGGGGAATTTCCTGGAAGACCCCTACGACAAGCTCGACCAGATCGCCCGCCGCGCGATTCTCGTCCAGGCCAAGACCTACTACGGCGGCGGCAAGTGGTACACGCTCGACCTCGATTACCCGCGCATCGCCCGCATGCTCAAGAAGCACAACTACCGTGGCTACGTCTCGCTCGAATTCGAAGGCAACGAAGATCCGTATGTGGCGATTCCCAAGAGCCTGGCGATGCTGCGCAGCGCATTCAGCTAAGCGAGCCGGGGCAGGGGCACCAATTCGAAGAGAATTGGTCCGCCCCGGGTGCGTCCGTCGGTGCATGGATCCGTGGAGCGCGAGATGACGAAGAGACGAGAGACGAGCGGGGGAGAAAAGAAAATGACGAATTTCCAATGACGAATGTCTAATGAATTCCGAAATCCGAAATCCCAATTCCGAAATCCCTCGCGAATGGCGTGTCCTTTCGCTGACGCGGCTTATCGCGGCACTCGCGATCACGTACGGCGTGCTGATTTATTCGTGGGGGCGCACGCTGCTGGAAGGGGTGATGATCAACGGCCGGCCCAAATGGCGGTTCGTCGCGCTGCTCGTGGCCGGGATCGCGGCCGTGATGTCGGCTGCGGCAGGCCTGTCGTCGCAACTTCGATCACCGCGGCTTGATCGCTGGATCGTCCGTGGCGTGCCGGCGACATGGGTCGCAGCCATCGCGTTCGCCATGTGGTTCGTGGCCGGGCGATCGCTGCCGCGCTTGATCGTCGTTCCGCTGTTTACGCTTGGTTCCCTGTGGGTCGTGTCCCTCGCGTGGATGTTGTACAAGCCGTGGCCCTGGAACCGGCGGCTGACCGTGCTGGCAGTGGGCCTTGTGTCTCAGGCAGCGTTTGTCGGCCTGCTTCGCGTCGAGGGGATCCAGGGCCAGTTTCAGGTCGACTTCGCCTGGCGGGCAACTCCCAAAGTCGACCATGGGGCCAACCTGCCGATCACGGTTTCGCAACCTGCTGACCAGCACAGCGGGCCCGATTTTTCGCAAGTCTCGCCCCACGACTTTCCGCAATTCCTCGGCCCGCAGCGCACGGGCTTCGTGGCCGGCGCCAAACTGTCTCGCGACTGGACGGCCACTCCGCCGCGCGAAGTGTGGAGAATCCCAGTGGGTGCCGGCTGGAGCGGATTCGCCATCGTGGGCGACTACGCCGTCACTCAGGAGCAGCGCGGCCCGAAAGAGTGCGTTGTCTGTTATCGCATGGCCGACGGCGGCACGGAGTGGGTCCACAGCGACGATTCGCGATTTCATTCCGAAATGGGAGGATCCGGCCCCCGCGCCACGCCGACCATTGCCGACGAGCGCGTTTACACGGTCGGCGGGAAGGGAATCCTCAATTGCCTCGATGGTGCAACCGGCAAACCGATCTGGTCGGTGAACATCGTGGCCGACAATGGCGGGATGGGCATCGCGCACGGCGTGTGCGGCTCGCCCCTGGTGACTGGCGAATGGGTCATCGTCTCGCCCACCGGAATCAACGGCGCGTCGCTGGTCGCGTACGACAAATCTGACGGCAAGCGCGTCTGGCAAGGCGGAAAGTTTCAGGCCAGTTACAGTTCTCCCGCGCTCGTCGAGCTGGCCGGCGTGCCGCAGGTGCTGCTCGTGACGCACGAGGGAATTGAAGGCAGCGACCTGAGCACCGGCAAGCCTTTGTGGGACTTTCCCTGGTCGGGCGATCTGCACGTCAACTGCT
>JACQFH010000416.1 GCA_016200145.1 Planctomycetia bacterium | reverse complement strand
CCTTTAAGACATCCGGAACCCGACTCCCGCAACAGGCCACTGAAACTCCGCCGCAGTTCGATGGGTTGGCGTTGGGGGCGCTCATGGCAGTTGGTCCTCGAATTCGGAATAGGTGGGGACAGTCAGCGGCTCGTGATCGTCGGAGATTCGGTCGAAGTCGTTTGAGCCGGGGAAAGCGCGTTCCGGACCAGCCATGACCATTGGACTTCGGCTCTCGGCCGGGCGCGCTGCGGGATTCAGGTCAGCCCACTTTCCCAGCGGGCACTGCAGGGCCCGGCCTTGAGCCTTCACAGGGATGAAACAGCCGCACTGCGTGCAGGTCGTGGCGTCGCGGTGGGGGCAGGAATCACAGGTTCTGAGCCGGGCGGCGTATTCGGCGTGGCCGACTGTCTGACAGCCGTCGGCCACGAACGAAGCGACCGAAGCGGCCAGGTTCCAGAGTTGCTGGGCGAAGTTGGGCATGGGAGGTCCCACAACCGCGGAAAGGTATTCCCCCTCTATCATTTAACATGCAAAAATGGGGGGAGGTTTGTCCCAAAAATTCTGGAATTTGGGCGCAGATCAGCCAAAATCAGTCGAAAACCACAACCTGCCGCGCCGGCTCAGATCTTTGCCGGAGGACCGGCCAGACGGACATCCCTCGATTGCCGGCATGTCGGCCAGTCCAGGCGACTGACGACTGAGCCGAAGGAATGCCAGAAGGTCCCGTCGCAGGAACAGCGGACGAATCAGCACACATCGAAAGGTGTAGCCGGAATCCCAGCGGATGCCGGCCAGCACAATGCCGCCGGAGCAAGAATCTGTTCAGCTGGAGTTACCGCAGTTTCGCACGTGCGGGGCCTCGGTGCGTCCGATCACAAAAAACCTGTGATCTATGTTCGCCACGTCAATGAATACGTCTGCAAGCTTCCGGTATTCCTCGACGCGAGACAGATTCATCTGATGACCATGATCGAATCGCCCCTTGGGATAATCCTTCATGAACTCTTTCTTGTGCTCATCGATCTCACGATGTACGTGGACCACGACGTGCCGCGCCGCACCATTTCTGTCTTTCAGCTCATAAAACTGCAGGAACGTGGCGCTCTGCCAGTGAATCAGGACGCAGTCGTGGGAGGAGCCTGCTTCCTCGATCTCGCGAGTTGAAGGGTGGTCTGACAGGGAAATTGGGCTTTCGATTCGCCCAAGACCCAGCTTCGACTCCAGAGCCGAGAGGATGTCCCCAAAGTGGTCCATGAAGTGTCGCTTTCCGACAGACGAATGACCCGCGACCCACACGAACGAAGTCCTTTTCATGGATTACTCCAGTTCGAGCATGCGTGTCCGATCAACTTCTGCAGGACGCTTCCCGCGAGGTCCAGTTCGTGAATGATCGACACTGTGCAGATACCTGGCTCGCAAAGAGATTTGCAATTATTCACCTGCGGAATGAACCAATTGCACTGACGGCCAATGGCCCGGAGCAGAAATCAGCGCATCGGCTTGCGCTTGGTCGGCCCAACCGCGTACCCTCCGGCACGTGCAGTCCGCGCGGGGAGTGACGTGATTGTCGGTGACGTCCAGGAATGGCGCGACCAGATTCATCTGCAGTCGCTCGAACGGCGTCGCGAATCGACCGGTCAGCCAGCCGAGGACATATCCCGCAGTCAGCGCGCCAACTGCGGTCGTCAGGTAGCCAACCGTGTTTAACTGTGGCTCGTCGCTCCAATAGGCTGCGGCATTCTCCCCACGGATTGCTGCGGCACGGGCTGCTTCGCGTCGACGTTCTCGCTCTTCCTCCGACATGAGTTCCTGATGTAATTTCACCGACTGAACCATTCCGCGACAGAGTGCGCAAGCGTCGGCAGGCAGAAATCGGACAATCTGCGCGATTTGGCCGGTGACTGATCCCCCCTGCCCCTCCAGCATGACACCGCAATCGATCGAAGGCACAAGATACCGAACGGCAAGGTCGCTGATGGCAAGACGACTGTGCTGTCGGTCCGTACAACCCAGCATTGCGTCCGCCCCCACGACGGCATCAACGATTTCGGCCTGCGGCAGCGAGCCGACGAACGCTTGAATCTCACACGCCGGGTTGACCGCTTTCGCATGTGCATACGCAATCGCGACTTTTGGCCGGCGTTCGCTCGCGTGCCGTGGAATGCTGCCGTGCACTCGTTCCAGATTTGATTCCTCGAGACAATCAGGATCCACGATAATCAGCTTGCCGACGCCTGCTCTCGCGAGCACCTCAATTGCGGCAGAACCTGTCCCGCCCGCCCCGATAACCGCGACGGTCGACTGGCGTAACCGCGAGTCGGCCTCGTCACCGAATGCAGCAGAGAGCCGGCGCGTGCTCGCCCTTGGCGGTTGCATGCGCGTGGGGCCAACTCCCTGAACCCAAGATTGCACGGGGCCCGGCTCAGCTGAGAATCGCTTCACGACATGCCAGGCGCCGCGCCAAAACACACGGCCGGACATCACCAGTTGGCCGTGAATCTGGGAGAGGATCAGACTGACGTACGGTCGCGAAGGGGCGAACCCTTGCAAATACTGAGCGTAGTAGCCGTCCATGTCGTCGTCGATCGAGCTCGGTTCGGGAACGCCCTCGCGCGGATGCGAGTGAATGACACCGACCGCAAGGGGGTGCTTTTCAGCAGCCAGCGCGACCCGCAAGGTGTACGGTTCCTGGATTGCCACGTGCCCCACGCGGCTGTCCAAGTCGCCAGTCGTCGGTGGCTCTAATGCCGCCAGGCTGATGACCAGCCCGTCGCCACGCTCGCGCCAGCCGAAACGAGCGAAAGTAGCCCATTCCCACCGCGGATATCGAGAAAAGACCAACCGGGTGAGCAGGTCCAACTCCGGATTCGCGATGCGAACGATCGGCGAGGTCCCGGACGCATGATTCAGTTGAGTCGATGCAGCCATGCCAAAATGTGATCGAAATAAGTATGGAAACCATGATGCAGCTGATCCCAAGGAGGGCCGCCGCCACCATTATGCGGATGATAGCTGGCCAGTTGCCATTGCCGACCGTCGACAGTCACGATTCCCTGGTTATTCCCGCCCCCTTTAACGAGAACCAGAAACGGAGAACCCACTGGGAGACCCGCCAAATCGATCAGGCTTGCCGGATATCCGTCCGGAACGGGAACGATCACGTCCGTCACGACGGGCAGCCCGCGTCGCGCCCCGTCGGTCGGAACCGCGCGGTAGAGCACGGTCGGCCTGGCCTCGGAAAAAAACTCGGCAGCCTGGTTTCCCTCGCGCAACAAAAGCAGTTCGCGATCGATGCGTTCACGGCTCATCGCAGGTCTCCTCGATCGCCGCCTTCAACGACACGACGGGTCACGAGGAAATGCTCGCCGTTCTTGATGTGCACCGTCTCTGAAATCCCGATTTCCCGCTGTTCGCTCCCGGTCTCTTGGCGAATAACCGCATTCTCCGGCGGCACTTGGACGAGTCCGGCGATCTGCGCGCCGGTCATTTCCTCTCGGACTCCGTCGCCACGATCGAATTTCCGGCGATTGACGAAAATGTGGAGATGTTCCTGCTCGACCCGCTCTGACTCCATGGTCACACCTCTCTTTGCTTGCAATTGGTCCAAGCCGGCCATACGATGAAGTAGTGGACTATACTACAAAGTATTGAAATGATATGCGCATCGGTATACATGTCAAGCCCGAAATCTGAACTCGGCCACGCCTTCCGCGAAAGTCTGAAGAAACTCCGCGAGATTCGCAATCTCACGCAGAGCGAATTGGGGGAAAGGGCAGGCATCGCTGCCGCCGCCGTGTCGCACTTCGAGACTGGGCAGCGGGTTCCATCGCTCGACTCGCTGGTTCGACTGGCCGACGCACTCGGAGTTTCAGTGGATGAACTCCTCGGCCGCGACGTCGCACGGAGCCCGGCCGGAGTGGATCCGATTTTTTTGCGGGCATCGCGGGCCAGCATGGATGTTTTGGATACCGTGAAGCGCGTGACGGCGGCCCTTCTCGATGCCAAGCCATCGCGCTGAATCTGAGTCGATCGTATGGCACCGCGATTGTTCAGCTACAAATGGATCCCTCATGACTGAACAGCCAAAACCGGCAGAGGAAAAATCAGGGCAAACGGGCGGCGACCAAGAACAACCGACGGAAGAAGAACGGATCAAAGAGATCCTTGAACGCGCCCGGCAAAACGTGAAGCGCCTTGCCGAAAAAGAGCTCGCCGGTGAAAAAGTCTCGCGTGAGCTGCTCAACTTGCGGTTGAGGGCCGCCGATGGTAGCTGACCACGGCAGCCACGCATATCCGGCTCAGGATTTTCGAGTCATCGCATTTCCTGCGGATCTGAGCGAGCTTTTTCCACGACCGACGGGCCTGGTCGAAAGCGGATGGCCGCCTGACCAGGTTGCTTATCTCGCCGAGTATCTTCGACAACTCGGATGCAAGACTCTCGTCGTCGAAAATCATTACGTCGATCGCGACTACATCGCGGATGTGTCGCTCTTTTATTCCCGAAGCCTGCGGGCGTACCCAAATTACTGCCAGCGTTGGCACTTCTTCTCCGAGACTTTCGACCAACAGACGTGGCGGCGCCTCGTGACCGGCCCATCTGTGAAAGCAAGAACGAAAGCGACGGAGTTTCTGCAGCGCCAGTACCTGGGCTTCTCTGCCGTGCGCCCCCTGCCCGGAAGTCCGATTGGTCGAACCGTTTTGCCCACGCTCCCGAGGATCTCGCCGCACGGCCATGTGCGGGATTTTTCGGGCACGCGCGAGTACGCCGTACACATCGCGGGATTTGAGCTGACTGTCGAAGGGCTTGCATTTCAGCAGCAGGACCAGGGCGTGAGCGCCTGCGCGACGGCAGCGCTCTGGAGTTGTCTTCACCGCATTGCCCGCACGGAAGGCCTTGCGATTCCGACGCCGTCCGAGATCACTGTCTCCGCGTCTCGTTATCTGCTCGTGGGAGGACGTTCCCTTCCGTCCGACGGCTTAACGATTGAGCAGATCTGCGAAGCAACACGTGCGGTGGGTTTGTCTCCGCTGTTCATCCGAAGTGTGTCACCGGAGCACGACCGAGCTCAGCTCCTCGGGTATATCACGTCCGGCTTTCCGCCCCTGCTGGCCATCCGTTCGTTGGCCACCGACGAGGGGCACGCGGTCTGTGCCATGGGAGTGAAACTCGGAGAGATCCAGCCCAGAACGGATCCGCAACTTCACTTTCGTGACGCGGCGACTGCCGTGCAGGGCGTTTATATTCACGATGATCGACTTGGCCCCTACGCGGCAGCTGACCTCTACGGCCTGACGAAAAACAAAGTTGTGACGACCGCATTTCGTATCCGCTGGCCAGGAAAGGCCGACGAATTCGAACATGTCGAACTATTGGGGATGTTGGTTCCCGTGCCCACCAAGCTTCGGCTGACAGTCGCACGCATGCGGCACCCGCTCGGCTCTGAAATCGCCGATGCCGTTGGTCAGAGATTCGCCGAGTACGATGGCCTGGTAACCTTTAATTGCCGGTTTGATCTGGGGACGCGCTATCAGAAGGTCGCGCATCAGTTCGGCCTTTCCAAGAGTGGCCTGTATCAACTCTTGTGCCAGACACCGCTGTCGCGATTTATCGGCCTGATCGAGATCAGTATCCCTGATGGACCACTGTTCGACGTCGTCCTCGACGCAACCGAAACAAGAGCAAACCCGGCAGTTTTGTGCTGGGTTCGCCGCTGCACGCTGCCGCCTGCCAGTGAAGCGGCTTTGGCCATCATGGCAAAGCAGCTCGGCGGCGCCTGGATATCGTGATAGCCAGAAGGAGTACACCGGTGCAGTACACCCTGCTGGAGCGGCACTGCATCGCGACCAATTTCTCCCTGGAGTCACCTGAACGACACGGCGATTTGCGGCTCGGCTCAGGCATTTGGCACCTCCTCCCCGGCCGCGCCGGGGGATTGACTGTCCCGCCGGTCCCAGCCCTCCCGCTTCGTAATCCTGTCGCGGGCCTCCTTCTCTTTACGGGCCTCTGCCTCGGCAATCTCCTTCAAGATCCTGCCGGCCTCGCGTGGTCTGTATCTTGACCCGCTGCCGGTCAGGAAATTCCAGATTTCTATGAGCGTGTCGAACATTTGCTTCGCTCCGCTGATTTCCCATCCGCTCATTTCCGTTTCCGCCGCCACACTCCCCACGGCTCATCCGGCGGAGTGGGGAGCCCCGCCAGGGACCGAAAGGCGCGTTTGACAAAATCCTGGAACCCAAACAACGGAGCGACCCACTCAACATCCGGGTCTGATCCGCCGCGGACGATGCGACCCTCGCTGTTGATATAGTCGCCCGCCAGTGTGTCGAGCGGCCTCCCGAGACCAGGGTCGTTTGCGTCTTTGTCCTTCGTGTAGCCTTTGTTTGTCATGGTTCTTCGCGTCGTGCCGACCTCACTGGAATGACACCGTGATTTCTGGCTGCTCCAGTTCAGTAAGCGGCGCATTCAGTGTCACCACGATGGCATGGCAATTCCGGTACTCGTGTTTGGCGTCGGCGGCCGCGCGCTGGATCCGATCTTCGATCAGGTCGGTGATCAGGCGCCGAATCCCACGACCACCCTCGCGCCCGCCCGATTTCTCATTCAGGCGCTGGCCCTGCCGGGCGATATGAGAGACCAATTCGTCAGGGATCACGACCTCTTTGCCGCGCAGTTGTTTCCAGGTGTGACGGACCCGGTCGATCAGGATCGTCGCAATGCCGCGCAGGGCATCCTCGGTGAGCGGGTTAAACACGACGATCCGCTTGATCCGGGCCAAAAAGGCCTGCGAGAGGACCGGCTGGCTGGACCGCTCATTGCGGACGCGGGCCAATGAATTCTTGACGTGCTCGACAATTTCGTCCATCGGCCGCCGGTCCTGGTGCATTTGCGAGATGGCTTCGTAGCCGGCGTTCGAGGTCATGATGAAAATGGCCCGGTCGGCACAAGCCTTGATCCCCCGCTGATCGACAATCCACCCCTCGTCAAACAAATTGAGGAACGGCTTCATGACGTCCGGATGCGACTTCTCGATCTCGTCGAGCAGGAACACGCCATAAGGGTCGGCATTCAAGTCGTTGATCAGCCGGCCCCCCTGGTCGTGCCCCACATATCCGGCCGGTACGCCGATGATTCCCGACACGCTGTGCGACTCGATGAAGTTGGCCATCGTGTATGTCTGCAGGCGCTTCGAAACCGAATAAATCTCGGCCAGCCGCTTTGCCAGCTCCGTCTTCCCGACGCCGTTGAGGCCGCAGAAGAGCAGCACCGACGCCGGCTTTCCGGGATCGGTGATGCCCGCCTTGATCAGCCGCAATTCCTTGGCGACGGCGCCCACCGCATCTTCCTGGCCGACAACCGCACTGCCGAGGAGCTGCTCGTAATCCGTGTCGTCAATGTCCCCGCGCAGTGTTTCCGCGGGG
>JACQFH010000410.1 GCA_016200145.1 Planctomycetia bacterium | reverse complement strand
GGCCTGGGCGGCGTAATTGCCGGCGATCCGGTGTCGCAGTGAGGGCTTGAGGACCGCTTGCACGTCGCCGGCCGTCGCGTGAAACCGCCCGTGCAGCAAGGCGCGGGCCTTGGCGCACGTGACCAGCGTGAGCACGCCGCGCGGACCGGCGCCCCAGCTCAACCAGCGGTTGACGAACTCGGGGGCCTCTTTGCTGCCGGGGCGCGTCGCGCGGACGAGGGCATGCGCGTAACCGAGCACCTGGTCACTGACGGGGATCCGGGTCACCAGGTCCTGCATCGACTGAATGTCGTCGCTCGACAGGACGGGCTGAATGTCGCCCGCCTGTCCGGTCGTGACAAGGCGGGCGATGTCCCATTCTTCGGCTGCACTGGGGTAATCGAGATGGATGTACAGCAGAAACCGGTCGAGTTGGGCTTCGGGCAGGGGGTACGTTCCCTCCTGTTCGAGCGGGTTCTGCGTGGCGAGCACGAAGAACGGGGCCGGCAGCTTGTGCACGGTTCCCCCGGCGGTGATTTGCCGCTCCTGCATGGCTTCCAGCATCGCCGCCTGCGTTTTTGGAGGCGTGCGATTGATTTCGTCGGCGAGGATCAGGTTGGCGAACAGGGGGCCTGGTAGAAATTTGTATTCGCGAGCGCGAGTTTCCAGGTTTTCCTGGATGATGTCGGCGCCGGTGATGTCGCTGGGCATCAGGTCGGGCGTGAACTGCACGCGCTTGAACGACAGGTGCAGAGCCCGCGCCAGCGAGCTCACGAGCAGCGTCTTGGCCAGCCCCGGCACCCCTTCGAGCAGCGCATGGCCCCGCGCGCAGATGGCCACCAGCACCTGCTCGATGACCTCGCTCTGGCCGACGATGACTTTCGCCAGTTCAGCCCGAAGCTTCTGGTAGCTCTGCGCACAATTCTGCACCGCGGCAACGTCATCAGCCATCATTATTCCTCTTTGCCTTCGTCGAGCTCGATTTCGATTTCATCCAGTGTCTTTCCGGCCGAGTCGATCCGCATTTGCGTTCCAAACCGGAATTCGTACATGACTCTCGCCGCGGCCCCTTCGCCTTCGGTCACCTTGTCGACTCGGGGTTTCTTGATCGTCGGATACTTTTTGGCCAGCGCGGCCAGAACCGGCTTGGGAACGTCAGCCAGTTTCGCCGGCTCCTGGACCTCGTCGATCTTGCCGTCGGCCGTGAGCGTCGCGCCGAATTTCCGCTGCTGCTTGCCGGAGGCTTCCGCCAGTTCGAGATTGTAGAGCGTCTGTCCTTTATCCTTTTGGGCCTCGGCACGGACGATTTTCGCCTTGGGCCATTTCGCCTTGACGGCGTCGGACACCTTCGCGGGCAGGTCTTTCAGAGGAATTTCTTTACTTTGTGCGAATGACCAGACGGCGCTCAATGCAATCGTCGTCGCGAGAATGAATCCGGCCGCTACTCGAATGTGCATGTGGCTCTCCCTGATGATCACTGACACGAAATGCGCGGCAGTCCTCGCCGCAGGAAGCGTTTTACCATTCGAGTGCGACGTGTGCAATTACCCGCGCCTCCCCGATTCTTCAGGAAGAACTGGCCAAGTTGCAGGCAACGGGGCGGTGATCGTCAGGCTGTCGTAGCGCACGGGGTGGAGAATCGTGAGGCTGCGGGCATGCAGCGCGATGGGCTCGTCGCGCGGGTCGGCGGCCGACGTCGTGGCCAGACGCGACTTCGCACCATACTGAATGTCTCCCACGATCGGGCAGCCATGTGATGACAACTGCACGCGGATCTGATGCGTGCGACCCGTGAGGGGTTCGATTTCAAGGAGTGTCCAGCGCGACGGCTCGAGTTCGGAATTCGGAGTTTGGAGTTCGGAATTGGCGAGCAGGGTGCGATAGCAGAGGCGGGCTTCGCGGGCATTCGGTGTTTCCGGCGGGACGATTTTGACGGCAGCCTCGTCGGCGGTCTTGAGCAGCCAGTCGACGAGCTCGCCTGCGGGAACTGACGGGGGGGATTCAACCAGCGCCCAGTAGATCTTGCGGACCTGGCGTTCTCGAAACTGTTCGGCCAGGCGCGCGGCGGCCTTGGAATTCCTGGCAAACACGACGACCCCCGAGACCGGCCGATCGAGCCTGTGTGGGATCCCTAGGTACACGTTGCCAGGCTTCTGGTATTTGTCTTTCAGGTACTGCTTGACGAGCCGTGCGAGCGTCGAAATTCCCGGTTTCGCGCCCAGAGTCAACAGGCCCGGGGGCTTGTTGACAGCGAGCACGGGACCGTCTTCGCACAGAATTTCGAGCGGCTGAGCCGCATCACTCTGCATACCGCACCGGGTTCCAGTGTTCGATGCTGCGGATGAGTTCGTGCGCGACGTCGCACGATGTCACGCGCCGCAGCGCGCGCCACCCCGGAACGCCGTTGACTTCGATGACGTAGCCTGCTCCGGACCGATCATACAGGATATCGACGCCGGCGATCCGCGTGCCAACGGCGGCCGCCGCGCGGATCGCCCAGTCCTGCTCGGCGGCTGAGAGCTGCGCGGGTTCGGGCCGGGCCTGCCGCGAGACGTTCGTGCGAAAATCGTGCGGACTGCGGCGGCGCATGGCGGCCAGAACGCGCCCCTCCAGGACCATCGCCCGCAGATCGAATCCTTCGTGGGGGATGAATTCCTGCAGGTAGAGCAGGGCGCCGATCCGCTCGAGCGTGCGAAAGGTGCGCAGCGCGAGGTCGGGGTCGCTGACCCGCAGAATGCCGCGCCCTTCAGCGCCGAATACGGGTTTCACCACGACGTCCCCCCCGAGACGCTCAAACGCCGCCAGTCCCGCCTCGGAATTCTCGCAGATGATCGTCTGCGGCGTCGGCAGCCCGGCATCGACCAGCCGCGCCGTTGTCAGATACTTGTCGACCGCGCATTCGATCGCCCGCGGCGGATTGACGACCTGCACGCCCGCCTTCTCGAGCCTGGCCAGCAGGTTCATACGGAACACGACCTGCTCGAGCGAACCGGGGGGCATCGTGCGGACGATGACGGCGTCGGCCGTCGAAATCTCGGTTTCGCGATCCTCTCCCCAGATGCCCGATCGGCCCGATTGCACCTGTGCGACGAGCCGCTCGAAGGGCAGCCCCGTCACCCGATGGCCCGCGTCGCGTGCCGCGCGCTCGAGGTCGCGGCGAT
>JACQFH010000409.1 GCA_016200145.1 Planctomycetia bacterium | reverse complement strand
CTTCCTGCCCCATCCGCTCTGCAAGCCACGCGCGTTCGTCATCGGCAAGCCATCGTGCCTCGTCGGGACGATCGGTCAAGAAGAACAGAACGCACACGCCCAGGATCACAGAAGGGATGCTTTCGAGCAGAAAGACCCACTGCCAGCCATGCAGCCCGGCTGCCTGGTCGAAATTCTGCATGATGAGCCCGGAGAGCGGATTGGAGATGATGCCAGCCACGGCATTCGCCGCCATAAAGCTGGCCACCGCGCGAGTGCGTTCCCGCGTTGGAAACCAATAAGTCAGGTAATAGATGATGCCGGGGAAGAACCCCGCTTCGGCAACCCCCAGCAGGATGCGCAGAGTGAGAAAGCTCCAGAATCCGGTCACCAGCATGGTGGCGCCCGAGACCAGCCCCCAGGTGACCATGATGCGGGCGATCCAGACGCACGCGCCGGTGCGCCGCAGGATCAGGTTGCTGGGCACCTCAAAAATCAGGTAACCGAAATAGAACAGGCCCGCAGCGAAGTTGTACGCCGCGTCCTTCATCCCCAGGTCATCCTGCATCGTCAGTTTTGTGAATCCCACGTTGCCGCGGTCGACGAGATTGCAGATATACAGCAGCATGAGAAAGGGAATCAGCCGCAGCGTGACCTTGCGCATCGTCGTCCGCGCGAGTGCGTCGTTGGCGTGCCGGTCCGGGGACAAGAGATCGTGCACGCTCACAAGAAAACAGGCCTCACACGCGGGGAGAAGAGACGCACCCTGCTGGAAACGACCGCACGGCACGCCAGGGGCGCATTCCCGCATGCTACCCGTATTTTCGCGGGAACAACAACCCCGGGCTAAATTCCTGTACGCCTGTTCGGGGTACTCCACGTCCGATGCAGGACGATCGCCGGGGAGACGGCCTGAAGGCACGACTACGAGCGGGTACTGAAAGCGGCGCGAAGGTCAATCTTTGCCGGGGTGGGCGACTAGGTCCCAATACTTCTCGAAACTCTCGGACTTGAAGTTGGGGTCGTTGTCACCGTCGTGGCATTTGATGCACAGATCGTACGCCGTTTTGACGCTCAGGCGGTGAAACTTGCGCCAGGCTTCGACTTCTTCTTTCTTCCCGGTCCCCTTGGCGAACAGGCGTTCGAGCTCGGTGTGTTTGCCGCCGGGGCCGTGGCAGTTCTCGCATTGCTGCCCCAGAAGGTGCGGCGTCTTGTCTTCGCCTTCGTAGCCGGTCTTGTAGCGGACGACCTTCTTGGGGTCCCACCCGGTCACGTGGCAGGCGACGCATTCGGGATCGAAAATGCGGCTGATGAATTCGGGTTTGTGGTCGCGCCCGACCTTAAGGGTTTCGGTGGCTTTCGCGTGAGGAGTATCTATCCAGACTTGATAGGCCGACTTATGGCATTCCGCACAGGCCTTCACGCCGACGAACGGGTTCTCCTGGGCATTGACCGGTTTGCCGGTGAGCGGATCGAAATTCCGTGGGTCGTCGATCGCGGGCTCGTTGGCGACCAGATTGCGCTCCTTAAGCATGTCTTCCTGATAGAAGCGCATGTGCTCGGCGATCTTCGGGGATTCCTGGAACCGCTTATCGTCGAGATCGACCAGCTCGTACTTGAGCCGCTCTTTGCTGTCACCCGGGAAGAATCCCACGACGGGCACGTGTTTCCCCTTCTGGCCAGGGGCGACGAACAGCGTCTTGTCGCCCAGGAACTTCGGACGGGGATCGGGGTCTTCCGGACCGCCTGCCGACACGACGATGTCGAACTGCGGAAACTGACCTGCCAGCTCTTTCGTCGCGCCAACCGTGGAATGCGACAGCAGGATCAGAAGATCGGGCTTTTCGGCCTCGAGCGCGGCCAGGTGCTTCGTAATCGACTCGGCCGGAGGCAGGATCTTCACCTCAAAATCTCCCAGACCCTGCCCGTTTGGGCGCAATTTCTCATCCATTTCGGGGCCAAATACGGCGAGTACTCCCAGCTTGACCTTGCCGACCGTGACGACCCGCTTCAGGAGCGGCGCCCCCGTGAATTCCGGGTCGTTGAACAGCGTCAGGTTGGTTCCCAGAAAGGGAAGCTCGTCGGGCTTGTGATAACTCAGGAAATCAAAGGTGAGCTGCAACTCTTCGACTCCGTTGGCCACGCCGGCATACCGCATCTCGGTCAGGCACTTGACCATCATGTCGAACTTCAGCTTGCCCTGCAGTCGGTTGGGGTTATTGACCAATCCCCCGACGTCGAAACCGGTTGTCGTCCAGCCGCGCTCGTGAAGCTGGCGAAACAGATCGGCGCGGCGCGAGAGGCCACCCAACTGGTTCAGCGAGCAACCGCACGGTTCGATGTAGCCATGCTGTTCGCCGCTCAGGATCAGCACGAGCGCCGGATCTTTCCAGCCGTCAAACAGGGCCTTCTCTCCCAGTTTCACATTCGGGGTGGTGGCGTTCGCGTTTTGCGCGGCTTCTGCCGGCGGCTGAGAACCGGGCTGAGCGTCGGGTTTCACCGGCGTGTCGACGGTAGCGGCGGAATGTTGCTCTGTCGCTGATGAACCTTCGGCTGATCCCCGAATCTTTGAGCTGGCGACCGCAGGTGCGGGTTTCGCCGGGGCCGGCGCGCCACTTGCAACCGGGGGCGAATCCTTCTCCGGCGGGGCCCGCCCGTGCAACTGAACGTAAAAGTAGACTGCGGCCGCAATCAGCGCCGCGACCGCCGCCATCACCAATCCCTTGTTCATCCGTAATTCTCCTGTTCGATCCGTCGTCTCACTGGTACGCCGGAAGGGTCGCCTCAAAATGCAGCAAAATAGACAATCAGTTCCATTTCCGCCGCGTGCGGGTGGTTGGTAAACAGCCGGATTCTTCCCGGATCGTCGGTGCGATGCGACGCACGGGGAGAGCCCGCCGGATACG
>JACQFH010000383.1 GCA_016200145.1 Planctomycetia bacterium | reverse complement strand
TGCGAATCGCCTCGGCGACGAACTCGCTCCCCGTTCCCCAGGGCGCTTTGAGGAACAGGTAGAAGGCTCCCTGGGCGCCGTAAATCTCGAAATCGTCCTTGAGCTGCGAGAAAAGAAAATCCCGCTTTACCTTGTATTCGGCGACCCGGTCGGAAATATCGAGGTCCCAGGCGACAAGGCCCGCGTACTGCACCGGGTGCGGAGCACAGACGAACGTGAACTGCTGCAGTTTGAGCATCTGCTGGATGACGTGCTGCGGGCCGTGCACCCATCCGATGCGCCAACCCGTCATCGAGTGCGATTTGCTGAAGCCGTCGATGACGATCGTCTGGTCGTTCCAGCGGACCGGGCTGACGAACGGCTCGTCGTAGCAGAACGCCTTGTAGATTTCGTCGCTGACGAGGGCCACGTCGCGTTCGGCGGCCAGGCGCGCGAGCCCCTCGACTTCCTCGGGTGAGGCGACGGCCCCGGTCGGGTTGCCCGGGCTGTTGAACAGAATCACCTTGGTGCGGGGCGTGATGGCCCTCCGCACTTTGTCGAGGTTGATGCGGAAATCGGGATAGGTGTCGATTTCCACCACTCTCCCGCCGGCGAGCGTCGTGAGGTGCTTGTACATCACGAACCAGGGATCGAACACGATCACCTCGTCTCCGGGATTGACGAGCGCCGACAGGGCCAGCATCAGCCCGCCGCTCGTGCCGCTCGAGATGAAAACTTTGCGATCGGCGTGATGCAGCTCGGCATCGACGGACTTCTGAATCTTGTCGAGAAGCGGCGCAATGCCCTGCGTCTGACTGTAGGCGTTCTTGCCCTCGGCGACGGCCTTGTACAGCGCCTGCTTGATGGGCTCCGGGGTGTCGAAGTGCGGCTGGCCGATGCTGAGGTTGATCGGATCGGTCATCTTCGCCGCGAGGTCGAAGACCTTGCGGATCCCCGACGCGTCGATCCACCCCATCCGCTCGGCAATCCACCGTTCGCTCATGGTTCAAGTCCCGCCGTTGTCACGCAAAGTGCAAAATTCGGTTTTAGTCCACGCGTCCCTGAAAGACCAGCCGTGCGGCCCAAGGGTTCGCAATTCGAGCTGCATGAAGACTCTGATTTCGCGAATCGAGGGCGATGGCGAACGGACGTGGTCCCTTGCTGACGCGGCGGGCTGCCAATCTGATGATAGCCCGACGCGTCAGCGAGGGATGTCGCTCAGGCGACGACTTCAGAAAATGGCACGTCGCTGCGGCTGAGGGCCTGGAGCAGGCGGACGAGCGTGAGGAGCGCGTCGCAGGCGGGGCGAGGCTCGGCGAACCAGTAGCGGCCCAAACCGTCGGCCCCGAAGTCGGCGTTGTTGCCGTTCAGTGCCACCCTGACCTGTTCACGGTTCGCCACGGTGACAAACGTCGCCGGCAAGGCCCCGAATCGGTCGGACCATTCGGCCGGAACGACGATGTTCACGGCAGGCTGGCAATCTGCGGCCGCAAATGACGAAAGCAATCTCGCCAGTCTCCACGGCGCTACGATTGATCCCCGTTCGTCGAAGAATGTGCATTGTTCGCCGTCGTCTTCGATCAGCAGGCCCAGGTGTGCGCCGGCAGCGCGAACGGTATGCGCGGTCCGCCCGACATCGGGGTCGATTACTTCGCCGGGTGCTCGACGACGCGTGGGAGTGTCCACCGGAATCAGCCGGCACGCCAGCTTGCGGAATGCCTGCTGGAAAACGTCCTGCACAGACCGGCTTGGGCAGGCGAAAACGATCTTGAGAGGGCGCAGCGCGTGAAAGTACTTTTCGAAGGCAGCCTGATAGGGAACGGCGGCCTCGAATGTTCGCTGCGACCCGGGACGGCGTGAGGGGCGGGAATAACCACCGAAATATCGTGCAGAGACCGTATCGAGTTGTCCCGGGCTCGAGCAGGGAACGCCGCCCCGGTTGAGAAAATCGAGCCCGGTCCAGCCGGGATCGCATCCGGCCCCTGTGACATGGACGCCCCCCGCGGCGTGAAGGTGATGAATCGCGAACAGCAGCGCCGGGCGCGTCGTCAGACCGACGTCGACGACCTGACAACCCATCCGCCGCAACGCCTGGCCGACGACCGTCACGATGTCGGGGGACGATGGCCGTTCATCGTGGCCGAGAACAACGCAGGGACCGGGTCGTTCAGGTTGGAGCAGTCGAATGCCTTCCCTGTTCGTAGTACCGCCTTCAGGCGGTGTGTATGTCGCGTCATCACGACGACCGCCTGAAGGCGGTACTACGAGCGGCGGTACTACGAACGTTTCATCCGAGATGCAACTGGCCAGGGCGCCGGCGATGTCGGCGGCGGTGGTGCGCGTCAGCTCGTTCAGGTAGATTCCCCGCACGCCTTCGGCGGTGAATAAGGACCTCTCATAAGCGTTGGTCACTGCCGGCGAAGGCGAATCGCGATCAGGCAAGGTATGCCCCTCTGCGCCCGGCGCGTGGGGGCAATGCCGGCACTTGGAATAGAATGCCGCCAGGCGCGCGAGGTGCACCGATTCGGTGATCTCGTAAGGTTCACCGGGACAGCGGTAGTTCTGCGTAATGGCGCTTGCGGCAAGCATCGGGAATCGTTAATCGTGGGAGGGCCGCGGACTTTACGCCAATCCGCCGCCAGGGGTCAAGACAAGGAGATTTCGGAATTGGTATTTGGGATTTCGGATCTCGTGCCAAAGCACCCAAAGGACAGGGGGAGGGTGCGCTGTAGAATTAGGAGCGGCCGGGGTACTCTGGCTCC
>JACQFH010000382.1 GCA_016200145.1 Planctomycetia bacterium | reverse complement strand
TGTCAGGCCGGTTCGTCCGGGCAATTCTGCTGGATCCAGGCCTCCAGCCGAACGTTCCCCGACGGGCCGGCATCATTTCAACGCGATCACGGTCGATCCACCCGGGTGACTCAATTTGACTTCGATGAATTGTTGATCGGAACTGAACCGCCAGCATTCCGGCGTCGCATCAAAGGCTGGCGGCGAAGTCACTTCGGGTTGCAACGCACCGCCAACACGGACTGCGGCTGGTTTTTTTGCGTGGATTCTGAGCAGCACAGTCCGCGAAACGGCGGAGTCAATTGTGATGCTGAGACCATCTGCCCCGGTATCGCAGCGGACGTTCGGGCCGTCGAACAGCGCGACCTGAGAAGTTGCTGCGGGAAAGATCCGCAACTCCAGTCCGCCGGTCCACGTTCGCACGGCTGCATTATTGACGTAATTGGCGTCGCAGAGCGTCTGGACGTCGTCTCCCTGAACCAGCGAGACGATGGCCCCCTGTCGTGCAAACACAGGAATCTTCGACCTGGGAACGACGGGGAGACCGGGTTCGGTCCAGTTAATGTTCTTTCCGCCCTCGTGACGTTCGCTGGTCCAGAAATCGAACCAGACTCCCTCCGGGAGATAGACCTGGCGCTTGTGGGAATCTGGCTCGATGATCGGGGCGACCAGAAGATCGTTGCCGAAGTAATACGTATGCCGAATCGAATACGTGTTTGGATCATCCGGATGCATCAGAACGAGCGGGCGAATGATCGGCAGGCCCGTCTCGCTGGATTGCCTGGCATGCGTATACAGGTAGGGGAACAGCCTGGTGTGAAGCGTCGCATAAAATCTGTAATTCTCGAGTGCCAGATTGTGATCGATCGATTCGCCCGGCCCGGCATATCCCCAGGGATATTGGCGCAGATCGTCCTTGCTCACCTGCCGGTGCATTTGCATGATCGGCGAGAAACAGCCGAATTGAGTCCAGCGGATAAACAGGTCTGCGGGGGAGACTGTTGAAAAGTTGTGATTCAGGTAGCCACCGACATCGTGACCCCAGATCGAGAACCCGCTCATCGCGGCCGACAGTCCCGCGACGATGACGCTCGGCAGCCCATTCTGTCCGCCAAAATTGGGTTCATTGTCGCCTGCCCAGCAGCCCGGAAACGCCTGTGTCCCTGCGGTACCGCTTCGCGAAAAGATCAGTCCGCTCGCGCCAATCACACCGAACACCGTCCTCAGATATTCCAGCGCGAATCCATTCTGCATCTGGATACCCAGACGCCCGTCGCCATATCTGGCATCGGCGGGGATATAGACCCCCCCGGGATTATTGTTCGCGCCCGGGTTCGTCGCCGCCTCGCCATCGTCGGTCTTGAAACCGCCAATGGCCGCCTCACGGCCTCCCGACTTTGTGACGACTTCGCTTTGTTTCAGCAGTCCCTGAAGTCTGTCCGCGAGGGCCCTGCGACCAGCTTCGATCGTCACGTCGAACGGACTGCCGGTTCCCTTCCACCATCGGACTAACAACGGCTTGCCGTCGGCGGCGCGGACGAACGCTCCCGCCGCAGCAATCGCATCGTAGTCGGCGACCGTCTTTTTCTGGTTTCGGACTTCGATCGTGTCGTTGATCATCGGGAACAGACGGAAACCCGGATTAAGCTTTTTTGTCGAAAGTCCCGGGTTGGCCAAACTGCGTCGTCTCATCGCAGTTATTTAACTGGATGTCTTTTTACGCAACTTCCCATGGCGAATCGAAAACGAACGCCGATACCGGAATATTGCGCCGGCGGAACTGCTCGACCGCGTATCGAACTTCCCCGCCGTCGCGCCAGATATCTGACGAAATCCAGGGCCCGAACGCCCACGGCGGCGGCAATGGCGGCCGACCGGTCAGTCCCGTGTAGCGCGAGAGCACGTCGTCCAGTTTCGGCCCATAGACGACGTTGATTCTTAACGCGCCAAACCGGTTCGTGATCGAATACCGGCCCGTCGCGACCCGCATGTCGAAGACGCTCGGCGCCGTTGAATCCAGATGCAGTCCGAAGCCTCGCGTGCTGACAAACCAGGGAGCCGGCTTATACGATCGATCGCCCTTGTTTCCGGGATTATCGAAGGCGAGGATCTCGACAACGTTTCCGGCCTGATCGAGCGAGTTGAACTTTTCACCAAATCCGTAGAAATGCTCGTTGGCGGGGGAGTTGCCGGAAATCGATGTGGAATCGGGAGGCGGTCCTTGCCAGTCGACGACCTCGTATCGCATGATCGACGCGGCGGGGAACGATAATCGCGCCCGCACCTGTCGACCCGCCCCGAATTCCTGCACGACTTCCAGGCCGGCTGCCGTGGATGTCGATGAGATCACTTTGCCGATCGTCCGCGTCTGTCCACTGATAATAGCCATTGCCGGAGCGAATATGAGCACAGTGCCGTTGGCAGCCCCGGCCCGATCCGGTCCGGCCAATTCGATGTGTCCGGTGGGCTTGTGGATTCGACCTTGAACGGCGCCCGAATCAATTGTCAGCAGATCGCCTGCCATCAACGGCTGCCTTCACATTATTCGGACGCAGGATTTGCGCGGGGAAAGAATTCGCGGACTTCGATGGTCAGGCCCTGTTTGGTCTTCAGCAGCGGTCCAACGACCTGAACTCGCCGAATCTGGTCCTTTGACGAATCCGCTTGCCTCATCGAAAGCTGGTCATGAGCATCGCGCTCATCGGGTTCAGGTTGTCGGGCAGCGCCCTTTTTCGAATTCCACTGCAACTTGTGCTCCAGTGGCCGAAGTGCGATGGGCGCCTGAAGGCCCGGAACCTGCAGAGTCAGGCCCTGGTCATTCTTCGCCAGCGTTCCTTCAACGGCCACTTCGATCCCGCGGAAGACATAGGCCTGATCGACGTGCGATTTGAACCGTTCGGCCCATTTCTGGGGATCGGGGATCACGCCTTCCTTCAAATGCAGTCGGGCGGTGCAATTGTATGTGTCCGGCGACGACTCGACTTCGACGACGTTGTCGAGTTGCTTGAGCGCCTCGTAGGCGCCCGCCCAGCAACCTTTGAGACCGTAGGGACACGTCGAAGTGACACCGACGACGACTTCGCTCACCTGCGCACTGGCCGGCTGGGGCGCGAGGAGAGTCAGCAGAAGTGCGGCACCCAGTGGAAGGGGCCGCCAGCGCGCGTTGATGAATTGCATGATCGTTACCTCGAAGAGTACGACTTGCCGCCGGCGCCAGGCCCGGCCGATGAAGCCGGGCCGTTGAACATGGTCATCCGGATGCGGGTCACGGGTGGATGCGGATAATTCTGGCGACCGACGGAACTCCGGCTTTGTTCAGCACGAACAGCATGTAATGCCCCGGGGGACAGAGATTTGCAGTGGCTGGCGCCGTCACTGAAAGCGAGGTTGCACCGGGTGCGAACTTCAACTTGTTGAATCGCTGATTCATATTGAACGAGTGTGTAACGGACCCAAGGCTGACCCAGTTGACTTGCCCGACCTGGTCAGGGTGAGCCGTCCCGACCGCGAACGCCTGGCCGTAGCTGACATCGGCGGGAGCCGTTGTGATGGCGGGGCGAGCGGCGCTGCTTCCATCAGCCTGGAAGAGATAGGGCGGAGAGAAGATTTGTGCGTCTTTGTGGGTATCCTGCGGAGGATTGGGGGTTACGCCATCCTCCGACGGACTGTACTCGCCTCCCCCGGCACTCAGCACAGTCGCGTCGGGCAGCAAGAGGGCGATGGAATGGTAGCACCGGTCCACCAATGCTTTATCGAGCTTCGTCCAGTGCCCCGTCTTCGGGTTCCACAAATCCGCGGAACGAATCGGCGCGCCGGGCGTGAGATCGTTGAAACCCGCTGTTTTCGAGTTGCCATGCGTCCCTTGAGTCCCTCCCATGACGATCACCGTGCCGTCGGGCAGGATGGTCGCGTTATGCTGACGGCGGGGGAAGTGCATGTCGTCGACACCTTTCCAGGTCGGCGTCGCTTGATTGAGATCGAGGACTTCGGCTGCTTTCGTCGGGCCATTGCCTCCGCCGATATGCAGGATCTTGCCGGCATCGTCCGGGGTCTCCCGGTACATGACCGACGGCGCGTAATCACGGAAGTTGTTGATCCGGTTGGAAAGGGGCGTCCAATTGCCCGTCCCGCTGGTGTCAAGAAACTGCGTGAGCGCCAGCGGGCCCGACATGAAGACTCTTCCGTCCCCGACGACATGCAGCCTGGGATAATACGGCGCACCATTGAACGTCACGTTCGACAGATCTCTCCAGGCATTGTCCTTGAAGACCTGGATCTTGCCGCTCTGATTCCCGGTTTGATCGCTCCCAAACATGACGACGATACTTCCATCGGGAAGCGTGGTCGCCGTCGGATACCATCGTCCGGTGTTCATCACCGGGACCACGCCTGCTGCCGACCAGGAATTCGTTTGCGGATCGTAAATTGTCGCATGGGATTCTCCGTGAGTGTCCGCCAGGTGCCCACCGGCGACGAGCAGCCGGCCATCGGGAAGAAACGCGTGTCCGCTGCAAAACAGGTTGTATCCCGGCGTGTTCTGCGTCAGCGAAAACGCGTTTGCCCCGGTCCCCTTCGCAGGATCCCAGAGCCGGGGCTGGCACTGATGCGGGTTCAGGCCTTCAGTCGCCTCGCGGCGGGACCAGAACAGGACCTTGCCGTTTGGCAAAACGCTCGCATGGATCATCACGTTCTGCGTGTCAAAAACGGGAGACCACCTTCCGAGCGTTGCCGGCTGCGCGTGAGCTGGCGCAGAAGCCGTTGCCGAAAGAGCTGCCAGCAAAAGCGCCAGCAGGCTGCCGCGTGCACGTCGCCAGTCGATGACCGAGGATGGCATTGTGAACTCCCGATGATCGGATTCGCAGGGACAGCAATCGGCCGGAGCTGCCGGCCGATTTGCCCTGCGCGAAATCGAATGCGACGCCTGCTTACACCACATCTTTGGCCTTCAGCGCCTGGGCAATCAGCTCGGCAATCCCGAAGTTGCCCGTCTTCCCCAGAAAGTCCTGTCGCGGTTTCCAGCACTTTCCCTGGCTGAGGACTGAATGGGAATCGTGCAGCATCAGCCCGACGAACACCTCCCCAACGATTCGGCCGCCGACCGGTCCGAGCCGAATGGGGGTCTTGTCGTTTTTGAAGGCCAACTGAGATTCAGCCAGAACGTAGTACCACAGTGGAGCGTTGCCTTCGAATTCCTTTGAAATGCTGACCAGCAACGGATTTTTTTCGAAATCCTCCTCGTTGGCTTTGCCGACTCGCAATTGCTCGTCCGGAATCACCGGAATGCCCATGGCGCATGCGACCGCCTGGCCCGATGGAAGCTGCATTCGCAAACCGCGGAGCAAGTTCCGTTCGGCCAGGGCGGGAAACGCCGCACCGCCAATCACGGAATCTGGCAATTTGCCGAGCGGATTCACCAGCGACGTGTCGATCTTATACGCCGGTTGAACCCGCTTCTTGCCGAATTCCGGCGCGTCTCCCATGTCGAAAAACAGGCTCCAATCGACCGCCCAGGTGCTGGGAAATTCTTTGAAGCCAACGAGACTCAGCGATCCATCCGACGAGAAGATCGGCAATCGGGGATCGACCTTACCCTCCGGGTGCCCCTCCTGCTCGGGGGTGATTTCATTGAGCCGGTACTGGGGCCGCACCATCGAGTGGCCGAAGCGATACGCGGCCACCGAGAATTCCACCGGAATGAACGATTCTTTCCGCGGCTTGTAGAATCTCAGGTTGGGCGGGAAATTGACGATGGAGCCATTCTGCGCGAGATGCGGGAGGATTTCCTTCAGCAGCGTCTCGCCAATAATCGTTTTGAGAAAATCATTCACGACGGCCCATTGGTAGTGCCAGCGGACCGTGCGCTGGACCTCTGCAAAATCATCCGGCGTCCTGGCTTTGAGTACGTCGGCGACTCGATTGTGGAATCGCAGAAACGTCGCCTGGAGTTGCGAAACAATGACGTTTTCGTCGTTGCGCGGGTCTCCGATGATGGCCCGGCCGGCAGCGGTGCGGGGAAGGTCCCGGGACAGGCTGTCCCGCTTGTTCCCCGTCAATTGCCGCCCCAGGCGCAGGCGCACGCCGTCATCGGCATACATGTACGGTTGATCGTCAGGTCCCCGGCCATAGATATTGTCCAGATCGAACCGGGGAGTCCGAAAGTCGACCAGCGCATCCGGATCGTCCGTTTTCTGCAAACTACTCGCCGGATCGAATGTCAAATCGTGGTCGATAAACTGCCCCCAGTAGGTGTAGCCGGCGGAGATTGCCGGATGCTTGCGGTCCGGCCCCGCGTTTTCCTCGTCGTCTGCGTCCGTCTCCGGGGTGACTTCGGTGGGCGGCTCGGGCTCGGCCGTGATTTTCCCCGCCAGGTCGTGCAGCGCAGCGGGCGAGAATGTGGCCGCCGGCAAGGCGCGAAACATGCGGCCGAATCGGCCTTCAAATTGAGATGAGCGTCCAGCCGAATCCAGTCCGCGAACCGTGCCGTGAATGCGATGAAACGGTGTGGGAATTTCCATGACAGTGTTTCCTGAAAGGAATGAACGCTTAACAGTTCCGCAAAGCACCCGCACAGAATTCAAACATCGTTGATGTTGCTGCGCCCGGATCGAAAGTGCTCGAATCAGGATTCACACGACAGGAACTCTGGAGTCACATGTCATGTGGCGTGGCGACAGCCGTGCGGCGCGAGACAGTTTGCGTGGCCCGGCGAGCTGGCTCTTGTGCTGACAATGAGATTGTCAGCACGAATCGACCGCCTCGTCATTGCAGAAATCTACCGTCTGAAAACACAGGCGGAGACAATGAGAGCGCGAAGCCCAACGGCCAAAACCGTTGCCCCGGCGCGGCAGAACAAGCCGATTGCGATCTTTCGGCGGATGGCCTTGATTGGCCGAGTTTTTGGCACCTGGTGGCGAACCGTCGGGATCGCGGCCCGACAGCACTGATCTAGTTCGCCGTGCATTAAACTGTTCTGCCGTCTGAAAATCAACAAAAAAATTCTCGGAATTGTCAGATTCGTTGCGGACCGATATTCTCCGGTCGCGACCGGGACGCGATCGGGTGAAGAATCGAAGAAAAAAAGGGAAGGAGGGGTTTGCGATCCGTGTGGATTTTCGCGAATCTCACGCGGCCCCTCCCTCCTTCCCGACAATTAAAACCGCCCGGCTTGCACCGTCCTGAGCGGGACGGCACGCCGGGCGGAGATGAGCGAAGGCATGCCTCTCCCACGGGATACCGGAAAATTTTTGAATTTATAGACAGGGGAAATTTTTTTCGGGGCCAAAAAGTCGGAATATTTTCGCCGGAACCTCTGTCGCCCGAATGAGTTAAACAAAATGAGAATTCCGCGCGCGGGACAAGTTGCTTTTTTGGGGCGGGTAAGCGCGTCGGGGGCACTTGTTGCGGTCGAATAACGGAGCGCCGATCTGATTTGATCTCACCACGCTCCTTGTCGGTCGTTGCGTTCCCGAAATAATTGAATCGAGACTGCGCAATGACCCTCGGCAAAATGAACTGTCGCGATTTTGATTTAACGCTTCGCCGGCCGCGCGCGGAGTGATGGCCGCTTGAGGGCGAATCGCGGCCGCTCACGCGCAGAGATGTCCACTCGGCACACTCGATTCACGAAGCGTGCGACAAGTCGTGCACTTCGCGCGCATTGGGCGCGCATTCCCAGCGCATGCTCGTGCCAAACTGGCGTTTTAGCGCAATTCGCGTTTTCAAATATGAATAGTTCACAACTGAATTCCAGAAAGCAGATTGCGCTCGGTTTTGGGCGCGAGAATCATCTTGTGCGCGGCGCGCCGCGAATTCGGCTCACCTCCGAACGACGACGCAAGTCCCCATCCTGTCGCCGGATGCGGAACGAGCGGCTGCGTGAGCCAATTTCAATTCTGGCAGATTATTCATCCTTGGTATTCAGAAGTTCTGTCTGACCCCGGCCGATCGACGAATGACCTGTCGCGAAAAGGAGACATTGTCTGATGACATCACGAGCTCGTGGGGGCTCGAACTTCGGCGCGCGCGATCCGCGGGAACGGCAGTCTCGTCGTACTTGCCAGGTGTCCGGATTCGCCGAAGGCCAATAGAGCAGGAGAGAAATCGCCGCGAGCCGGGGCCGAAGAATCGAGGATGGAGGATCGAAGATTGAGGATGGCGTCGGACGAAGCTGGCGCTTCGCGATCTTCCATCCTCGTCGTTCCTCACTCGGCCAGCATCCCGTTGGGGATATCTGAGCCCGTTTCGATGGGATAGAAGAGCCGGCCGATTTCGTCGCTCAAGAACGACAAGTAGCGCTTCTTGAATTCATTGAACGGGATGTCGCTGGAAGCGATCGGGCCGCGGATCGGGAAATTCGATTTGATCGGCTGCGTGTAAATGACCGTTCCATCTTTTTTGTCTTCGTTCATCTTGACGACATTGACGATGCAATCGGCCCGACCGCGGTTGAGGTTCGTCGAGTTGACCTCGAACAGGCTGTAATCCTTGAGGTCGATGTGGACGATGTAGTCGACTTTGAAGGCTGCGCCGATTTCAGAGGTCTTTTTCCAGCGCCAGTTCTTGTCGAGCCAGTCGTAGACGCGGTCGGGATCCATGACTTTGATTTTGTGCCCGTTGAGCTGATAGGCCACGTGTTTGGCCAGGTCGTAATCGACCGATTCATTGTCGAATTTCAGCTCCTTGGGAGCATAACAATAGACCAGCACGGTCTTACCGTTCGCTGACAACGACTCTTTTTTCGTGCGCTTGTGAAAGTCGGGCTCGATCGTGGGAGGGCCGCCGATCAGGTAGCCCAGCATCATGATGGGCTGACAACCGGACAGCGCAACGACCGCGAGCAGCACCGCCGATCGCCACGCCTGAGTGGCCGCGGCCGCAGCGAAGTTCCGGTATCGGGACGACTGATCCATCTCGTGGTCCTTATTGAATTTCTTCTTCGGGCCGGTAGTCGACAAAGGTGCGTGTGAGCTGCTCGCTGAGGCGGCCCATGAACTTGCGCTTGAATACGTCCGGGCCTTCCTGATCGGCCGAAATCGGGCGGATGGTCGGATATTTCGCGGTGAACGGGTTGTTATAGATGATCTTGACCCGCTTCGTTCCCGGCGTGACCTTGTCGTCGACCATCTCGGCCACGGTGGTCTTGCCGTGGGCATGCCCCCGATACAAGCCAGGGCTGTTGTTTTCGAGGTATCCGAAGTCGTCGAACGTGAACAGCACGATGAAATCGGCGTCGAAGTGCCGGCCGATTGGTTCCAGTTCGGTCTGCGAGACGATCAGCCCGTTGTCATCGATCCACTTGGCAATCTTCTGAGATTCGACGACGTTGACCTTGTTCACCAGTAATTGCCGGGAAACCTCGGCCATAACGTCGAGGTCGAGCGACGGTTCTTCCTCACGGGCGCTCGGCGGCGAGGCGACTAGAACGATGACGCTCTTGCCCTTTTCCGACAGCGACCGGTGATGCGTGCGGACGTAGAAATCGTTGTGCGTCTTGGGAAAGCCCTCGAAGATCTGCAGCACGCCGATGACGATCTGACAGCCTGAGCAGCTCGTCACGACGAGCGCGGCAAACAACAGGCAGGCCGCTCGCGAAACCCTTGCGCGTGCACGGTGTGTTGCGCTATGAGCTGCGGATTCCGCCAGGCGCTCCATCGCCGGTTCCTTCCAATTCGTCGTAAGCCCCTCTGTCGATGCCGCTTCGGGCAGACGCCTCGTGCGTCAGCCGGCCACCAGCCGCATGATCCAATTCAACAGGCAAATCCCCGCCACAACGCTCACCAGGATGAGCAAAAATCGCGTGGGGTCGGCCACTCCGGCCAGGCGGCCCCTGGCCGCACTCCACCAGCACCAGGGAATCTGCAGCACACACACAATCGCCAGGACGACCCCGCCGGCATTGGCGCGCAGCGCCTGCGCCACGTCGCCCCGCACAAAATGGGAAAAACTGGTCGTCATTCCGCAACCCGGACAGGGAACATTGAACAACACACGAAACGTGCACGGAGGCAGGCCCAGACTCTGGTGCGTCCCGTAGCCGCGCGGATCGGGCTCGAGATGCCAGGCCAGGGTGAAACCGGCAATCAGAAACAGGCTCCAGCCCAGGAGCAGCGAACGGCCGCTGCCCGTGACGGGATGCCCGCCTGATCGAAGGATGTGACTCATTGAGGGAAGTGTGAGGGCGCGGAAAGTATCGGGTTCGCAGAATTCACGCAAGACCAATCAGCCCGCGTCAGGCCAGTGGCCGCTGAAGACCTCGACGGCGCCGCCGGTCATGTAAACTTCGCCGCTTTCCGCCCATTCCAGCTCGAGGTCGCCTCCGGGCAGGTGGGCCAGCGAGCGGCGTTCGGTGAAACCCGCCAGCACGCCCGCCACGGCCGCAGCGCAGGCCCCGGTGCCGCAGGCCTGCGTTTCTCCGGAACCGCGCTCCCAGACGCGCATCTGGAATTCGCGGGGAGAAATCACCTGGATAAACTCGGCGTTGACGCGCCGCGGAAACGCCGGGTGCCGCTCGACTTCCGGCCCCACGACGTGCACCCACGCATCGTCGAGTTGATCGACAAACGTCACGCAATGCGGGTTGCCCATCGAAACGCAGGTGACTTCGAAATCGCGGCCAGCGGCCGAGAGCTTCTGGCGGATCGGCGGGTCACCCGGCAGCGTCGTGGGAATCCGGGCGCTTTCCAGGATCGGACTGCCCATGTTGACCCGCACTCGCTCGACCTTGCCGCGGGCGACTTCCAGGTCGAGCGAGAGCACGCCCCGCCCCGTCTCGATCTGCAGCCGGTCTTTCCGGGCGATCCCGTGGTCGTAAACGTATTTGGCGACGCACCGGATGCCATTCCCGCACATTTCTGATTCGCTGCCGTCGGCGTTGAACATCCGCATGCGGGCGTCGCCGCGCTCAGAAGGGCAGATCAAGATCAACCCGTCGGCCCCGATTCCGCGGTGGCGGTCGGAAACGGCGATCGCCAGTTGCGCCAGATCGCGCGACAACGATTCGGCAAAGCAATCGACGTAGACGTAGTCGTTGCCCGCCCCGTGCATTTTCGTGAACTTCATCCCGAATCCTCTGAAAACCTTTCGCGGCGGAAGTCCGTGCCTGAATCATTATATGCTTCATAAATCATAGCAGACAGGCTGTAACGCCGCTCCCGGAATTCGTGCACAGGTCCCAAACTCGTGCTGGCTTCCGGCCGACGAGTCCACCTGCTTGCATGTCCGGCGGCGACCTGGCAACAATAACAGTCGCGAAGTGCCGGCAGTTTGCGATCGACAGGCGATCCGCCGGAAGAGCTGGCCAGCAGGTCAGGCCCAGCAGCTTACGCATCGATGTCGGGGATTTTTTCCAGCGAGGAGCGCAGTCATGAGATCCGCCGGAATGTACGTTGGGTTTGCCGTCTTGACGCTCGCCTTCCTGGAATCGGGGTGCGTTGATTCGACTCGCACCGGCGGAACTCCTGCGGTGGGGGCAGTGCCACCGGAAGTCACAGCCAACGATTGGCTTAATGCCGACACGCCGCAAACTCTGGCCGATCTGCGGGGCTCTGTCGTGCTGGTCGAGTTCTGGGCCACCTGGTGCGGGCCCTGCGTCCAGGGAATTCCGCATCTGAATGAACTGCAGGCGCATCACGGCGACAAGGGCCTGCGAATTCTCAGTTTTACCGCCGAAGACCGCCGCACTGTCGAGACCTTCCAGAAGAAATCGAA
>JACQFH010000381.1 GCA_016200145.1 Planctomycetia bacterium | reverse complement strand
CCCGCGAGCGCAAAATCGTCCCCCCCACGCCGATTTCGGCGTCATCCGGATGCGGGGCGACGACCAATAGGTCCAATGTCTTCGGCATCGTTACAGTTTTCTACGAAGCATGAAAGTTAGCCACGGATGAAACACGGATAATACGTGGATACAAACGGCTTTTCGTAAATCCGTGTTTTATCCGTGTTTCATCTGTGGCTGCTATTGCCTGATTTCTTTGTTAGTGGTCGTACCGCAGGCAGATCCTGAAATTCCTCTTGGCGCAGTTTCCAAAATCTGGTTAATAGCCGTCCTCTCTCACACCTCACGTTTCCAGACAGCTTCAATTCGACCGTCTCCATCATATCGCAATCGGCGCCGGTGGTCTCACCCGCAGCCGACTGCCGGAGAGAATCTGCCCATGCGCCGTTCGCTTCTCTGCATTTCGTCTCTGCTCACTCTGGCTTGCGCCGGCTGCATGCTCGATCCGAATAGCTGGGTGAACGTCAATCGGGGCAACTTCGCCGACCAGGACGGGGTTCGCAGGGAGGCCCGCAGCACGTCGCGGCTCGACCATGAAGACGTCGATGGGCTCGATCGCTGGCTCTACAGCCCCAAGGCGCGGGCCATCCAGAACGATCTGGGCGTCGATTAGTGCCCGATTAGTGCCCGGTTAGTGCCCGATTAGTGCCCGGTGAAAACCGGCTCGGCGAATTTGCCGAGCTCCACGAGGCTCGCCTGGTCGATTTCGCGATGCAGACTGTTGCCGTGTGAATCCATCGTGCAGATCGTGGCAAACCCGTTGACGCGCAGGTGCCACATCGCTTCCGGCACTCCCAGCTCGTCGAGCAAGTCGACGCCGTCGACGCCGACAATGCTGTCGGCATACACCTGGGCCGCGCCACCGATCGCGTTCAGGTAAACGGCCCCGTGCTGCTGCAGTCCCTTGAGGGTCTTGGCTCCCATGCCCCCCTTGCCGATGACCGCGCGGATCCCGAACCGGCCGATGATGTCGGCCTGATAAGGCTCTTCCCGCATCGACGTGGTCGGGCCGGCGCCGGTCACCTGCCATTTGCCGGCCTGGTCTTTGATCATCACCGGGCCGCAGTGGTAGAGCACCTGCCCGTGCAGATCGGCGGGCGAGTCGTGGTGCAGCAGGTAATGGTGCAGCGCGTCGCGGCCGGTGTGGATGGGTCCATTCACCACGACGACGTCGCCGGCTTTGATACTGCGGATTTTTTCTTCACTGATCGGCGCTTCGAGCACCATTTCTTTGCCGGTGAGCTGAAAGCCCTTCCCCACCGCCAGCTTCTTGATTTCATCCTGCTCGCGATACAGCCAGCGGCGGATGTCGCCTGTTTTCGGATCGAGCACGACCCCCAGCCGGCGGAAGGCCCAGCAGTCGTAGGCGACCGAAACGAAGAATGACGCCGGCAGGCGGTTCATCGCGCCGATCTTGCATCCGAGCAGCGTCACACGGCCACCAAAGCCCATCGTGCCGATCCCCAGTTGGTTGGCGTTCTCGGTGACGTATTTCTCGAGCTCGGCCAGTTCGGGTACTGGATTCACGTCGTCGGCCTTGCGGAAGAGCTGCATCTTGGCCGCGTCGTAGCCGCTCGTGCGGTCGCCCCCGATGCACACGCCCAGGTATCCGGCCGAGCAGCCCTGCCCCTGCGCCTGGTAGACGGCGTGCATCAGGCACTTGCGGACGCCGTCGAGGTCGCGATCGGCGCGGCCGAGGCCCGGCAGCTCCTGCGGGAGCGAATACTGGATGTTCTTGTTCTCGCAGCCGCCCCCTTTCAGCAGCAGCTTGACGACGACCTCGTCCTGTCGATGCTGGTGGAAGTGGATCACCGGGGTGCCCGGGCCGAGATTATCTCCGCTGTTTTTTCCGGTGAGCGAATCGACCGAATTGGGTCGCAGCTTGCCGGCCTTCGTGGCCCGCGCCACGCACTCGAGAATCTGCTCTTCGAGCGCGATCTGGTCGAAGCCGACGGGCGTGGTGATGATGAACGTCGGCATCCCCGTATCCTGGCAGATGGGGCGCTCGTTGTCGCAAGCCATATCGACGTTCAGGGCGATCGTCGCCAGCGCCAGAGCCGAGTTGGTGTTCGGCGTTTCCTGCTTGTTCGCCTCGGCGATCAGCCGCCGGATGTCGGACGGCAGGTTCGTCGACGTCTGCACGATGAGCTGGTAGAGACTGTCGGTGAAGGACATGTTGTGGACGGCTTTTTCGTTCCTGGTCAGCCCCAACGGGGTGTAATTCTATAGCCCAGGGCGCCAGCCCTAGGTACCGCAAAGTGACATGACGAAAGCCCCAATGGGGCGTGATTCCAGGTTCGGAATGTGTGTGGCCATCAACGAAACGAAACCCAGGGCGTTGCCCTGGGCTATAGGATTTCGCCCCGTTGGGGCTGTCTACCACATCCGTCGATCTTATGACCGATCCATACGCATTACTCGGCCTTCTTCCTTGAGAGCTTTTTTGGTTTCGGGCTGTCGTCGGCCGGCGAGCCGCTGCGCGACAGGGCCCTTTCGACGGCTTCGAGCATCACGTCCATGGCGAACGGTTTGCGCAGATAATCGGAGACTCCCAGCATTTCGGCGTACGCTTTGTGCCGTCCCCCTTCGTTGGCTGTGATCATGATCACTTTGGGGGGCGTTTCCATCTGCTTGAGGAATTCGAGGACGGGAAAACCGCCCAACTGGGGCATCATCATGTCGGTGATGACGAGGGCCGGCCCGACTTCCTGGATTAATCGCTGCCCTTCTTTGCCGTTGGGCGCGTAACTGACGTTATAGCCGGCCGATTCCAGAACGCTGCGCAGCGTCGTGGCGATCTCGCGGTCGTCTTCGATCAGCAGAATTTTTTCGCCGTCAGGCATGGTGTATCCTCGACGCGCCGGGAAGAAATATCGTGTTGCCCCTGTCAATCGTAAGGCGCGTGTGATGGATTCTCAAGACACGTCGACCCGTGGCCGATGCTGCCAGCATCGGCGTCTCATAATGCGTGTGCGGGCCGTGCGCGCGTTTCAGCCCGCCGCCACCGCCGGCAATACATACGGGCCCTTGGGGATCACGGCGATCGTTGCCGTGGGGCCGTACTCGGAAAGTGACTCGGCAACCGCCTGCTCGACGCTCGGCGCCGCCTCGACGAACAGGCCGTTGAGCGTTTCCGCCGGGATGCCGTCGCTGACGATTTTGACCTTCGCCTTCCGGCACACCTTGGCCATCTCTTCGAGCTGCCACTGGTCCATCACGAAGTAGTCTTTGCCCAGGATCCGCTGCATGAAGTCGGGCAGCGAGGCATGCTCGCGGAACAGGCTCTGAAATTCCGGGCTGCCGATCCCTTCGGTAAGACTCGCGGCAATGATGATCGTGCCTCCCTGTTTGACGATCGGCAGCGCGCCGGTCATGCCCTTCACGGCCTGGTAGAACGTCGTGTCGAGGGGGTAGCCGGCAGCGCTCGTGACGACCACGTCGCACGGCGCGGCGACTTCGGCCTTCACGACCTGTTCGATGAACCGTACCCCTTCGAGAAACGCCTGTTCCATATCGCCGGCGACAACCGACGTGATCCGCCGCTCGGCGTCGAGCGTGACGTTCACGATGAAGTCGCACCCCGCCATCCGCGCGATGCGGGTGTTCTCTTCGTGCACCGGATTGCCGTCGAGGAAGCCACAATCGGCTTTGGGATGCTCGAGGAACTGGGGACCGTGCCAGATCTTGACGGTTTCCAGTGCCGCGAGGCCCGGGCAGATCAGCTTGCGGCCGCCGGAATAACCCGCCATCAGGTGGGGCTCGATCAGGCCGATCGTGATCTTGAGATCGGCAGAGACGAATCGCGTGTCGATCCAGACGGGCACGCCTTTGGGAGTCGTCCCCAGATAAGAGTGCTGCGACAGATCTTTGCCGAAATGGTTCTCGACGCGGTATCGCGCCGCGATTTCGGGCCCCACCAGTTCGACGAGCTCGTCCCCCTCGTTAGGACGATGCAGGCCGGTGGCGATCAGGATCAGGACGTCTTTTCGCGCGATGCCGCTCGCTTCCAGAATATCCAGGATCGGCGCGAGGAGGAACGCGTTCGGAACGGGGCGGGTGATGTCACAAATGGCGATGCAGGCCGACTTTTTTCCGCGAGCCAGTTGCGCCAGCGAAGGAGTGCCGGTCGGATGCGAGAGCTTGTACGTGAGGACGCCGGCCGCGTCTGCCAGCGGCGGTGCCGGCTTGATGGCCAGCGACCCCACGACCCGGTCGTCGGGCAACTCGACCTCGAGGCCCGTCTTGCCGTATTCGAGTTTGACGCGCATGCCTTTTCCCTACATTGTGCCTGATTCCAGCTACCAGTGCTCGACAGGGCCGCTGGGCACGGGGATGGTCATCTCGGGCAGCGCGCCGGTGCGGTTGCCAGAGAGCGGGCCCTGCTCGATGATCTCGGCCAGCACGGCTTCGGCCTGGTCGAAACTCTTCGATTGCTGGAACGCATTCCGCAGCCGCGCCGTGACCTGCATCGACTTCAGATACCAGTGTGCCATTTTGCGAAAAAAGGGAAGCGCCCGGTCGGGCCCGCGGAGCTCGACGACGTACGTGAACTGTCGGCGGAACAGGGCCAGCCGATCGTTGAAGGTCCCGGGCGGGTCGTATGTGCCGGTTGCCTCCCACTGCACGAGCTGTCGGAAGATCCACGGATTGGCGAGCGCCCCGCGCCCGATCGAAAGGGCACGGCAGCCGGTCTCGCGGAACATGCGGTCGGCGTCGGCGATCGTTCGCACGTCGCCGTTGCCCACGACCGGAATCGATTTCACCGCCTCGACGACCGCGCGGATGCCGTCGAGATTGACGCGGCCGCTGAACCCCTGCGCCCGCGTCCGGCCGTGAATCGCGACCGCCGCCACGCCGATCTGTTCGAACGCGCGGGCGAATTCGGGGGCCGTGATCTGCTTGTCGTCCCACCCCAGGCGCATCTTGACGCTCACCGGGATGCTCACGGCCTGTACGATCCGTTCGACCAGCTCGATCGTGTCGTCGCGACGGCACATCATGCTGGCGCCCGAGCCGTTCTTCGTGACTTTGTTCACCGGGCAGCCCATGTTGATATCGATCGACGCAACGCCGCGCGATTCGAGCAGGCGCGCCGCGTCTACCATCATCTCGGGCTCGCTGCCGAAAATCTGCACGGCGAGCGGCTCATCGCCAGGACAGGTGGCGACCAGTTCCTGCGCCTTGGGGGCGTTCGCCAGCAGGCTGCGGGCATTGACGAGGTCGGTGGTCGCCAGGCCCACGCCACCGATCTCTCGCACGATGCGGCGGAACGGCAGGTTCGTGAACCCCGCCAACGGCGAGAGCAGATACCGCGACGACAGCGCCAATTTTCCATAGAAGACTGGCGGCAGCCTCGGCGGAGCAGGATAATTCGGGCTTTCGAGAAATGTCACGTGTGCGTTTCTATTTTGAATTCGCGAAGTGCGCAAGCATCAGTCAATCAACAATCGTCAGCGCTGACAGCTCTCGTCGTGCTTGCCTCTTCGCGCCATCGTTTTGTGAACGCTTTCGTCAGTTCGTCATGTTACTCAGCTCTTACGCGCCGCACGAGATCAAGATGATGCATTGTCGCAGAGATGGGGAGGTGGGAACAGGTTTCGAATCAATACTCGCGCTGAGAGCGACCCCCCCCGGCCCCCCCTTGCTAAGGGGGGGAGTACGCGTTGGCTTGTTCCTGAGTCTGGTGTGTACTTCGTCGCTGTTTGCTCAGGACGCTCCGCCGAAGTCGACTGATCCGCGGGTGAAGGTCGAGCTGTTCGCCGAGCATCCGCAGGTTGTCACGCCGACGGGGATCGACGTCGATTCGCGCGGGCGGGTCTGGGCCGTCGAGAGCAATACGCACTTTCCTCCCGAGGGCTACAAGGGGCACCCCACCGATCGCGTGCTGGTGATGAGCGACACCGACGGCGACGGCAAAGCCGACCGCACCGTCGTCTTCACCGACGGCCTCAAAT
>JACQFH010000054.1 GCA_016200145.1 Planctomycetia bacterium | reverse complement strand
CTCGATCCGCTGCATCCGCAGCGCGAGCCGAATACGTGGCCCTATCCTCGAACCGGAACGAAGAACGCCGCAGTTCGCCTGGGTGTTGTGCCAGCCGCCGGGGGCGAAAGTCGCTGGATCGTCTGGGACCGCGAGAAATACCCGTACCTCGCCAAAGTCGTGTGGAAAGACAACGGTCCGCTGACCATCCTCGTGCAAAACCGGCTGCAGACCGAGGAGGTCCTGTATGCGGTGGATGAAAACACGGGCGCGCTCACTGAATTGCTGAAGGAAACCGATCCGGCCTGGATCAATCTCGCTGCGTCTTGCCCCAGGTGGCTCAAGGATGGCAGCGGTTTTTTGTGGTTGACCGAGCGGACGGGCGAGTGGTTGCTTGAACTCCGTTCGCGCCAGGGAAAACTGATTCGCCCGTTAACGCCGAAGGGCATTGGCCTCGTCGACCTGGCGGGCGTCGATGATGAGCGAGGCCTAGTCTACATGACGGCCAGCACCGATCCGACGCAGACGCACGTTTTTTCGATTTCACTTGCCGGCGGCGAGCCGGCGAAGCTCACCTCCGACCCAGGCAACCATGCCTTCAGCTTCGGCCGTCAGGTGGCCGCATATCTCCACAGCTACAACCTGGCGGACGGGCGTACGGGCACACAGATCTGCCGCGCCGGCGGCGAACTGGTCGGCGAGCTGAAGTCCGTCGCCGAAGAGCCGCCACTGCCCAAGCTGGAATTCCTCACCGTGGGCCAGCGCGCATTCCGTGCGGCGATTGTACGACCGCGCTCCATGTCCCGGGGCGCCAGATACCCCGTGATCGTCCACGTGTATGGCGGCCCGCACGCGCTGACCGTCAACTCGTCGCCGCGCGGCAGCGTGCTGCAGCAGTGGCTGGCCGATCAGGGATTCATCGTCGTCTCGCTCGATGGCCGCGGCACACCACGCCGCGGACGCGAATGGGAACGGGCGATCAAAAACAATCTGATCGACATTCCGCTGCAAGACCAGGTCGACGGCCTGAAGGCCCTGGGCGAAAAGAACACGGAAATGGATCTCGGTCGCGTGGGCATCACCGGCTGGTCTTTCGGAGGGTATTTCTCGGCGATGGCGGCGATGCGCCGCCCCGACATCTACAAAGCGGCTGTCGCCGGCGCCCCGGTCTGCGATTTCCGCGACTACGACACCCATTACACCGAGCGCTACATGGGACTGCCGAATGAAAACCAGTCCGGCTACGAGGCGTCGAACGTCGTCACGTACTGCAAGGATCTTTCCGTACCGCTGCTCATCATCCATGGCACGGCTGACGACAACGTTTATTTTCTGCACTCGCTGAAGATGACCGAAGCTCTGTTTCGCGCAGGCAAAAAGTTCGAGTTCCTTCCGCTGGCCGGCTTTACCCACATGGTTCCGGATCCCGTTGTCACGATCCGCCTGAATTCCCGCGTCGCGGCGTTTTTCAAGCAACACCTGGGCGAGCCGCGCATCGTTTCTGAAAATGAAAAACAATAGAAAACGCGATCATATTCCGCGGCAGGAACTGGGATTGGCCGGGGGTTGAATTCCGAGGAAAAACCCCCCGTCTTTGCCGGCCCGAAGGGGGTCCCAGTCGCCTCGGTGCAAACCGGGGCGATCGGCGTTTCCGGGCCCCCCTCAAGTTCACCCGATGAAACCCCGATGACTTAGGCATTCGGCGCAGCGTCGCTTGATCATTGCTTACATGCCTGGTCGCGCGGCAGCCAGAGTGCAATTCGGGCCGGGAAAACTCGTCTTCCGTCAGATTCCATTCCTGGGTAAATTCCGCCCCCCACGTGGGGACTCTGCACTTCTCTCTCTCGCCAATTACTGCGCAGCCGCCAAAGTCGCGCCAGTCGTGCGTCTGGACGCATTTCGCGGCAACGCTTAAAGGAAACGGAGACGCTCCTGATGCCTCGCTGGTGGAAGCTGGACATTTTTCCGAAACGGCATATCCGTATTAATCGTTCGAGGCGCAAGCCATCGCCGGCGAGCTCCCTCGCATCCGAAATCCAGTTGCTGGAATCGCGAGCGCTGCTCTCGGCTGCGGCCGTCGAGACTGCCCCGCCAGGGGTGGCCATACATGAGATCTCCGTCCCCGGATCGACGCTCACGCACGTCGCGGGAATCTCCGGCGATCTGATCGTCGGCGTCTACGAGGATGCCGCCCGTCAGCAACATTTATTCGTTTACGACGGTACCACGTACACGTCGATCGACGTGCCCGGGATGAGCTCGGTCATTCCCGGCGGGGTGACCAGCGAAGGCATCGTCGGTTCGTGCTTCGATGAATTTGGAAACGGCCACGGCTTCGTCTATGACGGAGCGACCGTAAGAACGATCGACTTTCCCGGCGCGCCTTTTACGAGCGCGATTGCGTTCTCGGGCAACCGCGTCGTGGGAAATTACCGCGGTTCCGATAACAGCATCCATTCCTACCTCTTCGACGGATCAACCTTCAGCACGATCGACCCGCCCGGTGCGACATTTCAAATTGCGAACGGCGTCTCCGACAGCGGCGTCACCGGATACTACGCCGATACCGCAGGCCAGATGCATGCTTTTTTGTGGGACGGCTCCTCTTTCACCACGATTGATCCGCCCGGATCGACGTGGACCGTCACGCATGGAATCAGCGGCAGCACCGTTTTCGGATCTTATGCCGACGAGAGTGGTCGCTGGCACGGATTCCTGCACAACGGCGGCGCCAGCGCCACATTGGATGTGCCCGGGGCTGTGAACACGGTGATCTGCGGTGTCTCCGGCCCGTTCGTCGTCGGCACGTATGAACTTCCAGGAAGCCCCGATGGCGGAGCCGGCGGAACTCACAGCTTCGTCTATGACGGCACGACTTTCTTCACGATCGATCCGCCCGGGGCCACAAACACCTACATTTACGGAGTTTCCGCGAATCGCGTCGCAGGAGACTTCACGACGGTCGGTCCCGACAACGCATTTGAACAGCGCGGCTTCGTGTACGAAATCGCGGCGCCCGAGGCCGGTGACTCACCTGTCGTGACTCCCCCTGAAAGCAACTTACTGCCTGAAAGTACTACGCTCTCTGAAAGCAACTCACTGCCTCCGCAGCCGATTGCCATTCAGGGCATTCCACCCACGCTGTTTGTCCTGCAACAGGGCACGTCCAACAGCGTCGCCGCGCAACCCAAGTCGATCGCGGTCACCCTCCTGCTGGGTCTGGATTATTCTGCGCCGCCTCTCTCCGGGTACCGACAGAACGGCAAATTCCACTGGATGTTGCCCGGCGTCGCCGCGCTCGAGTTCAGCGATTCGCCCGATTCCCAGTTCGGCGGCAGCCCTGCATAGCAATCGCGGCCGCCCGTGGCAGGTCAGAGACCCGCCCCACGTGGAGCAGGACTCTGACCTGCTCGTCCGTGATCGTCAATGTCGTCATTCTCGCTCCATCGAGATGGGGTCTGTGGCCTCCCCGCCTTCGAGCAACGCGGCGTCCGGCGAGCAACTCTGGTCTCGACACCCCGCCCGCGCTCCTGCCGCAGCCCGCATGGCGTTGCGTCGATCGGTGGCGTGCAGTGCGAGGGACGTCAATACCTCGTCGCGGCGCAGCGAGATGACTACTATTATTATGCGTTCACCGGCAACACCTTGAATTGCAGAAGGAAACTGCATCCACGATGACAAAGTGACCGCGATGAACATCCTGCTGCTGAATGCTGGTTCCAGCAGCCTCAAAGCGACGCTGATGGACTCAAAGGAGGGCAAACCGCTCGCCACCGGGCTGGCCGACTGGGCCGGAACGGTGACGCGCTATCGGTACGCCGGGCCGGACGGCGCAGAGCGGTCCGAAGACGTTCCGTGGAAAGGGCATGCCGCCGCGGTCGAACGGTTTGTTCACGACCTGACCAGGGCCGAGCCGGTCGCGCTCCCCGATCTGGCGCGCCTGGCGGCCGTGGGACATCGTGTGGTCCATGGCGGCCAGTTCACCTCGTCGGTGCAGATCACGCCCGACGTCCGTTCGCGCTTGAGCGCCCTCGTGGACCTGGCGCCACTGCACAATCCCCCCAGCCTGGAAACGCTGGTCGCGGCCGAGAAAGTCCTTCCCGGCGTGCCGCACATCGCAGTCTTCGACACGGCCTTTCACGCCACCTTGCCGCCGCAGGCGTACACGTACGCCGTGCCCGAATCGTGGACGCGGGACTGGGGCATCCGCCGGTACGGGTTTCACGGACTCAGCCACGCCTACTGCGCGCGGCGCGCCGCCGAGATGCTGGGGAGGCCGGCCGATGACCTGCGGCTGGTGATCTGTCATCTGGGGCACGGCTGTTCGGCCGCGGCAGTGCGCGGCGGCAAGTCGGTCGACACGACGATGGGTTTTACGCCGCTCGACGGCCTGGTGATGGCGACGCGCAGCGGCTCGATCGATCCGGGGGCCGTGCTGCACGTCCAGAAACGGCACGGGCTGACGGCCGAACAGGTCGAGACCGCGCTCAATCGCCAATCGGGCCTGCTGGGCCTGTCGGGCGTGTCGGCCGACATGCGGCAGGTGCTTAGCGCGGCCGGCGCAGGAAACGACCGGGCGCGCCTGGCCCTGGAGGTGTACACGCACCGCGTCCGCCAGGCGATCGGAGCGCTGGCGGCGACTCTGGGGGGAATCGATGCGCTGGTGTTCACCGCTGGAGTCGGCGAGCACTCGGGCGAAGTGCGGAAACGGATCTGCGCGGGACTGGAGTTTCTGGGACTCGACCTCGACGCCGATACCAACGCGACATCCCGGACAGATGCCGACATCGCGGCTCGCGGCTCGCGCGGCCGGATCCTGATCATTGCGACGCGGGAAGACGTGACGATGTTGCGCGAGGTGGTCCAGGTGCTGGGTGCAAAATGAACAGATTTTTTATCGACGTTGATGCCTGGGTCGTGTCCCTGGCGCTGGGCGTGGTGATGATGGCGGCCTGGGCTGCGAGCGCCTGGAGAGGGCGCTCGACCAATCCGGAGAAGTCCGACGAGCCGGGAAACAAATTCAACGACGCGATTCTGGCGCTTCTGGGATTGCTTCTGGCGTTCACGTTTTCAATGTCGCTGTCCAGGCACGAACAGAGGCGGCAGATGATGGTGACCGACAGCAACGCGATCGGTGATTTTGCCACCTCTGTGAACATTCTGGATGAACCCGTTCGGGGAAAGCTGCGCGGCGTTCTGCGCCGCTACGTCGAGCACCGCTTGACGGAGGTGGCTGCGATCAAGGATGAAACCGACCTGCAAAGGAAACTCGATGAAATCCGGGAAATGCACCAGCAGATGGAAGTGCTGGTGAAAGAGGCCGTCGATGGGGGAACGCCGGCCGTCGTGCCGCTCGTGAATACGCTGAACGAGCTGACGAGCGCCCATGCGGCGCGGTTGAATGCCGGGCGCGACCGCCTGCCCCCCAGCATTATTCTGCTGCTGATCCTGTCGGCGGTGATCTGCATGATGCTGATGGGCTGGCAGCAGGGCGTCTCACATGAACATCACCTGGGGGCCGCCCTTGGTTTCAGCGTATTGGTCTGCATGGTCTTGTGCGTCACGCTCGACTTGAACCAGCCGCAGCGCGGCTGGATTACCATCAGCCAGGAGCCGCTGGAACAATTGCTGAAGGGAATGAAAGAGTGACGGGCCGTGGTCTCAGATCGGCCGGTCTGGGCGCTGTGCAGCCACAAAGGGGCTTTGATCACCTCATCTTGGCCGGTTCGGACCGGCGGGCCCCGCTCGACGTTTGTGTGGCGATTCATCTGCGACATCGGGGATTTCGACGACCGAATTCAGCAGCTCGAGGACGGCGAACTCAACGGTGAGCAGCTCGTCGGTCGTCCAACCGCCAGTTTTCTTCAAATCGGCGAGAAAACTGGCCATCTCGTGAACAATCACTTCGGACTGGTAGCAGCGCGTGAGACAGTCGTGAATCGCGTGATTGATTTTCTCTTCGACGATTGTTCCCATCACATCTCATTCCATCCATACAATCCGCCCGCAGTGAAGTCTCCCTTCATCAAGGCGTGCAATCCGGATGCCGCCGTCGGCACTTTTCTTACACGTCTGACCAGTCGGGCGGGCTGTGTGTATCGACGACGGCGACAGTGACCTGCTTGTCACACGGGGGCGACGACCAGCATGCCGAACTCACCGAAATCCAAACGGTGTGTTCAGAAACCGCCAGATTGTCGGGACCGACATGGCGAAGTTCAGGTTCTGCGACGTGCCCTGAATCTGCGAAGTCACAACGCCCACGACCAGGCCGGTCTGCGACAAGAGCGGCCCGCCGCTCGAGCCCGGGCTGACCGGGGCATCGGTTTGAATCTTGTCGCCCCGCACGCCGCTGATGATCCCCTTGCTGAACGAGTTCTGCAGACCGAGCGGATTGCCGATCGCGTAGACGTTCGAACCGATGGCCGGCGGCGCCTGGCTGATCGTCAGCGTCGACGGCATTTGCGGCGTCCGCATGCGGACGTAGACCAGGGCCAGGTCGAGGCTTTTGTCGAAGCTGGCCGTGCCGAAAATGTCCCCCACGATCCCGCCTTCTCCGTGGGCCTCCCAGTTGGCGCCGCCGTACACGACGTGGTGGTTGGTCAGAATGTAGCAGACGCGCGAGTCGTGTTTCGCCGCATTCGGGTCCATCTTGCGGACGATCTCGTCGTCGATTCGAAATCCAGTTCCCTGGCTGACGGGGTTGCCGTCCGCGTTGCGAACGACGATCAGCACGACCGAAGAAGCCGCCTTGCGGTAGATCTGTTCGCCGGTCAACTCGGGGGCTGGCTGAGCGATTTCGGCGCGCAGATTGACTTGCGCCGCGCGATCGACGGCCGTGTCGCGGGCTGGCTCGCGCGGTTTCGCGTAAATGAACACAGCCCCCAGAATGAGACCTGCGACCCCGACGACACCGCCCCCGACGAATGCCCAGACCCACGCATGGACTGCCTTATTCCCGGCCTGCGGTTGAACGCGAGGAACTGCGTCATTGTCATCGTCTTCGTCGTCATCGTCATCGAGATTCGAGGTCGCTTCACCAGCGGCGCCCGGCGCGGCGGGCGCCCGCGTTGGAGGGGTTGAACGGCTGGCCGGTGAGGAACGCAGATTGTCTTTGAGTTGCGGGCGCACCGAAATCGGCTTCGATGATGTGGCTCGTGTCTTTGCGTCGGGCTGCGCTTCCCGGTCCGGCGGCTTCGGCATCTCGTTGTCCGCCGGCAAGATCACCGGCGCGGGCGGATCGGGTGCGTGAATTTCCTGCAAGCGGTACTCGTCGGGCGATGCACCATCGCCGGCCGCGAAATCTGTCTGCAACCGGTATTCGCCGGGCGATTCACTTTTTTCGGCGGTGTCCTTCGCGCCGGACGCCGCAGGCGCGCCCGGAGCGGATTTCTTCTCCGCCGGCTTGGCCTTGAGGTCCGCCACGTAGTTTGGCTGCGCGGCGATCGTGCCGGTGAACGATTCCGTCGCCGCAGGGTTTTTGGGCGAGACGACGATGCGAACCGGCTGAAACGCCTTGCCGCAACCCGGACAAATCGTGGGGGAGTTGCCGGGCGTTTCGAATTCAAGCTGGCACTTGCTGCAGCGAATCAGTTTCGGCATGGCCCCGCCCGGGAAGAGTCATTCTGACCCCCTTCAAACTACCCTCCCCCGCCCCGCCAGGCAACAACGCCAGGAGACGACCGCCGTCATTCACCGCCCCCTCCCCAAATGCGTAGCCGAACTCGCCAGAGTTCGGGCCAGTGTCTGCGTGCAAAGCGTACCCGCGACGCGGCGTGCCTGCCGTCACCTCGCTTTTTCCCTTCTCCCCTATCCCCACCAGAGACCGCGGGGCTTCACTGGCTTCCGGGGATTAATCGCCAGCAGCACTGCGCCGAATCCAATCACGAGCGCCCCAGCGATGCACATCGTCCCTGTTCCGAGGGACGAGAACGTTCCAATACAGAGCACCATGACCCCAAGTGCGATTATGGCGCAGGCCGCGAGGCGCACCAGGACGGTTGCCGACGACGTTTTTTCTGCTTCATTCATGCCCAGACCATATACGTCGTGGAGCGGGGGCGGGAAGGTGCTACGCCAGAATGCCGTCCACGACGTTGCCGTAAACGTCGGTCAGGCGGAATTCGCGACCGGCAAAGCGGTAGGTGAGACGCTCGTGATCGAGTCCCAAAAGGTGCAGGATCGTCGCGTGCAGATCGTGAACGTGAACGGGATTCTCGATGGCGTCCCAGCCGAATTCATCGGTCGCCCCGTACGCCATGCCGCTTTTGATTCCGCCGCCGGCCAGCCACATCGTGAAGCCGAACGGATGATGATCGCGCCCGTTGGCCGTGCCTTCGCGCGCCGGCGTGCGCCCGAATTCTCCTCCCCAGATGACCAGGGTGTCGTCGAGCAGGCCGCGCTGTTTGAGGTCGTGCAATAACCCGGCGATCGGCAGGTCGGTCGCGAGAGCGTTCTTCTCGTGCCCGCCCTTGAGATCGCTGTGCTGGTCCCATGGCTGGAATCCGCCGGTGGTGTGGTAAAGCTGCACGAAACGCACGCCCCGTTCGACCAGCCGCCGGGCCAGTAGACACTGCTTGCCGAACGTCTCGGTTTTCGGCTGGTCAAGTCCGTACATCTGCGCAGTGGCGGCCGTTTCGCCCGCCAGACTGAACGCCTCGGGAGCAGCCACTTGCATCCGATACGCGAGTTCGAAGGCATCGATCCGGGCGCTCAGCCGGCTGTCGTCAGCGCGATTCGCCCGGTGCAGTTCGTTGAGACGCCCCAGCGCATCCAGTTCGCGCCGCTGATGGTCGCGCGACACGGGCCCCGTCAGATTCTGCAGAGGCTGGTCGAGGTTCGATACGAACGTCCCCTGATAGGCCGCCGGCAGAAAACTGGCGCCGTACTGACGCGATCCCTCGATGATCGGCCCCGGCCCGATCGCCACAAACCCGGGCAGGTTCCGGTTCTCGGTGCCAAGCCCGTACGTGACCCACGCCCCCAGACTCGGCCGCGAAGACACCCGTTCCCCGGTGTGCATCAGCAGGCAGCCGCCGGGATGGTTCGGGTCGTCGGTGACCATGGAACGGATGACGCACAAATCATCGACGCGCTTTGCCGTGTGCGGGAAAAGCTCGCTCACCGCGAGCCCCGACGCCCCATGCTGCTGGAATTTCCAGGGAGATGCGAGCAGGCTCCGCTGTTGCCCGAGATACAGTTTCGGAGAGGGCTTGCCGTCATCCTGCGTGAGCCGCGGCTTGGGATCGAACGTATCGACCTGCGAAGGGCCGCCGGGCATGAACAGAAAAATCACTCGCCTGGCAGTCGCGGCGAAATGGGACCGCTTGACGGCGAGCGGGTCGACGGGTGCCGCGACCTTCGATTCGCTTGCCGAGCCCGGCTCTTCGGCCAGCAGCGCCGCCAGGGCCAGCGCCCCGAAACCGCCACCGGACCGGCGCAGCAGCGCACGACGCGTCATCAGATCGGCGGACCGCGCGATTCCCGGAGTCATTCCCGGCGGTTCAATCCACATACATGAACTCGTTCGTGCACAAGATGAGCTGACAATACCTGATCCAGCCCTCCGACACCGACGATTCCCGATTCGGCGGTCCCGCGGCAGTTTGGCGTGTTCCCGCGTCGAGGGCAAGAAACTGCAAACCCACATCCAACTCGGCCTCCACAGGCGGACGTCCCAGCGTGATTTCGTACAACTTGCCGAGTCGCGCCCGGTCGTCGCCGCCCGGCGCCTCGCGAGCGACGCGCGACGCCAGTCCCCGCGCCAATTCGGTTACCAGCGCATTATTCATCAGAAACAGGGCCTGGGGCGCGACGATGGACTCCGTACGGCGTTCCACAATCCCGCTGCAATCGGGCGCGTCAAACAGCGGACCGAATTCCGAAGTCTTGGCGCCCGTACGGACCGACATCAGGTACAGACTGCGGCGCGGAGTCGCCAGATCCAGAAAGCCCGGGCCGCCAGGCGTCGAATCGAGTTTGCCAGCCACGGCGAAGAGGCTGTCGCGAAGCGCTTCCAATTCGAGTTTTCGCCGGTTGGCGCGCCACAAGAACCGGTTTTCGGGGTCGACTGCCAGTCCCTCGGCGCTCGGGACCGAACTCTGCTGATACGCATTCGACAGCATGATCAGCCGATGCACGGCTTTGAACGACCAGCCGGATTCCACAAACCGTGCCGCGAGAAAATCGAGCAACTCGGGATGGCTCGGCGATTCCCCCATGGCCCCGAAATTCGCCGACGTGCGAACAAGGCCGGCGCCGAAATGGTGTTGCCAGATGCGGTTGACCATGACCCGCGCCGTGAGCGGGTTCCCGGGGCTCGTCAGCCAGCGGGCCAGTTCACGCCGGCCGCTCCCTTCGCGAATCGGCGGCGGATCGGAACCGGCGATGACGCGCGGGAAACCGCGCGGAACCGTCTTGCCCGGCTTCAAATGGTTCCCCCTCACGAATACCTTCGCGTCATGAAATCCCTCGTGTGACGTCCCGGGTGGCCCTCCGTCTCTCACCACAACGGCCTGGGGAATGTCCGGCGGCGACTTCTTCTGCAGGGCCGTCTGTTCTTCACGCAACGAGGCCAAGCGCGCGCGGAATTCCTCCGTCAGGCTCTTGTCCCGCTCGGCTGTTTCCAGCCGAAATGGACTTTGCGCGGAAACCAGCTCCTCAAACAGATCGTGGACGGGATCGATACCCGGTGACTCTCCCGGCACACCGTTCCAGCGCGCGGTCAATTGGCCTTCGATGAGCGAACGGGTCCCGTCGTCGAGGGGCATGCCGTAGACTCGCAGCTCTGCGACGTCCCCCTGGAATCGCGGACTCGATCCGGAGCCGGGCCCGCCAATCCGCAGCGCGACGATGGCCGGGTCGGAGGAAACCGAATCGATGCTCTTGTTCGATCCGACGACCTGTCCATTCCGATGGACGGTCACACCGTTTGGTCCCCACGTAATGGAAATGATCTGAAATTCGGAAGCTGCCGGCGCCGGAGTCGGAGCCGGCACGACGACGTCGCCGTTGGCGCCGTTCCGCCGCAGAATCGCGTGCACGCTGCCGGCGGCGTCGGTCATGATTCCCAGTCCGTGCTGGCCGACCGCTGCGTCTTCCCAGCCGATGAGCCGCTGCCCGACGACGCCCGCCAGGTCGGGCCGAAACACGACGAACAGACTCCCCGTCGCCGGGATCGAGCCCGGCGCCTGCAGCAATTCCTTGCCGGTAAAATGCAGCACGGGCCGCGTGTGGTCCCGCACCAGAACCGTCGCGATCGACGGCGCACCAACATCAGCAACCGGCGTTGCATTTTCGGGAATTCGACCGCGGTTCGGCCAGAGCGTCACCTGGCGCGCGTCATTCGCCACGATACGCCGGTCATCGGCCCGAAAGCGGAATTGCGGAGTTTCACCAATCGATCTGGCGGCCGCATCGGAAGACGCCGACGGCAGCCGACCGGCACGATAGGTCGCCAGCTTCCTGGCCAGATCTCTGACCTCTTGTTCTGCCTTCTCCCGGGTTGAAGCGTCGCGCACGGCGACCAGTGCCGGGTGTGGTTGCGCTTCGTCGAAATGCGCCACCCACCGCGCGAGCATAACTTCGTCGAGCCCCTTCGCCTTCGCGAAATCTGCAACGGCCGGCCGCGCTTTGCCCTCCGGCGGATGTGCGAGTTCCCAGGCAGCCAGTAAGAAACGTTCCGTCTCGGTGTCGACGCGCCGTTCGAGCCAGGTCCGATACTCTCGTTCGCCGAGGGTGCTGATTTCGCGCGACAGTTCTGCCAGACGCGCTTTGTCGCGCGCCTGGCCGTTCTGCAGTTCGGCGATTTCTCGCGGCGGCAAAAGGGGGGCACGGACCAGCGGCGTATTTCCCTTGATCGGACCGGGAACCAGCCGCGTGCTGAAAAAAATGCCCGCCAGCGAGTAATAGTCTTCAGTCGTGATCGGATCGAACTTATGATCGTGGCATCGGGCGCAGGCGAGGGTCAGTCCCAGCACCGCGCGACCCACCACGTCGATCTGATCGTTGACGTAGTCGGCGATCATCTGCTCTTTATCGACGTCTCCGGGAACGAAGTCGGCGATCGCCAGGAGTCCCGTCGCGACGAGCGCGTCGGCGTCGATGCGGTCGGGGTCCGCCGGTTGCAGCAGGTCCCCGGCCACCTGCTGCATGAGAAACTGGTCGTATGGCAAATCCCGTTTGAACGCACCCACGACCAAGTCGCGATAACGCCAGGCCTCGCGGAAATCGCTCTCGGCGGGTAACTGAATCAGATCGCGGGCATCCGCGTAACGAACCACATCCAGCCAGTGCCGACCCCACCGCTCGCCATACCGGGGCGATGCCAAGAGGCGGTCGACAACTTTCGCGAAGGCCTCCGGCGATTCGTCCTCCAGAAACCTGTCGACGTCCTCAGGCGCCGGCGGCAGGCCCGTCAAATCCAATGTGGCCCGACGCAGCAGCGTGCGCCGGTCGGCGACAGGGTTGGGCCTGAGGCCGCGTTTTTCGAGACTTGCCAGAATGAATCGGTCGACGGGCGTCTGGCCCCGGTTCTCTCCACGGACCGAAGGCAGCCCGACGGCACGAACGGGCTGAAACGACCAGAACCGGCCCCCCTCGTCGGCCGCCCGCCCTTCCCGCACGGGCCCGCTGGCGATCCCCCAGGCCAGGACCAGCACGAGACAAACGATGCTTCCGCGGAAATTCATGTCATGCAGTGTACTCGATTCCGGCCGACCGGCGAGTCTGGTCGAGAGTTTCATGGAAGACAACCGGACCGCGATCGTCGGTTTGGAAGTGATACGGATGTTCAATTCCCTGCAATTGTCATTGCGGCGGCGAGTGACCGTTCTGCGGCACGTGGCTGGCGATCACCCGGTCGGCGACGCGGCGGGCGATGTCGCCGGTCTGCCGGTTGCCTGTCACCTGCCGCGTGACGTACGTTCCTTCGATGATCAGGCACAGCTCTTCGGCGACGGCCCGGGGCGCTGCGGCGCCGGCCCGCTCGGCGATCTGACAGATGATGTCTTCGATGGCCCGCTTGTTGCCCGCCGCGGCGATATGGGCCGGCTCGTGCATCAGCGGAAACTCCATCGCCGCATTCACGAAAATGCATCCCTGGAAGTCGACCGATTCGATGATCGTCTCGACGACGTCGAGCACCACGCGAAGCTGCCCGATGGCCGATTCGCCCCCGCGCTCCTGAATCATCTTTCGAAACGTGTTCTGCAGCCAGTTGTTCTGAAACTCGAGGACCGCCAGCATCAGGTGGTCTTTGCTTTCGAAATGCTTGTAGAACGCCGTCTTGCTGATCCCGACGTCGGTCAGGATCTGATCGATGCCCACGTTGCGAAAGCCATCGCGGTAGAACCGCTTGATGCCCGCGTCAATCAGGCGCTGACGAGTCGCAGAAGGCATGAGCATCCCCTTTTTGAGCGGCGGCGGTTTCCGGCGTGTCTGCGTCGTCCGCCTGCAGATTTCGCGTTTGCACACTGGGGAACGAAAAATAAATCGCGTCCGCAGGTGCTGCTGCCGGGCGGAGTTGTGGCAAAGTTGACTTCAAGTCAACCGCGCAGTGCACCACGAGTCAACTCCCGCAGCGACCGGTTCTGCATCATAAATACCGTCGTCGCGACTGTAAACGCAGCACGTGACAACGCAGTGTTCTGATTCGTGGTGTCTGCCTGAGCCGGTTCGCCCCGGCCGCGAAAGTGCCCCGGCCGCTCTTTAAGCGGCCGGGGCACTTCACCCGCAATTCAGGATACCACGCACAGCAATGTCGGCCGGCGCGGACGGCGAAACAAATTCTGGCGGTCTTAATACAAGGGAAACAAAACTATGCAGCGCATCGCATTCTTCATCTACGGCGTGACCGGGCACCTGCTCTTTCTGGCGACTTACGCCTGGCTGGCTGTGTTCGTCGGCAATTTCGTCGTGCATCACTCGGTCGATTCTCCACCGTCCCACTCGATCGGCCTGGCGATCATCGTCGACCTGGGGCTGATCGTCCTGTTCGGCCTGCAGCATTCAACCATGGCACGTCCCGCCTTCAAGGCGATCTGGACCAGAATTGTGCCGCAACCGATCGAGCGCGCCACCTACGTGCACGCCGCGAATATCGCGACGGCGTTTCTGATCTGGCAATGGCGGGCGATCGACGTGGTCGTCTGGGACGTGCAGAATCCTGTGGGGCGCTGGCTGCTCTACGGATTGTTCGCCGCCGGCTGGCTGATGGTTCCAGCCGTCACTCTGATGATCAACCACTTCGACCTGTTCGGAACGCGGCAGGTCTGGCTGTATCTGAAAGGTCAAGAATACGAGGCGCTGCCGTTCCGCACCCCGATGCTCTACAGCAAGGTCCGCCATCCCTTGTACGTCGGCTGGTTCATCGCCTTCTGGGCCACTCCAACGATGACGGCCGGCCACCTGCTGCTGGCCTCGGGTATGACGGCGTACATCCTGGTGGCGGTGGTGTTCGAAGAACGCGACCTGATCGCCCACTTTGGCCAGCGTTACCTCGAATATCGAAACCGCGTGCCGATGTTCTTTCCGCGGCCCGCCATGCCTGAGCCGACCCCGGCAAAAACCTGGCGCACCGGCGCATCGCGCACTGATTCACAACCCGTGCGAATTTCAACCAACGATTGATTCGGCAAACTCAAAACCGGAAGCCATTCACTTCTCCCCTCTCCCCCCCCGCGGGTCAGGGGCCGGGGGTGAGGGGGCAGCGCGAGAGAGTTGAAAGCCTGGGTAGCCCGGCGGCGGGCGCATGAGGGTGAGGAACTTTGGTCTGGAGGGAAGTTCCTCAAGAGTAGACAAGGACAGGAATCGTTACCCACGAAACGGCATGGAAATTCGCAGCGGCCGTGTCCTGGCCTGGTCGATATCCAAGCCGTGCCGCGAGCCCTGCACCACGCCCTTCGTTCGTACCTCACTCAGGGCGTGCCATCCGACTCTCCTTGCGGGCTGGCCTTCACGTTCGGCTGGTTGTTGAGGCGAGGTCGAACCGGTCGAGGTTCATCACCTTGCTCCAGGCCGCGACGAAGTCGTGCACGAACTTCTTCTCCCCATCGGAACATCCATAGACTTCCGCCAGGGCGCGGAGCTGGGCGTTCGAGCCAAAGACCAGGTCGACGCGCGTGCCTGTCCACTTCGGTTCGCCCGTCTTGTAATCGCGGCCTTCGAAGACGTCCGCGTCTTGCGAAACCGGCTTCCACGCCGTGCCCATGTCGAGCAGGTTCACGAAGAAGTCGTTGGTCAGCGCTTCGGGGCGTTTCGTGAAGACGCCGTGCTGCGTCCCTCCGGCGTTGGTCTTCAGCACGCGCAGGCCCCCGACGAGCACCGTCATTTCGGGCGCAGTCAGCGTCAGCAACTGGGCCTTGTCGATCAAGAGCGCCTCGGCCGGCACGGTGTACTTCCCTTTAAGATAATTGCGGAAACCGTCCGCGATCGGTTCGAGCACGGCGACCGATTCGACATCGGTCTGCTCCTGCGAAGCGTCCATGCGTCCCGGCGCGAAGGGAACTTCGACCGTGTGCCCCGCGTTCTTCGCAGCCTGCTCGACGCCGGCGCAGCCGGCCAGCACGATCAGGTCGGCCAGCGAGACTTTCTTGCCGCCGGACTGGCTGCTGTTGAACGCACTCTGGATCCCTTCCAGTGTCTTCAGCACTTTGGCGAGCCGGGCGGGCTGGTTGACGTCCCAATCCTTCTGCGGGGCAAGACGAATTCGCGCGCCGTTGGCGCCGCCGCGCTTATCCGAACCACGGAACGTGGATGCCGCGGCCCAGGCGGTGGAAACCAGTTCCGAGACCGACAGGCCCGAGGCGAGGAGCTTGCCCTTGAGCGCGGCGATGTCCTGCGCCTCGATCAACTTGTGATTCACTCTGGGGATCGGGTCCTGCCAGATGAGCTCTTCGTTGGGAACTTCCGGGCCCAAATACAGGGCGCGCGGGCCCATATCGCGGTGCGTCAACTTGAACCAGGCCCGCGCGAACGCGTCGGCGAGCTGCGTGGGGTTCTCCAGGAAGCGGCGCGAGATCTTCTCGTACGCCGGGTCGAACCGCAGTGCGAGGTCGGTGGTCAGCATGGAGGGCGCAATCCGCTTCGAGGGGTCGTGCGCATGCGGCACGGTTCCGGCCCCGGCGCCGTTTTTGGGTTTCCACTGATTGGCGCCGGCGGGGCTCTTCGTCAGCTCCCACTCGTAGCCGAACAGGTTCTGGAGGTAATTGTTGCTCCACTTCGTGGGGGTGGTGGTCCAGGTAACTTCCAGTCCGCTGGTGATCGTGTCGGCCCCCTTGCCGGTGCCGAAGCTGTTCTTCCATCCAAACCCCAGTTCGTCGAGGCCTGCCGCTTCGGGATCGGGGCCGCAGTTTGACGCCGGGCCGGCGCCGTGCGTTTTGCCGAACGTATGGCCGCCGGCGATGAGCGCCACCGTCTCTTCGTCGTTCATCGCCATCCGTTTGAAGGTCTCGCGGATGTCGCGCGCCGCGGCGAGCGGGTCGGGATTGCCGTTGGGGCCTTCGGGGTTGACGTAGATCAGCCCCATCTGCACCGCGGCAAGCGGATTCTCGAGGTTCCGGTCGCCGGTGTAGCGCTTGTCCCCCAGCCAGGTCGTCTCGGCGCCCCAGTAGACGTCGTGATCGGGCTCCCAGACGTCTTCACGGCCGCCGGCGAAACCGAAGGTCTTGAATCCCATTGTTTCGAGTGCCACGTTTCCCGCCAGAATCATCAGATCGGCCCACGAAAGTTTGCGGCCGTACTTCTGTTTGATCGGCCAGAGAAGCCGGCGGGCCTTGTCGAGGCTGACGTTGTCGGGCCAACTGTTGAGCGGCGCAAAGCGCTGCTGGCCGCGGCCGCCCCCGCCGCGACCGTCACCTGTGCGATAAGTGCCGGCGCTGTGCCAGGCCATCCGAATGAACAGCGGTCCGTAGTGGCCGAAGTCGGCAGGCCACCAGTCCTGCGAGTCGGTCATCAGCGCGGCGAGGTCTTTCTTCACCGCGCCCAGGTCGAGGTTCTTGAATTCTTTCGCGTAATCGAAGTCCTCCCCCATGGGATCGGACTTGGAGGAATGCTGGTGCAGGAGGTCGACTTTCAACTGGTTCGGCCACCAGTCTCGATTCGACGCGCCGCCGCCGGCAGTGTGCTGTATGGGGCATTTGGTTTCGGTGGACATCGTTGTTCTCCTCTTGAGATCTGAACTGTCTTAAGTTCTGGATTTGCGGTCAGTGATTCATTCATAAACGATAGTCGTATTCTCTGTCGAGCCAACCGCGAGCCTCGCCGGCGGCCAGACGCTGCAGGATGGCCTTGACGAATGATTTCTTCGTGAACCTGCTCGACATGAACACGAAGTGGCAGGTGTCGTCGAAATGCGAGCATGTCTTCGAGGGACGCGATCGCAAGACCGACGCGCCCAGGTACACCGGCACCGCCGTCGACCTCGTCTTTGGTTCGAACTCCCAGCTTCGTGCCATCGCCAAAGTCTATGCCTGTGGCGACTCGCAGCAAGCGTTTGTGCGTGACTTTGTGGCCGCTTGGGACAAGGTGATGAATCTCGATCGCTTCGACCTGGCCTGAGACTGAGCTGTGCTTCAATCTCTCGGGGTGTTCACAATTTACGCCGACAGCGGTACGTTGGCAGCTTGTTGCGTCTGCGTAACCTGCGCGGCTGTGCGAACGCAGGGAGTCACGCCATGCTCAGGCGCGATTCTGGATTGATCCGTCCGGAATAATTCCCAAAGACTACGCATTCGGAACAACCGATAGATATTAGCGGTCCGGTGATGCGCGCGAATGGGGAAGTCGGTTGTCTTCCCGAAACGCCGTCGCAACTGGTCGCCGTGTAAGAGATTGATCCCTCTGGGTATCACGGATGAAATACCTGTCGGCTGGCCTCTGTCTTGTAATGCTGACGGCAGCGCTGCCACGCCTGGTGCAGGCCCAGAGCGTCGACGCCTCGGACTCGACCGAGTTCGGCCGTTTCGAAGATCCCTTTCTCGTGCCTGCGAACTCTCAAAACGCCACCGTGTGGTGGGCATCTGCCGAAGTTCTATTGTGGTGGACCAAGCCCGGACCGGCCCCCGTGCCGCTGGCGACGACGTTTCCCCCGACTCCCCGTTCCGGCCCGGTTCCCAGCGTTGTGGGCGCCCTGGGTGAAAAGGGGACAGTGGTGGTGCTGGGCGGTGCCCCCATCGATGATCCCATGCACGTGGGGGGCCGCTTCACGCTGGGCCGCTGGCTGG
>JACQFH010000053.1 GCA_016200145.1 Planctomycetia bacterium | reverse complement strand
GCCGTGCTGGCTTAGTTAACCGATCCGCGCCTTCCCCACCCATGGGCGCAGCGCTTCGGGAATCACGATCGAGCCGTCGGCCTGCTGGTAGTTTTCGAGAACGGCGATGATCGCGCGGGTCACGGCGACGGCCGTGCCGTTCAGGGTGTGTACGAACTGCGTTCCCTTGGCATCGGGTGTTTTGAACCGCGTGCCCAGGCGGCGCGCCTGGTAGTCGGTGCAGTTCGACGCCGAGGTGACTTCGCCGTATTCGCCTCGCCCGGGCATCCAGGCTTCGAGGTCGAACTTGCGGTAGGCCGGCCCGCCCAGGTCGCCGGTGCACGTGTCGATCACCTGATAGGGGATTTTCAGCCCCTGAAAGATCTCTTCTTCGACGCGAACGATCTTCTGGTGGACCTCTTCGGATTGGTCGGGACGGGTGAACGCGAACATTTCGACTTTCGTGAACTGGTGCACGCGAAAGATGCCGCGCGTCGCCTTGCCGTGCGCCCCGGCTTCGGTGCGGAAGCAATGCGAAAGGCCCGCGGCCAGCATGGGCAGCTTCGGTCCTTCGAGAATCTGGTCTTTCATCGATCCGCCCAGCGTGATCTCGGCCGTGGCGACGAGGCTGAGGTCGGAGCCTTCGAGCGAGTAGATCTGCGTCTCGGGACCGCGCGGCTGAAAACCGATCCCGTACAGCACTTCGTCGCGCGCCAGATCCGGAGTGGTGTGCAGCGTGAAGCCCTCGGCCAGCAGCTTCTGCATGGCGTACTGAATGAGCGCCAGTTCCAGCAGCACGGCTTCGTTCTTCAGAAAGTAAAACCCGTGCCCGGCGACGCGGGCCCCGGCGTCGAGGTCGATCAGGTCGTGCCGTTCCGCCAATGCGACGTGATCGAGCGGCTGGAAATCGAATACCGGTTTCGTGCCCCACGTGCGCACGACTTTGTTGTCGGTCGCCAGCCGGCCCACGGGCGCGGCGGGGTGCGTCATGTTCGGGATCCGCGCCTGCTCGGCCCGCAAGGCGGCTTCGACCTCCTTGAGGTCCGCCTCATTTTTCGCCACCTCCTGCCGCAACTCTTTGCCCCGCGCGATCAGCGCCTGTTTCTGTTGCGCGTCCTTCTCGGCGGGAATCCGGGCCGAGAGGGCATTCTGTTCGCCGCGGGTGGCATCGACGAGGGCGATCAGTTCCGAACGTCGATTACGCAGCTTGAGAAACGCCGGCAGGTCGACCGTCACGCCCCGGTTCGCGCAGTTGCTTGCGACTTCGTCGATGTGATCGCAGATGAATTGAAGGTCGAGCATGACTTAAACGACACACAGTTCGTGCCAGAGGTGCGCGCTGGCGCGGGTGCCGCGGCGAAAATCGGCCAGGTGAAAATGTTCGTTGGGCCCGTGCAGATTATCGCTGTTTTGCCCCCAGCCGAGAAGGAGTGTATCGAGTCCCAGCAGGCTCCGAAAGCTGGCGACGACGGGGATCGAACCCCCCTCACGGATCATCACCGGCTCGACGCCGAACCCCGTCGCGATCGCTTTCTTGGCGGCCCCCATATACCGGCTCGTGGGGTCGAAGACGAACGCCGGGCAGCCGTGCCACGTGCGGAATTCCACCTTCACCCCCGGCGGCGCGAGTTTCCGCAGTCGGGCTTCGAGGCCGGCGACGACTTTCTCGGGATTCTGATCGGGGACAAGCCGGCAGGTGATTTTGGCTGTGGCCGACGACGGGATGATCGTTTTCGGCCCCTCTCCCTGATAGCCGCCGGTGATGCCGTTGACGTCGCACGTCGGCCGGACCCAGCGGCGTTCCAGCGATGTGTAGCCGGCTTCTCCCCAGCCTGCGTCGACCCCCAGTTCGCTCAGAAACTGCCGCTCGTCGAACGGCAATTGCGCGAGCCGCGCGCGTTCGTCGGCCGACATCGGCGGAATGCCGTCGTAAAAGCCGGGAATGGTGATCCGCCCCTGGTCGTCGTGCAGGCCGGCGATCATGCGGGCCAGCGCATTGACCGGGTTGGCGATCGCGCCGCCGAACACGCCGCTGTGCTTGTCGGAATTCGGCCCGCGCACCGTCACCTCGCAGGCCACGATGCCGCGCAGTCCGTAGGTGATGGCGGGCACGTCGCGGGCGAACTGGCTGGTGTCGCTGATCACTGCCACGTCGGCCGCGAGCCGTGACTTATTCGCCTCCAGGAACAGATCGAGGTTGTTGCTGCCGACTTCCTCTTCGCCTTCAATGACGAACTTCACATTCACCGGCAGCGTGCCCGCGACCTTCATCCACGCTTCGAGCGACTTGATGTGCGTGAAGACCTGCCCCTTGTCGTCGGTGGCGCCGCGGGCATAGAGGCGCCCGTCGCGTACGGTCGGTTCGAAGGGGGGCGTCGTCCACTGGTCGAGTGGATCGGGGGGCTGGACGTCGTAATGGCCGTAAATCAGCACCGTCGGCGCCCCGGCGGCCTTCAGCCAGGTTCCGTAACAGATGGGGTGGCCGGCCGTTTTGACCAGTTCCGCATCCAGCCCCGCCGCGCGGAACTGCGACATCACGAAATCGGCGGCCCGCGCGACGTCGGCCTTGTGCCGCGAATCGGCGCTGACGCTTGGGATCTTTAAGAATGCCTTCAGTTCCTCGAGATGCCTGTCGGCGTTCTCGACGAGGTAGCGGTCGATCTGAGCGAGGGTAACAGGCATGACAATCGTGCCCCGATCGCCCGCGGGCGACCGGGGCACAAAACGTGAACCTCAAACTCGGCGCAACTTACGCGCCGAACAGCGGAGTCGACAGGTAGCGTTCGCCCGAATCGGGAAGCACGACCACGATCGTCTTGCCTTTCGATTCGGGGCGGGCGGCCACCTTCAGGGCCACTGCCATCGCGGCGCCGCAACTGATCCCGGAAATGATCCCTTCTTCCTTGGCGATCCGCCTTGCCGTTTCGAACGATTCGTCATCGGTGACGGTGATCACTTCGTCGATGATCGAACGGTCGAGCACGTCCGGCACGAAGCCGGCCCCGATCCCCTGAATCTTATGCCGTCCGGGGGGCTTGCCCGACAGGACGGCGCTTTCGGTCGGCTCGACGGCGATCGAGTGCAGCGGCTTCTTCTTTTCCTGCTCGAAGTACTTCGACACGCCGGTGATCGTTCCGCCGGTGCCGACACCCGAAACCAGAATGTCCACCTTGCCGTCGGTGTCGTTCCAGATTTCCGGCCCCGTGGTGCGGAAGTGAATCGCCGGGTTGGCCGGGTTCTTGAACTGCTGTGGAATGAAATACTCGGGGTTCTTGGCCAGCTCTTCCGCGCGGCTGATGGCCCCCTTCATGCCTTCGGCGCCGGGAGTCAGAATCAGCTCGGCCCCGAACGCCTTGAGCATCTGCCGGCGCTCGACCGACATCGTTTCGGGCATCGTCAGGGTCAGGTGATAACCCTTGGCGGCGCAGACGTACGCCAGCGCGATCCCCGTGTTGCCGCTGGTGGGCTCGACGACCTTCATCCCCGGCTTGAGCTTGCCCGTTTTCTCGGCGTCCCAGATCATCGAGGCGCCGATCCGGCACTTGACGCTGTAGGCCGGATTGCGGCCCTCGAGCTTCGCGAGCACCGTCGCCCCCAATCCCTGTGTCAGACGATTGATTTTGACCAGCGGTGTGCGGCCAATGGACTCGGCGTTGTCGGCGAATATCGGCATAGCGGAGAACTCCCTTCGATGGAACGGAACGGCCGGCAACCACGCGCCGGCGATAGGTCGTATGGAACGCCCGTGATTATGAAAAACCCGTCCCGATTCGGCAATGGCGCAGCGCTCGTAGTACCGCCTTCAGGCGGTCGGATCAGGACCCGATGTGACATTCGTGCATCGCGTCAATCAGAATCATGCCCCGAAGCCTCAGGCCCGGCCTCCGCACGAACCCTCCGGCTGAAGGCTCGCCCCCAGACAAGGTAGTGAAGGATGAACCAGGGCGCGGCGTAAATTGCCACGACGAATGGAACCAGCACGACACCCCAACTGAACACGGCCAGGAGGTAAGCAATCGGGAGACCGACGACGACGATCAGAAGACCAATCGAGAAGTTTCCGAGCCGCGTCGACGGATTATTTTGCATGGTCGTGTTCCCGTCAGGAAACCTTGCGTTGGATTTCAACTCACGAGCTTAGCTTAGCGCTTTCCAATGCAATACAGCATCCGATCGGTTCTGAGCAGCAGTTGCCCATTGTGCACCGCCGGCGAGGCGTTGACGCGGCTGTCGTCGGATTCGAACTTGTTGAACGCCAAGAGTTCGAACGTCGGCTTGGCCGCAACGACGTAGGTCCCGCCGCGCTGTGCGACGATGTACAGCTTGCCGTCGGCCAGCACGAGCGACGACCAGATGTTGCCGGTCCGCGGTTCGAGCCGCTCTTGAAAGACGGTCTCGCCGTTCGCGGCGTTCTGGCAACACAGCGTGCCGTTGCCCTCATGCGCCCAGTAGAGATGTCCGTCGAGGTAGATCGGCGAACCGACGTTGGAGCCCTTCGCCTCGCGCCACACCGTGTGCGATGCCGTCACGTCGCCCGATCCGCCACAGCGCACGGCCACCGACGTATGTCCGCCGCCGATCGCGTACACGACTCCGTCGTGGGCGACAAACGCCGTCGGCGTTCCACAGGGGCCTGCCGTCGTTGGCGTCGAAGCTGAGCAGCCTGGGCTCGGTACTGACGATCAGCTCGGCGCGTTCTTTCCCCGCGACGACGACCGGCGTGTTCCACGCCGAGCGGATGTCCTTCTGCCGCCAGACTTCGGCGCCGGTCAACTTATCGAGCGCCACCAGCGAACCGCTTTCGATGCTGGCGTTGATGATCAACAGTCCCCCGTGCAGGATCGGCGAGCAGCCCGAGCCCCAGCCGTTGAGCCCCTCTCCGACGGAGACGTGCCACAATTCTTTTCCGTCGAGATCGAAGCAGTACACGCCCGATTTGCCGAAAAAGACGTACAGGCGCTCGCCGTCGGTGGCGGGGGTGCTGGCGGCGTAGCCGTGATACGCCCCTTCCCCCTGATACTGATGTTCGGGGAGCTTCGGCTCGAATTCTTTCTTCCACAGGACTTTGCCGGTGCCCCGCTCGAAGCAGAGCAGGTGCCGGCGCAGGTCTTTCTGCTCTCCGACGTTGCCCTCCAGGCCGTAACCGGTGTAGCAGGTCAGGTACACGCGATCCTTGACGGCGATCGGGCACGACGCGCCGGGCCCCGGCAGTTCGACCTGCCAGGCGATGTTCTCGGTCGACGACCATTTGACAGGAGTCGATTTCTCGTCGCTGACCCCCAGGCCCCCCGGCCCGCGAAACTGCGTCCAGTCGCCGGCGAATGCCGAGAGTGGAAGGAACGAAAGCACCAGAACGGCTGCCGGAACACAAACTCGCATGGCGGGCTCCTCGGGGAGGGATGGTCTGCGGAGAGCAGTCAGTCTAACCGAAGTCTGATTTGCGGGAAACCGACGCCATTCCCGGATGAGAATGGAGGATGGAAGATCGATTCCAGCCAGCCGTACAGATTCCGGCCGCCGAGTGCTTGCCTCTTCGCGATCTCAGCGCCGGGTACAACGCGAGATAACTCCCTGTTATCATGAAATAAGTGATCTGTTGCCGAGTCCGGCGGAGTGCCCGCTCGATCATGTCCGATATCCGCAATCCGAAGCTCCTGTATCTCAAGGGGGCGCTGTTCCTCATTTTGGGGTTGATGGCGGCGGGCATTCTGCTGGGGCCGTCGTTGTTTGGCATGCTGGTGCCTGAGGCCTTTCAGTTTGTTTTCCCG
>JACQFH010000396.1 GCA_016200145.1 Planctomycetia bacterium | reverse complement strand
CGATCGCCAGCACGGCGATGACGGCTGCGACTCCCAAGATAATTGAGAGCGACGCCAGGTGAATGGAGCTGTCGGCGAGGTTCAGTACGACGGTCGTCGCCCCCACGGCGATCCCCAATGATCCAACCGGCGTCAAGCCGATCAGCACGAGGTGCCGGCCGAGGTAGTCGATGTGCCTGGCGGGCGGACTCGGCTGAGTTTCTTCGGCGGATTCAGAGGGCGCAGCGGCGATCGGTTCCGCCGCCGATTCGAGGGGCGGCGATTGATCGGGCGGCGGCAGCGGCAGTGGATCTGCAGACGACGGCTTCATATCGGGTGTGAAACCAGACTGGTTTTCAGGCTTCCAGGCTTTTCGCCACGACCGTTCTCATTTTTTCGAGACCCGTCTTCGCCACGACGAGCGGGTCTTGCTTCCAGTAGTCGCGATTGAACAGCTCGAGCGACAGCACGCCGCGGAAACCAGCCAGCCGCAGGTCTCGCAGCATCGGCACGAGCGGCGCGACGCCGTCGCCCGGATAAACGCGGTGAGAATCGTTGATCGTTTCGCGCGGCGGATCGGCCGGATAATCATTGAGGTGAAACACCTGCACGGCAACTCCCGACAGCAGCTTCAGCGACTGAAATCCTGAATCTCCCTTGTGCAGGTGGTAGACGTCGGGCAGGACGCAAGCCTGCGGGTGCCCGCTGGCGACGGCGACATACACCGTTTCGGCCAGGCGACTCAATGTTTTCGAGAATCCCCAGACCTCGGCCTGTGGAATGATTCCCATCTGGTTGCCGAGTTCGAGCAGCGTGCGATAGCGCGCGGCCGCCGTGGGCAAATCGGGGCCGGGCTTGTCGTGCGCGCCCACCGGCGGCGCGGCGATCCGCTTGCCGCCGATCTGCGCCAGGGTGTCCATGTCGCGGCGGGCCTGTTCGAGGCCGTTTTTGCGGGCTTCGTCGTCGTTGACGATCCATTGCGCGAATCCGATCGCGCTTTCGACGGTCAGGCCCGAATCGGCGATCCGCTTGCGGAGGTCCTTGAGTGAACCGCCGCCTTTGACGTATTCGTCCAATGTTCCCATCCAGGGTTCGATGGCGTCGTAACCGGCCTGTGAGGCGACTTCGACTTCGCGAACGATGCCCAGCTTCTGTTCGCGGATCGTGCTCGTGTTAAGGGAGTAGCGGAAAAGTTTTTCGTTCGCACGCGCCGGCTGAGCCGCAGCCTCGGGAAGATGGCCCGCCAGTGCCGCGCCGCAGGCCAGGCCCGTGGAAGCCAACAGTTCGCGCCGCGACAAATGAACACTCATGTTTGCAGTCCTTGCGCGGGAAAGATACGAAACGAAGTGCCGCTCGTGCCCCGGCCGCCTGAAAAGCGGCCGGGGCACTTTAGCGTTGGAAATCCGATCGCGGCCCGACGCGACAATGAAACTGGCAGGGTGCCGGGGCAGATTATACACTCCGTGCATTCGGCCGGGAATTCGAGGGAGAGAAGTCGGTCGAGGCAGAGCCTCTGGGGCAGTTCGATCCCAGGCAGAGCCTGGGATCGAGAATATCAAACAGGGAGGGTTCGATGAGTCAGCGGATCAAGGTGGCGGCGGCACTGAAGAGCGGACCGGTGGGAACGGAAGTCGACGTTCGCGGATGGGTGCGCACCAAGCGCGAATCGAAACAGGGATTCGCGTTCGTCGAGCTCAACGACGGCAGTTCGCTGGCCAACCTGCAGGTCGTTGTCGATCAATCGGTACCCGGCTATGCGGAGTTCATCAAATTGCTGACGACAGGCAGCAGCGTGCGTGTCGTCGGCGAGCTGAAGACTTCGCCCGCCAAGGGGCAGGCGGTGGAAGTTCACGCCCGCGAGCTGACGGTGTATGGCACGGCCGACGCAGAAAAATACCCGCTGCAGAAAAAGGGGCACAGTTTCGAGTTCCTGCGGGAGATTGCCCACTTGCGGCCCCGGACGAACACGTTCGGGGCCATCGCCCGCGTGCGCAACGAGTTGTGCTCGGCGATCCACAATTTCTTCCAGTCGCGAGGTTTCGTGTACGTGCACACGCCGATCATCACCACCAGCGACTGCGAAGGGGCCGGGCAGATGTTCCAGGTGACGACGCTGGACCTGGCCCGCTTGGCGCAGAAACAGGTCGAGATCGACTACTCCCAGGATTTTTTCGGCAAGCGCGCGTCGCTGACGGTGAGCGGGCAGCTCGAAGGCGAGACGTTCGCCTGCGCGGTGGGCGACTGCTACACGTTTGGCCCCACGTTTCGGGCCGAGAACTCGAACACAACGCGGCACCTGTCGGAATTCTGGATGGTCGAGCCCGAGATGCCGTTCTACGACCTGAACGACAACATGCAGCTTGCCGAGGATTTCATCCGTTCGATCCTCAAGCAGGTGCTGGAGAAATGCCCCGAAGACATGAAGTTCTTCGCCGAGCGGATCGACAAGACGGTGCTGGAAACGGCCGAGAACATCGTCAGCCACGACTTCCTGCGACTGTCGTACACCGAGGCGATCGACATCCTGGAAAAATCAGGCCAGACGTTCGAGTTCCCGGTGAAGTGGGGGCTCGACCTGCAGTCGGAACACGAGCGGTATCTGACGGAGCAGAAGTTCAAACAGCCGGTGATCCTGTACGACTACCCGCGGGCGATCAAATCGTTCTACATGCGCTGCAACGACGACGGCAAGACAGTGCGGGCCATGGACGTGCTGGTGCCGCGGGCCGGCGAGATCATCGGCGGCAGCCAGCGCGAAGAACGGCTTGACGTGCTCGTGGCGCGGTTGCAGGAGTGCGGCCTCAATCCCGACGACTACTGGTGGTACATCGACCTGCGCCGCTACGGCACGGTGCCGCACGCGGGATTCGGACTGGGCCTGGAACGCGTGCTACTCTTGCTGACCGGGATGGCGAACATCCGCGACGTGATCCCGTATCCAAGAACGCCGAAGCATGCGGAGTTTTGAGCGGAGTCGCGGATTCCGGCGAGAGCACCGGCGGAGACCAATTCTCATCGAATCGGTGCCCGTCCGCCGCTCGCTGTGGCCGATGCTGCCAGCATCGGGAGGTTTGCGGCGTCGATGGCGTTCTGATGCGCGACGCAGAGCGTCGGGACGGGCGTTCCCACGCGGGAGCGTGGGAACGAGGGGTGCGAGCGCGAGTCAGCCGGAGGGGATCACGCGCACGAGACGGGCGTAGTCGATGGCGCGGCGGACGACTTCGTCGGCGGATTCGCGGACCATAAACCGGTCGTTCGTCGTCAGGATGATGTGCGTGTCGGGGTGCGACTCAACGAACCGGATCAGGTCGGCGTTCAGGATGAATTCTTCCCCGGAGAAGCGAGTCAGCTTGATCATACAGCACGTGGTGCAAAGATCCGTTATCGGCCCAGCGTGAGCAGCACGTTGACGAGCTGGTCGACCGAGCTGATGACGCGGGCATTTCCCTGATAGTTCGTCGAGGCGACGATCAGGTTCACCAGGTTCTTGCCGATATCGGTGTTCGACTGCTCGAGAGCGCCGGCACGCAACGTGCCTGCGCCGAAATTGCCCGGGGCCGAAAGGGCCGGCAGGCCCGACGCGATGCCCTGCGAGTAGTTGTTGCTGCCGATCTGCACCAGCCCCTGCGGGTTGGGGAATCGTGCGAGCACGACCTGGCCGAGCGTGCGGGTGATGCCGTTGTCGAAGGCGCCGTTGATGACTCCCTTTTCGTCGATCACGTAGCTGGTCAGCGTGCCGGGGCTGGTGCCGTCCTGGCTGACGAGGTTGAGGTTGCTGCCGGTCGATGAAATGCCCGAGATCGAGCTGACGTCGAGGGTCACGAGCATGGGGTTCGTGGCCGAGGTCGCGCTGCGGTTGATGGCGAACTGGGCGGTTGCGGTGCTGGAAACGTGTCCCTGGTTGTCGAAGTCGATGGTGCCGTTCCCGATGGCGATCGACGGGCCGCTCTGGTCGGCCGATTCGAGCAGATACCGATAGGTGGTCTTGTTCGAAACCTGCGATTCCAGATACGCCGTCATCCGCATGTTGAGGGGCGTACCCAGCGAGTCGTAGACCGTGAAGGTCGTGGTGGCGCTGCCGCCGTCGGCTACGGAGGTGGGGGTGAAACTGATCGGCACGGCGGCGCCGTTGATGGTCATCGAACCGATGGGAATGGTGAAATCGTCGACCGTACCGCGGTTGCCTTTGACCAGGATCTGGCCGCCGACGATGGACACACCGACCGGGATGGCGTCTGCGTCGACGGGGATGCCACCGCCCGTCTGCAGGCCGAGCGAATTGCTGAAGAACGTTTCGAGATCGGCGACCGTGGTAGCGCCGGTGATCGTGAGCGACTTGCTGCCCATCGTCTGGCCGCCCTTGGTCGGGGCGAACTTCAGGACGTCGCCGGACTGGTAGAGGTTGGTGGCGGGGAGTGCGGCGGTCGCCAGCGACACGAGCAGCGTGTTGGCCGTCGCGGTGACAGGCGCGTTACCGCTGTTATCGACGAGGGCTTCGCTGGTCTGAAGCGTCCCCTGTGTGGCGATGATGCCCTGGGGCGAGAGAGCGCCCCCCATCGTAATGTTGTTCGTCTGCTGAGCCAGGTGCAGGCTGCCGAGTGGAATCGAGAGCTTTGTGAGCCCCGTCGTAACCCGGTTGAAGCTGTTGTCGATCCCGTAGCCCAAGACCTGCTGGCCGGAGGTGTTCGTGAGCTCGTTGGCCGAGTCGAGAGTGAAATTGCCCGCCCGCGAATAGACCTGTCCGGCGCCCGATTGATTGAGGACGAAGAACCCGTCCCCCTGGATGGCGAGGTCCGACGGGCTGCTCGAAGCGGTGATGCTTCCCTGGCTGAAGTCGGCTGAGATGGCGGCGACGCTGGCGCCCAGGCCGATCTGGCGGGGGTTGGTGCCGCCGTCGGTGGCGCTTGGCGCCGACCCGAAGCTGACCGTATTGGCCAACTGCGTCGCGAACGAAACGTACGACGATTTGAAGCCGGTCGTGCCGGCGTTGGCAATGTTATTGCCCAATACGTTGATATCTGTTTCGTTCAGCGACAGGCCGTTGAGCGACGTGTTCAGCGCAAGTGTCAGACCCATGGTTTCCCCCCCGGAAGACCGAATTCAAGCGGTTTCTCAGTTCTCAGTATCGACAATCACGACGGCAAAACCGTTGTCTTTGTTGCAATCGGAGCAAATTCCGCTACTGCAAGGCGACCCCCGTGACGTTGCCAATGCTGATCGACTTCGAGCCGATCCCGATCATCAGCGTGCCGTTCTGCGTGAACACGCGGTCGGCGACTCCGCTGACAGGCGCCTTCTTGTCGTCGACTCCCGAAACGACCTTGCCCAGGAAGCTGGCCCCCGACGACATCTGCTCGTTGTTTGCGAAGTTCGTGAGCGTGCTCTTGAGCTCGACGTTCGACTGCAGGGCCTGCATCTGCGAGAGCTGCGCCAGGAGATCGGAGTTCTTGATCGGCTGCGTCGGGTCCTGGTTTTTGAGTTCGGCCAGGAGCATCCTCATGAAGTCCTGGGACGTGAGCGCGGCGAAACCGGTGAGGCCGTTGGCGTTCGTGGTGGATGGCGTGCTGGAATTGGAAGTGATGTTCGAGACGGGCATTGACAAATCCTTTCGTCAGGCGGAATGACTGCCCCCTGTGTATCTTGTTGGCAATTTCGCCGGCGGCGCGGCGTGGTTACACCATGATGTCCAATGCGGTGAGCGGCGCGCGGGCCGGGCGAAGATTCGGTTGCGGCACAACGGATGCCTCGTCGGCGCCCGCTTCCGGGTATTGCTGGTCCCACGGGAGGGCACCCTCCTGCTGTTGCGCGAGCGAAGCAAAGGCCGAGCCCCCACTCCCCGAGCCGGTGTGGGAGCCGGCCAGCCCCACATCAATGCGGTCGAAGGTGACTCCCTGCTGGGTGAGCGATTCCTTAAGCGCCGTGAGGTTGTCGGTGAGGATCTGGCGTGTGACTGCCGATTGGGCCTCCAGCCGTGCCGACAGCACGCCGTCACGCACCGAAACGTCAACCTGCACGGAACCCAGCTCGGGCGGAGTGAGGTGCAGTTGCATCCCCTGTCCGCTCTCGTGCGAATATTGAATCGCATAGGCAACCTGGTTGACGACGCCTTGCGGATGGGTGGGCGCGGCGGTCGTCTGCTGGGCGGCGACGGTCGTTCCCTGAAGCTGCAGCGATTGCGGTGCGGCCCCGAAGACAGGCGTTTCGGGATTCGGCGGTCCGGCGGGAGTGGCCGGATTTGCAGGATCGGCGTCTCTAGAGGAGTGGGCTGCGCCCGGTCCGGTGGCGGGACCTGCGTTGGCCGCGCCGTCGCCGGGAGGCAGCAGGTTCGCCGCCGAGATTCCGGCGATGAGCGAAGCGGATCCCGCGGCGGACAATGAGAGGCCGGCCTGGGCGGGCACACTCGACGGCGACTGTTCAGGCGGCGCAGCGGACGACAAAAAAGCCGTCGACCCGGAATCGGACCCGCGCGCGTCGGAATTCGGCGCGAGCGCTGCGATGACGGCGTCTGCGGGCGGCGGAGAGGCGCTCGCCGCCGCCGGAGCGCTGGCAGGAGCGGAGGGAGCCGTTTCGTCGGTCGACGCGGGTGCGGTGGTGGCCGACGTCGCGCGCGGGACGGGCACGGCGCTCGCCAGGGCCGGAAGCACGGCATTGGCAACTTGAATCGCAGGGGTCTCAATCGTTGCGGGAATCGGGCTCGACGCGGCCGATTTCGTTGCCGCACCGGACGGGGCAGCCGGCGTTCCGGAGTCGGGCTCCGGTTGAACCAGTCCCGCGATCAGTGACGCAGGAGCAAAGACCGCGGTGGAGACCGCCGCGGGGGCGGAGGCCAGATCGCTTGCCGCGCCGGCGGCCGGATCGGGATCAACGGCGCGCGTCTGAGACAAATCCGTCTGGGCGAGGTGGTTGGCCAGTTGCGGTGGAGGAGCTCCGCAGCCGGCCAGCGGCATCTGGGGTGCCTTGTCGGCTGCATCGTCGGCGACGTCGCGATCGGGCACGATTTGGGCCGGCGGCAGCGAAGCAGCGGCAGCCAGTTCGGCGGCCAGGGCCGTATCGACCGATGAGTCGGGTTGCGGCGCGCTGTCTGGCTGTGGGCTCGACGGGGAGTCGGCCACGGGCTGCGGGGTCTGTTCGGCCGGCGCAGCGGGCGCCGGCGGCCCTTGTGAGGGGGGAGTCGCCTCGGCCGCCGGCTCGGCAGGCGAGCGAGACGAGTCGATCGTGCTGGCCAGCACGTTCACGAACT
>JACQFH010000395.1 GCA_016200145.1 Planctomycetia bacterium | reverse complement strand
TCGAGCTCACGAACCTGAAATTCCCGAAGGGCAAGTCGGTCGAGCGGGGAGACGGCGATAAGCCGCAGAAACTCTACATGGGAAAGGTCGCCGTCGTGGGGCAGCTCGATATTCCCGCAATAGCCGCCGGCCAGCAGGAAGAACTGGTCGTCACCGTCATGTTCCAGGCCTGCGACGATCATCAGTGCCTGGCCCCGAAGAAGCTCAGGCTGAAGCTGCCCGTCAAAGTTGCCGGCCCGGACGAGTCCGTGAAAGCGATCAACGAAGCATTGTTCGCTCCGCCGACCGCGAAGAAAAAGAAGAGCGAATAATCAGTCAAGCGCCTGTTCCCAGACTCTCGAAAGGACTCGAGAATGATCAAGTTTGGAAAAACCGTATTGAGCGTCATGACGGCGCTGCTGTGCATCGCCGCGATCTCGGCATCGACGCTGCTGGTGAAAAGCCGCATCGATCAGGCGATCGACGCTGCGGCGCAGTCGCGCATGACGGCCCTGAGCGCCCCGGCCGTCCTTGAGGCCGCGGATGAATTGATCGCCCAGGAACCTCCCGGCCGTGCGAAAACCCGGCCTGGCCGGCGCGATCTGGCCACAATCCAGGCGATCATCGACGAAGAGCTGAGTGACGCAACCAGGGAAGAGCGGGAAATCTGGGAGGATGAATTGAAGCAGCGGACTCCGCAGGAGGCCCGCGAAATCCTGTCGCTCCGCAAGAAATTCTTTCCCGTAACGAGCCTCCAGCGCGACGACGACGTGCAATTCATCGCGGGTGCAGGGGAAACAACCGCCCCGCGCAGGCTGCCGGAATCAAGCCTTGCCCCGGCGACCCCGATTTCCGCCGATTCCCTGGCCCTTATCGACTCGTCGATCGACGCCCTGCAGACGGCCGAGCAGGTCATCCTCAACAACATCGCCAATGCGAATACGATCGGTTTCAAACGCAGCCGGGTGCTGTTCGGAGACTCGACATACAAACAAATGGCCCTGCCGGGACAGATTGATAACCTGGGGCGGATCACCTCGTCGGGCTTGGCGATCGGTTCGGGGACGGCGATCTCGGCCACGCAAATCGATGTATCCCAGGGACGCTTGCGCCACACGAAGCAAGCGCTCGACCTGGCGATTCAGGGAGACGGCTATTTTCGGGTCAATGACGGCAACCAATTCCTGTATACGCGCGTCGGCTCATTCACCGTGAATGCCAACCAGCAAATCGTCATCACATCGAAAGATTGCTCTCGCACGATTGAATCGGCGATCACGATACCGCAGGACACAATACAGATTTCAATCTCGCGCGATGGAATCGTGTCGGTCTTGCAGTCCGGACAGACTCAGTTGAACCAGATTGGAAATGTCCAACTCGCGAGATTCATCAATCCCGCCGGGCTCATCGCCAGGGGTGAAAATCTTTATCAGGAGTCATCGGGTTCGGGCAACCCGATCGTTTCCAACCCCGGGCAGGACGGACTCGGCGCAATCCGGCAGGAGCACCTTGAAGAATCGAACGTCTCGGCCGACGACGAATTGGCCGAGCTTCGCCGCTTGCGCGAGCAGCTCAAGATGCTGCGTAAGCTGCACGCCGAAATCAGCGGCGCCGCGAATGCGCCGTAAGGCCGAGGTCGCCGCACTCGACGTGCAAGGAATGCAGTCGTCTCGCTCCGTCGAGATGACGACTCTCAATCACGGACGCGACGGTTCTACCAGATCGGCGTACTTCGCGCGGATCTGGCAGGCCCTGGGCAGCGCATGGTGCTGGATGTACGGCTGATCGGGATTGAGCCGCGCGTAATCCTGGTGATAGGGCTCGGCGGGATAGAACGCCGTGAGCGGTTCGAGCGTCGTCACAATCGGCCGCTTAAACGCCCGCGATTCGTTCAGCCGCTTGATCTTCGCCTCGGCGGTTTCCCGTTCTTCGTTGCTGGCGTAAAAAATCGCCGAGCGGTACTGCGTGCCGATGTCGTTCCCCTGCCGGTTGCGCTGTGTGGGATCGTGCGCGTCAAAGAACACGTCGAGCAGCCGGTCGTAGCTGATCTGCTGGGGATCGTAGGTCACGCGGATGACTTCGGCATGCCCGGTTTCGCCTTCGCAGACCTCGCGGTAAGTGGCCGTTTCGGCAGCGCCGCCGGCGTAACCGCTCTGCACGTCAAGGACCCCGGCGAGCTGCTCGAACGCCGCCTCGGTACACCAGAAGCAGCCGCCGGCGAGAACAGCGGTCGCAGTTCCCGCGGCCTGTCCTGACGTCGCGGGAGCAGCGCTGGGAGCGATGAGTTCGGCAACGGGGTCTGCCAGCTCGGCAACCCTGTCGCTGGGCGTGAATGCCAGCGATTCCGAATTCAGGCAAAAACGCAGCCCGGTCGGCCGCGGACCGTCATCAAAGACGTGCCCGAGATGCCCGTCGCACCGCGCGCACAGGATTTCGACTCGCTGCATCCCGTGGCCGCCGTCGGCGACCATGGCCACATTGTCGCTGGCGATCGGGCGGAAGAAGCTGGGCCAGCCTGTCCCCGAGTGGAACTTGGAGTCTGAAGAAAACAGCGGCAGGCCGCAGCCTGCGCAACTGTAGACGCCCGTTTGCTTATTATCGAGCAGCGAGCCGCAAAACGGGCGCTCGGTCCCCTTGGAGCGCAGGATCTGAAACTGCTCGGGCGAGAGCCGCTTTTTCCACTCCTGCTCGCTCAGTTCAACCCGCGGAGCATCAACCGGCCCGACGAGTTCCCCCTGACGATTGAACACAAACGCGCGAACCATGAGCCGATGCCTCCAATTGACGTGATTTTCGAGTCGTTGCGCCGCCTCAACGTTTGATGATGCCGGGTTTGAGTTGATGGTTTCCGCTGGAGGGAATTATGTCAGCGGCGGATCCATCAGGAAAGGGAGTTCGTTTGGCGCGTGAGGACTTAGCGACCGGCAGAAACCGATTCCGGCCATTCGATCCGGCCGAGGGCCTCGAACATCAGCAACACAAGCCAGGCCTTCCCCGAGAATTTGGCGGAACTCTGCCGCACGGCCCGCATCTGCTCGAAATCGGCGATCAGCAGTTGAATGTCCTCCGAGTGCTCGGCGTTGTTCGTGTGGGGCGCTCCTTCGCACTCGACGAACGCAATCGCGGCCGATTCATCCGACATTCCGGCCGACGATACGACCGGAGGGCTCAGGGCATAGACTTTTGTCAGGCTCAGCCCCGTTTCCTCGGCCAGCTCGCGGCGGGCGGTTTCTTCGAGGCGTTCATCGCCGTCGCGGAGGCCGGCGGGAAACGAGAGCTCATAATCGCCCAGCGGCACGCGAAACTCGCGCGTCATCACCAGCCGGTTGCCGGCGGCTGTCTTCAAAATCGGCACGATGAACACGGCCTCGGGCGCGAGAGGGCTGGCATCGAGGCTTGGCTGAGATTTTCAACCGCGACCCGGAGACGCGTTCCTGTCTCCAAGACCTATTTGGACACGACACGACCCAGACCGAACTGGTCGCCAGTGCGCGCAGCCCTTTGGCCCTGCCAGTGGACTTCAACCATTTTCTCGCTGTGGACCGGAGTTCCCGTTTCGTCGGTCAGGCCGGCGATGATTTTGCGGCCGGCGACTTCGATCACATCACCCGTCGATGGATAGGCGTACTTACCGTCGAGACTGAATGTCACCCAGCCGGGCTGCTCGCGAACCTCGATGCTGGCCACCTGTCGCGGCGGCATGACGGTCGCATCGAACACGTGCATCCGGCTGTTGTGTGCATCGCAAATCCAGAGCTCCCGTTCGTCCGGAGTCAGCCCGATCCCGTGGCTGGGGCAGCCGTGGCGTTTCACCGGTCCGGTCTGGAAACCGGCAACTTCCACACGGTGCAGCCGTTTGCCCGTCACCAGATCGCCGACCTCGAACCCGAGCAGCTCATTGACGTTGACGAACACCAGCGATTGTCGCCCGTTGACGGTGAACGGGCGGATCGACGCGCCGAAGGGACCTGCCGTCCGCGCCGCCGAGCGGGTCGCGACGTCGGCCACCGTCAGCAGCGGCGATTTGAGCCCGGCCAGGTACGCCTCTTTTCCGTTCAATCCGCAGATCGTGTTGTGGGCCCCCGACTTCGGATCGATCCGGGCGAGCACGTCGCCCGAGAGCGCGTCGACGACGTGCCAGTGATCTTTCTCGAACGACGGCAGGTAGATCGCCTTGCCGTCGGGGGTGATCCCCATGCGATCGCAACCCCCCTCGTAAGATTTTTCCCAGAGCAGCGCTTCCGACTGCAGATCGAGCGTCATCAGCGTATGAGTGGTGCTGATGTGCACGCGATTTGTAGCGGCGCTGGCGCAGATTCCCTTGACGTTGCGCGGCTTCTGGTTTTCATCGAGCCCCCCGGTTTTGATCCGGCGCACGAATTTATGTCCCGCGTCGATGTCGAACACGACAAGGCCGTGTCCGCCGTATTCGAGGTAGTTGCGGATGCCTGGCAACGCGACATAGAGGAACCGGCGCGTCGCCGGCTGCTCATCGGAAAATGCGAGACCAGTGTGGAGCCAGCCGTTTGCTGCAATCAGAACCGCGAAGGCAATGATACGACGGCGAATTGGCAGGCGATTCAGCGCATGCGGCATGAGTGGACCCCTCGAGAACCTTTGCAGGAACCCGGCATCATGCCAGATTCTTACGCGGCATTCCACAATGCGCCGCATCTCGCCCAAAGCGGAGCGAGACGACGACATTTCGCGAGATGACTACACTTCGCGGCGGACGAGCCAGTTGGCGACTTCGGGGTCGTCGTACGCGGTTTGCAGGGCCAGCGACACGGTCGAGAGCAGCGTCCGCCGGGTGACCGGTTTCTTGAGCACCGAAAAAGCGTTCGCTTCGGCAGCCGAGCGCCGCAGCTCTTCGGTGAAGCTGGCCGTGATGATGATGCAGGGCAGCGCCGCACGCAGCGACTTCAGCAACCGCAGCGTGTCGAGCCCCGTCAGCACGTGCATGTGCATGTCGAGCAGCACCAGGTCGACGTCGCGCGTGCGGACGATCTCGACCGCCTGCTCGCCGCATTCGGCTTCGCACAATTCGACGTGCGGCTCCAGCACCTGCCTGAGCGTCCGCCGGAATTCGGCGTCGTCATCGGCGACCAACAGCTCGTAAGGACGACCCTCTCTGGCAACCATGCACTTTTGTTCCGACAAATCGGCCGCGGCCTGATGCCGCAGAGCGTCACCCTTTGAACGCCGAAAAAATCAGTGAGATATTCTGGCCGCCGAACCCGAAACTGTTCGACAGGGCCGAATTGACGGGCGCCTGCCGGGCCTGGTTCGGCACGTAATCGAGATCGCACTCGGGATCGGGGGTCTCGTAATTGATCGTGGGGGGAATCACTCCGTCGCGGATCGCCAGGAGGCAGGTGATCGCTTCCACGCTGCCGGCGGCGGCGATCAGGTGCCCCATCATGCTCTTGATGCTCGATACGGGGGTCGAGTAGGCGTCCTTCCCGAGCGCTTTGCGAATCGCCATCGTTTCGACGCGGTCGTTGACGTCGGTGCTGGTGCCGTGCGCGTTGATGTAGTCGATGTCGGCCGATCCGAGGCCCGCATCACGCAGCGCCATCTGAATGCACGACACGGCGCCACGCCCTTCCGGATGCGTGTCGGTGATGTGGAAGGCGTCGGCCGTGGTGCCGTAGCCGACGAGTTCGCCGTAGATGTGCGCACCGCGGGCCCGCGCGTGATCGAGGTCTTCCAGAACGAGCATTCCGGCGCCTTCCCCGAGAACAAACCCGTCGCGAACGCATGAATCATGCTATGGGCGCCCCCCGAGAGCATGACGTCGGCGTCGCCGCGGCGGATGATCTCGGTGGCCTCGCCGATCGCCTGGCTCGACGCGGCGCAGGCCGTCAGGCAGTTCAGGTTCGGCCCCTGGGCGTTGAACAGCGCGGCCAGATGCGCGGCCGGCATGTTCGGCTCCTGCTCCATCTCGAACTGGGCGTTCAGGTGCTTGAGGCCGGCCTGGGTGAATTTTTCCAGGTCGATCGCCCCGTCGCGAAGGGAATCGCTGACGAGCTTCATGAACACAGGGAAGTCCTGCTGGCCCTCGCCCGCGCCCAGATACACGCCGAACCGCGAGGGGTCGAGCGACGTCTCTTGAATTCCAGACGCGCGGACCGCCTCGGTGGCAGCCCCGATCGCGAACAGGATGTTCCGGCCCGACTCGGCAAAGCGGCCGGGTTCGTCGACGTAGTTTGCGACGTTGAAATTTTTGACTTCGGCCGCAATTTTCGTGGGAAAATTCGAGGCGTCGAAGTGCGTAATGCGACCGATGCCGCTGCCCCCTTCGCGGAGCACCTTCCACATGGACTCGACGTCGTTGCCGATGGGGGTGATCACCCCGATACCGGTCACTACGACGCGCCGCCTGGGAGTTCCTGTCATACGTCAAGCTTACTCAATCGGACGAAATACGGGTACCTCAGTTTGGGCCTGCCGCCGCAGGCCCGACGTCTCCAGCCCCCAGCAGTTGCATCGTCTTCAGGAAGTTTTCCTGGCAGGCGGTCTTCGACTGGCTGTTTGGCAGACAGGCAAACACATATTCGGCCTCGGCCACAGGGCGCTCTCCGATGCGGGCCGTGCACTCGACGATTCCCCCGTCCTCGCGCGCGTCCAGGATTTTCGCGTCGTACACCAGCGTATCTCCCGGACAGGCCCAACTGTGAAACACGGCCTTGGGGATCTTGGCCATCACGACCAGGCTTTCGAAGTTCAGTTTCTCGGCCAGCAGAATGCCCCCGGTCTGCGCCATGCCCTCGATGATGAGCGAACAAGGCATAACGGGGTAGCCCGGAAAGTGATCGTGCAGGTGGTCTTCGGCGAGCGTGACGTTCTTGATCGCGCGGGCCGTCTCCCCCCTGTTGAATTCCACAAACCGGTCGATCCAGAACCAGCGCATTCGAAGTCCCCTGGGCCCAGGTCGCTGCAGAGCTTCTCTTCGAAGCTCAGGGCGAGCGACTTCAGGCTGCTCCTCCTGCCAGCTTCTTCTGGACGAAGTTCACGATCATCTGCACCGTAAACAGCTCCTGGATATTCTCGACCTTCGGGTTCTTCGCGAATTTGTCGATGTCGGCGTGCGACATGCGAGTCCGCAATTCGGCGATCCCCTGCGGCGTGACGACGCCGTCTTTCACCAGGGTCTGATCGGCGGCCAGGCTTTCGGGAAACAGTTCTCCGCGAGGAATCTTGATCGAAAAGTTTTTCTCGAGACGAAATACGATGTCGAGAAAATCGATTGATTCCGCTCCCAGGTCGCCGACCAGCGTCGCTTCGGGAGTCACTTCGTCGTCGTCGACGCCCAGCGCGTCAACCAGCGTGTCTCGTACCTTCGTGTAAATCTCATCAGCCGTTGGCATCAATTTCTCCTCTTGCGTTGCGGCGGACGTGTGTCCGCCGGTTCCCGCAATGATCGTCCTCGCCGCACCAGCCAGTGTCAGGGGCGATTCGGCCGCGGCGAGACGGCCGGCTCCCCAACCCACAAATTTCAATTGCGGCTCCGCTGGCCCGCAGAAACCGACACACCGGTCGAATCCGCAATTCGCAGACCGGCCAGAGACAATGCGCTAGAACCCACCCAGCGTGAGACCTCCGTCCACCTTCAAGACCTGGCCCGTAATGTACGATGCTCCTTCGCCTGCCAGAAACAGCACCGCCTGCGCAATGTCCTGGGGTTGCCCCAGGCGGCGGGCGGGGATCGCTTTTTTGATTTCCGCTTCGGCAGCATTTCGTACGGCCGCCGTCATATCGGTCTCGATAAACCCCGGCGCCACGGCATTAACCGTCACGCCGCGACTGGCCAGCTCTTTCGCCAGACAGCGCGTGAAGCCTTCGATGCCCCCTTTGCTGGCGGCATAATTGGCCTGCCCTTTGTTCCCGAATTCGGCGGCCACGCTCGACATATTGATGATCCGACCGTAGCGGGCCGACATCATCGGCCGCGTCACCGCCTGGCAGAAATTGAAGACGCTCGTCAGGTTTGTCTCAATCACCTCGTGCCACTGTTCGGCAGACATCATCGCCAGCAGGGTGTCGCGGACGATCCCGGCATTATTGACAAGAATATCCAGGCGCCCCCATTGCTCGACGACCTGTTGCACGATCCGGTCTGCGGCTTCCTTGTTGCGGACGTCGGCCTGGTGCGCCGAGACGGCAAGCTGCTGCGAAGCCAGTTCCGACACAAGCTGATCGGCCGCCTGGGCGTTCGATTGATACACGAACGCCACCTTGGCGCCCGCCTGTGCCAGCGACTGCACGATCGCGCGGCCAATTCCCCGGCTGCCGCCTGTCACCAGCGCTGTTCTTCCCTCAAATGGCGTCATCTCGATCTTTCATTGACGATCGGGCTGTGATTGTCGAAAGAGGCTTTCGGTCGCGGTGCGGAAGATCACGAGGCCGCCCGGCCGCCGTCTCCCGGCCAGAGCTGCGAAAACAGCTCACGGGCCGCTCGAATTTGAGTTGCGTCGGCCCCCTTCAGCTTCGGATCCTGGTCGGCCAGGTTAAATCGCACCAGCGTCAACTTGGCTGAAACGGCCGACTCTCCGCCGACCGTCCCCGTTCCCTTGAACGTGCATTCTCCGCCATTCCAACCCTGAACCTCGGTCGTAACCTGCAGTGTGCGGCCCGGCGCGACGAAATTGACGAATTTCACGGCTCGCGAAGCCTTCAGCATCACCATGCTGTAGGCAAAATCCTCATGCAGCCGCATCAGCCACGCCCCCGTCTGAACCATCGCTTCAACCATCAGCACGCCGGGCATGACGGGAAAACCCGGAAAATGGTCTGCCAGGTATTCCTCTGCCAGTGACAGGTTTTTAATCGCCGTGATCGACTTCCCCGGCTCAATGGAAGTGATCCGGTCAATCAGAGTAAACCGCATTCGCGTGACTCAACATCGGACTGGCATCACAGTTACGAGAATGGGCAGTATATTCGTCAAAACTGCCCGCCACAAGGCACTGAAACCGCGAAATCCGCCTCAAATCGGCAACCTTTGATACATCGACCGATAAATTGGCATTTTTTTGACGCGGACTGGTTTGCGAGCTACATTTCTACGCGCGTTATTGCGCCCCCGGTTCCGTGTCAATCATCGTCTGGAAACGTGCTGAGATGAAGTCCTGCCAGCCCCGGATCGCCTGCAACCAGTCTGCTGTTCGAATTCCAGAACAGGTCCACGCCTCGGAAAATAATGGCACCGCCCCCGCAGGGGCGTGCCGCCCGGCTGCGGCGGATGTTCCCGACTCGGCCGCCGCAGGATCCGCCGGGCAGGCGTCGAGTTCCAAGCTCCTGCTGTCGTCTTTACAGCGCCTTTATGACGCTCCCGGTCAGATTCCGCTCGATCAGCAATCCACGCGTGCAACTTTGGCGGCGCCGATCGGCGACCCGGAATACGACCTCTCGGCAAGCCTTCTTGAAGCAGTTTTTGAAATCAGCGACTTCGACCCTTTGCCGCAACTCTGTCGGACCGAAGTCGACTCCCTGGAGTCGTACATTGTCAATCGCAGCCGTGCCGATTTGCCCGCGTCGTCGCGCGGCACGCCGGCTTTGCACCCGCAAAATCGGAGCGAAGCCCCGCGCGTAATTCGCCCCGCGCCGTCGGCCGGCTTGGCATCCGACCGCCGCAAGCTTCCCCGGCGCGAAAGCGAATGTCTGGTGGCCGTCTGTCCCTGCACCACCGACGAGCGGCTGACCGCCGAACGCATTGCGTGGCGGCTGCATTCCACGCAGCGCAAGGGCACGCTCTTGGATGTGAGCATGAGCGGAATTTCATTCTGCCTGCCCGAGCCGCTTCCTGCCGATTCGCGGATTCTCCTGCGAATCACAAACCGCACGATTGACGAACACGTGGATACCACGGCAACCGTGTTGCGTTCGCGCGAGGCGGTCAACGGCGGCTGGACGATTGTCTGCCGGTTCAATAAGAACCTCTCCTTCGAGCAGATCCACGTTGTCGGCCGCAGCCTGTTTGCCGCAACAATCGTGTAGAGGGCCGCTTTCGCCGTCCGGACGACAGTTTCGGCACGCCGAGAGCACCCCGCCAAAGTCCCCCAGATTAACAACCGGAAAATGGGCATCCTGCTTCCTCCGGCTGTGGATTGAATCTGCGATTTTGAGGAATTTGGAATAGTGACCTGGCCGACAACTGTCCTGAATTGCAGCAGAATTCCGAGGTTTTTGGGGCGATATAAATCTTCGTTCATGCGACCGGATTTGGGGTGAATTCTCTTGAGTTTTAGTGCGAACGATTGCTATTCTCGACCGATGATTAGTTGCTGCTGATTGACCCCCGAGTCATCACAGTCGTTTCTTTTCCAAGCCGGTTGCATCGTAGGAAAGGGCTGCAGTCATGCACGCGATTTTGACGGACGTGGATTTCATTGAGGAAATTCGCCTGCGGCGGTGGGCCCGAGAGAATTACAAGCCGGCCGGTGAACGAGATGAATCGTGGCACCCGGTCGTGCTCGACGAGATGCAGGCGAAAGATACCGAGTCGCACGGGGCAGACCTCGTGCTGCATAACGACGCGACATAGGTCGGCCCCACGCGAGGCCGGTCCGCGGCGATGGGCCTTGCGACAGGATGCCGCGCTCGACGCCAGACGGCCAAAGTTCAGACATCCAGACGATCAATGTTCAACCGAGTTCATGTGAACTCGGTTTCTTTTTTTGGATGGCGTGGCCGGACGATCATCCGCGACTTGTCACCACGCCGTTGATGAGCTAATGTCGATCCTTCCTGCCGGCCCTCGTGGCGGAATTGGCAGACGCGCTAGGTTCAGGTCCTAGTCCGGGTAAACCGGGTGGGTGTTCAAGTCACCCCGAGGGCATTTCCGACGCCGGCAAAAACACGACCCCCCGTCTGCCCTCGCAGACGGGGGGTCGCTCATTTTCCGTTGCCGAATCCGAAATCCTAATACTCTCTCTTCTTCAACCCTGGCACCGGAACCGGATACTTGCCTTCGGAATCCGCGATCAGCGGAGCCGGGCCATCGAGCGTCAGCTTGTCCACGTCGGGAGCGAATTCGTGGTCGCAGTTCAGGATGTCGTCATAAGTGACGACCTGCGCCGTATGGGCCGCCATGCGTCCCATCGCCGTCACCAGGCTCGCCTTGGCGCCGCGCTCGGCTTCGTTATGTGGCTTGTCCTGGCGGATCGCCTCGATCAGCGCGTCCCATTCGAGCTGGTAGGGGTTCGGTTCCTTCTGACCGAATTCCCAGATCATGTCCCGCTTGCTGAGCACCTTCTGGCCCTTGTAGATGGCGCAGTTGGCCGGGCTGTGTCCCGATTTCGAAATGACGGCTGAGTTCTTGCTGCCGTGCGCATAACTGGCGAATTCGGAGTAGGCGCCGTCCACCCCCCGGCCGTCGAGCTGGAACTTGCTGCCGTCCGCGAACGTGTATTCGATCGCGTAGGTATCGAAGTTCTGGTCCACGTTGTCTCCACGGAAATGCCGGCCGCCGAAGCCTTTTGCTTCGACCGGCCAGGCGTCCTTCATCCAGCAGCACTCGTCGATGTTGTGGATCAGGAAGTCGCTGTACGCGCCGCCGCTGGCCCACAGGAACGAATGGAACATCTGAATCTGGTACAGCAGCTCGCTGGGCATGTCCGGCGGCTTTTTCTTGGTGAATTCCTTGGCCGTCTGTCCGCGGGCCAGGCGATACGCCCGCATCAGCACGATGTCACCGATTTCGCCCATCTTGATCCGATCGTACAATTCGGCGCGGGCCTTGCAGTGCCGGCACATCAGGCCCACTCCCACCTTTAAGCCGCGCTTCACCGACTCGGCGGCCAGATCGAGCATCTTGCGCGTGCTGGGACCGTCGACGGTGGTGGGCTTCTCCATGAACACATTCAGCCCCTTGGAAATGGCATAACTGAACTGCACCCAGCGGAAGGCCGGAGGCGTCGTGAGCAGCACCACGTCACCCGGCTTCAGGCAGTCCATGGCCTTCTTGTAGCCATCGAAGCCGACGAACTTGCGGTCTTCCGGCACGTCGAGCTGAGCCGTCAGCGCGCCGCCGTCCTGCGTCTTGAGGGTGCTGAAGCTGTCGGCGAGCTTTTTGGGAAAGACGTCGGCCATCGCCACGAGTTTCGTGGGGCCGCTTTTCGTGTACAGCGCATTCGCGGCAGCGCCTGTGCCTCGCCCGCCGCAGCCGACCAGCGCGAATTGAATCGTGTTGCTCTCGCCGGCGTACAGTCCGGGCAGCAAGGCGTTCGTCAGGGCCGCCGCGGCGGCAAACTGGCCGCTGGTCTTGATCAGGTCCCGGCGGGTGATGCCAGGTTTGGATGAAGCGCTCATGGTGGTCTCCTCGTGCAGAGAAATGGCAGGAAGTTACAGGTCGGAGTGAGGCAGAGGCTGTCAGGACTTCACTCTAGCCGACCCCCTGTTCGATTGCAAAGCCCGCCGCAGGACAGGCTTTCCAGCCTGACAGCACTGCGATTCGCTGGTCCTGGCAGTGCCTGCTTCAGTTCGGCAACTCCAGCGTCGGTGACTTTCGTGAGGGGGCAACACCGCCGCGTGGGCTCCTGAGGATTAGTCCTCGATGAGCTTACCGGAAATCAGTTCATCCCGCTTGTTTCTTCCCTCGAATCGTCTTTTGTCGGCGGACCACACGCAGGAGTCGGTGAAGCCATTCGGCCAGGTCAGGTCGATTCTGTTTCCGATCGACACCCATCTTGCCTTATTATCCGGCCGATCAATGCGGCCGTTCGACCAGAGGACCACGACCCGCCGTCCCTGTGGGCCTTCGAAGTCCCATTTTGTGCTATACAACCGGGTGCAGGAAATTTTCCAGGCATGTTTTTGCGGATCGGTAAGCTCTCCGATCAAATTGTTCTTGGCGAATTTCACTCGACCTTTCATCTCCGGTCTTACGAGCGTCAGTGTCAATTTCCCGTGGCTCACCTCCCAACTGCCAATCTGCTGGCCATCCCATTTCATGTTTGCATCCGGCCAGACGTTCATGAAAAAATCTCGGCGTTCTTTGCCACGCACGAGATTCACGGCATAACAACCGACAAGCTTGTCCCGAATCGCGGCGGCCTTTTTCCGGGCGAATTCGCTTTCGGCGGCTGCATCGAGCTCGTTGTTGGCGATGATGGTCGTGGCGATTTCCAGTTTGTCGTCATAAGTTACCTCGACGAACTGCCCCGTCTTGACCAAAGTCAGCGGTTGCTTCTTGCCATCCACGCTGATCTCCGTCTTGCGGCTGACCTCCAGCTTCAGGTTCTCGTCCAGATCCGGGTCGCCAATCGTGATCGTGTTCTTGGCGGCATCGACTTCCGAGACCTTACCGGAAATGGCCTTTTCCGCCGCCGCCGCGACACAAGGGACAAGCATTGCGACGATGAACACAGATATTCTCGACATCATGCCCTCCAGAATGATCCACGAACAACCGCGATTCTACCACGCCGCTCGGCGCCGTGTGAACTGATTCGCCTTCCCGCCCCCGCTCGACCGCGGGGTCGCCCGTTGGGTCGACGTGACGGCTTCGGCTCAGCGAGGCGCGCCAGCAGGGCGCTCTCCATCGGAAACGCTGCCGAACCTCAGGCGGACGGAATCGCCAGATGGCAAGCCACACCTTCAACAGGGGACAGTGCCGCAGAGGAACATTTGCAGAGAGTGACGCAATTGCCCCGTTCGCTGAAACGAATCCAAGTCATGAAAGACCGCATCAGGAGGATGCCTCGCCCACTGTCTCGTTCCAGATTCTCCGGGGCGGTCGGGTCGGGCACTTGCGACGGATCGAATCCTGGGCCCTGAGGACCTACCCGCGCAGTTGCGTTGTTGTATTTGGAGCAGGATGGGGCCGTGAGTCATTCGACCGAGGGCGCGAGCCAACCGCCGCAGTCAACGCGCGAGCTTGCCAGCCGCGGCCTGCATGGCGTAAGATTCCCCCGGTTTTACCGGGTAGTGTAACGGTAGCACAACAGGTTTTGGTCCTGTTTGTCTAGGTTCGAATCCTAGCCCGGTAGCTTCGCCCGAGCCGCTTCAAACAGAAATCCCTCGCCGGTCGCAGGACAGGCGAGGGATTTTGAATTTCGCAACGAGAAGGCGGCGCCCGACGGTGACGGCCGATGGCGGTTGCTGAAAACCGGCGGCGGCCAACCGCACAGGACCAAGGGGCCTACCGGTCTTTCGCCTCCTCGGCTTCTTCGACTTTTTCCAATTCGGTCTTCAGCGACTTCATGTAGGCTTTCCACTCGGCGTCCAGCGCGGTCATATCGCTCTTGACGGCGTGGTGGAACAGCTTCTGCAACAGGTCGGGGTTCAATCTCACGTCCGAGGGAACCTCTCCCAGAATGCGATAGAAATCGATGAATTCCTTGAGATGGTTCTCGATCATGAAGTGCGTCATGGCCCAGCCAAACGCGTAGCCGAATTCCGGCCCCAGCCGGAAGATCTGGTCACTGACCACGAAATCGACGTTGGTCACCAGCTTGGTGCGGTCGGCCGCAGCCAGCTCGCGATATGCCGTCACGCGCCGGCGGCTGACGTCGCCGATCCCGGCCCAGACCCCGTCGCTGGGCACCTCGAAGTACGACGCCAGCCCCTCGTGCACCCAATGCGGCGTTCGGATGTGGCGGGGAAACAACCCCGTGTTGCCGGCCATCTGGTGCGTGCATTCGTGGCTGACCACCGTGATGTCGGAATTCTCGCGCTGCACGTCAAGGAGCATATCCAGCAACTTCGCGTAAAGAATGGCATCCGGATTGTTCTTCCACTTTTTAGCGTCCTTGGCCTCGTCGCGAAACACTTTCGTCACCTTATCCAGATACTGGATGATGTCGTCAGTGCCGAAGTCGTAGAAATAGGCGACGTTCGAAAGCGGATCATAAAACCCGGCGGCGCTCGCCAGAGAGGGGTGGATCGCAATGCTGTATTCCTGGAACTGATCGTAGTTCTTGAACAGCACGACCATCATCCGTTCGGTCGGGATGTCCAGTTGCACATCCTGCGCATGGAACAGGAGCATGAAACTCTCGTAAACTTTTTCGAGCAGATCGAGACGCTGCTGGGCCCGCGTCTTGGTCTTGCCTTTCGGCGGCTTGGTGTCGGTATCGGTGATGAGCATATAGTGATTGCTCTGCTCAATCCGCATGTTGGGGCGCTTGACGATGTCGCGGAATTTCTTCTCTGCAGCCTCATTGACCGGAAGCGGCTCTTTCATCTTCTTCTTCAGCTCCTGAACTTTGAGCCCCGCTTCGTTCTTGGGATCGAGGTCCACGACCTTGTCGACCCCTCTGTAAAAATCGGTCAACAGGCCTTTCTTGAGCGCCCACACGGCCGCCTTCATCACGGCTTCCGGATCTTTCCCGGCCTGCCCCAGCATTTTGTTGAAAAGCTGCTGATTCGTGGGCGCTTTGATGTGCTTGACGTCTTTCAGCTTAAAGTGAACGGTCGTCCCGTTGGGATGCGTGTACGTGAGCAGCGGATTCGGCCCCCCCTGCACGACCGCCTTGCCGGGCAACGTAATCTTGGTGTTGTTGCCCATGTCGATCCCCTGCAATTTCGCGCCCGCCAGCTCGGTGATCGCTTTCCCCAGCGTACCCAAATCGTATTCGATGTAATCGGCGCGGGCGCCGGCGGGCAGACCAGCCAGCAGCAGAGCGGCAGCCAGACCCAAAGTGATTCGACTCTTCATGAGAAAGCCCTATTGAGTTAATTGCCGCTTTGCCCGACGAGCTTGGCCATATCAACCTGCTCAGCCCCATGGATCGTGCACATCGCCTTGAAAATCTCCGGATCGACGGTGCCCATGATCACGCGGGCCGAGCCGTCCGCCATCAGGACGTAAGCGCCGGGCGCCCCCAGGCCGCGGGAACCGAACCCGGTCAGCGGATTAAAGTAGGGCTGGCGGGCGCCACGGATCGTCGCGCCGCCGCCTCGCACCCAGGGATTAATCACTTCTCCCGTGCCGATCATCATGATCGTCGTCCCCGTTCCATCGGTGATGTCGCTCTGCCGGGCGATGCTGTCGTAGCCAAAGATGCCGGCCCGCGGATCGGTGCGCGGCAACATCGCCGCCACGACGTTCCGCCTGTCTTCGATTCCCGACATGCCGGCGAAGTGCGTCACTCCCATCGGCGGGATGCCCCGTTCATTCCACGTTTTCCGTGGATCAGCCGCATTCAAAAACGACGGAATCAACGCTTCCGCATACGGGCCGTTGAACGGGCTGTGCCACGGCTTCTGAAAATCGAATTTGCGATACAGGCTTTCGTGCCCGATGTAGGGCAGAAGCTCAGTCAGCCAACTGTAGTGCTCCTCAGGCACATCGCCGCCTGCCTTGCGGTAGCCGGTGAACTTATCCGCAGGAACGGCCGATTCCCACTGGCGATAGCCCTGACCGAGAAGCTTAAGCGAACCGTCAAACAGCCCGTCATCGAGCGGCGGCGCCGCCAGCGTCCCGAGGGCCTTGGCGATGATTTTTCCGACGGTCCCCGTATCGTCTTTCGGAACCGTGTACCACATTCTCAGCGTTTCGTCTTCTCGTTTGAAATTGTAGTACGTGACATTCGGATTGTCCTGCTGCTGACCTCCCATACCAGGCATGCCACCCGGCATACCTCCTGGGGGCCCACCACCCGGGGCGCCGCCACCCGATGGTCCTCCCGGCGGGCCCGTCGGAGGGCCTGGCGGCTGCTGCTGGAACATCCCGATATCCAGGATTTGTTCGTTTTGAGTGGTATCGATGCGGCGGCCGCGGCCGCGGCCTCTGCCCCCGGGCCCACCCGGAGGACCGCCGGGTTGACCACCAGGCCCACCCGGAGGACCGCCCGGCTGACCACCGGGACCTCCCGGAGGACCACCCGGCTGGCCGCCAGGACCGCCTGGAGGACCACCCGGCTGGCCGCCAGGACCGCCTGGAGGACCACCCGGCTGACCGCCAGGACCTCCCGGAGGACCGCCCGGCGCCCCTCCCTGCCCTGCATCATTCTTCGGTTTCATGGATTCCATGATCCCTTCGAAGATTTGTTCCATGACTTGTGCAGCCGCTTCCGAAGTGAATGCCCATCCCACGACAATCATCAACGGACGATTTGCACCAGCGCCGCCAGCGCCGCCCGCACCGCCGGCGCCGCCCATTCCCGGCATGCCGCCGGGCATTCCACCGCCAGGCATATTCCCAGCGCCCGGCACGTTGCCACCGCCCGGAGGCCCACCACCACCCGGAGGCCCACCACCACCCGCACCCGGAGGCCCACCGCCGCCGCCGCCAGGACTGCCACCACTATTTTTCGTCAGACCAATCGCCATCGCCTGCGGAGTGGCCGCGTCGGCATTCATCCAATTCTGGCTTTCAATATGTCGCAGATTCAACTGCCGCATCGACGCCTGGTCTCCGCCAGAAATCCAGAAGTAGGCGTTCGGCGTCTTCATCGCATTGAGGCCCGCGTGGATCGTGCCCGGCTTTGGGCTTTTCAATCCGGCGACAACCGTGTTGTA
>JACQFH010000394.1 GCA_016200145.1 Planctomycetia bacterium | reverse complement strand
TGTCCGACCGTGAAACGTCTCCGTTCGAAGGCCTGGCGCCTGATGATTCCCGGGAAGTCACCTTTCATGTCGGGGCGCGCTGCGATCGGGCCCTTCTCCACAGTGGCCTGTGCGGCGAAATCGACTGGCTCTGGGCCGGACGGATTCCCAACGGCCGGGTCACCCTCATTGAAGGGCCCGCCGGGGCGGGCAAGTCGCTGGTGGCCCCCGATCTGGCGGCCCGCCTCTCTGACGACCGCCCCTGGCCGGACGGCACTCCGCAAGCGCGCCGCGGCTCCAAGGCGCTGATCCTGTGCCGGCAGGATGACCCGGCGGACGTTGTTGGTGCGCGCCTCAAGGCGATGGGGGCCAATTCCCAGCAGTGTGTTCAATTCCACGAGTTCGAGACAATCGACCACGAAGACCGGCTCGACATCCGCCCCCTGGCCCTGCCCCTCGATCTGCCGGCCGTGGGCCATTTGCTGCGTCGCGACCCGTCGATTCGCCTGCTGGTGATCGACGCGCTCTCCGATTTCTGTGCCGGGAAGGGAGAACTGGCCGAAGTGCTGCACCAGTTGAACCGGCTGGCCTCCGAACACCGCGTGGCGATCATTGCCACATTGCGGGCCGACGTCCGGTTCGACCGGCTGGCCCAGGTCGCGGTGAAATCCCCCTTCGACACGAGCGCCGCCCGCTGCCGGTGGTGTTGCGTTCGCGATCCGGAAGACCGCCGGCGCCTGATGTTCCTGCCGACCCAGATGAACTACGCCGAGCTGCCGACGGGCCTGGCGTTTCGTCCGGGACAGAATCGGCTCGACTGGCTCGAGGGATCGATCGACCCGTACGATCCGATCCGCAAGCTCAGCGATTGCGGCCAATGGCTGAGCGAGCTGCTCGCCGAAAAGGCCGAGCATTCCAAGATCGTGATCGGCCTGGGGAAGGAATATGGCTTCTCGGAAGGGCAGGTTCGCCGGGCGTTCACAGAGATCGGCGCGAAGCGGGAACGTGAGGGATACCAGGAGGGTTCGAGCGTGGTGTGGATGTCGAAGGAGGAGTTTGCCATGCGGCATGCGGGTTTCGGAAAGCGGGATGAGGGGGGAGACGATGAATGCGGAATTCGGAATGCGGAGTGCGGAATGGTGGACGGGGTTCAATTTGGGGAGTGCCGGCCTGCTGCTGAGTTTGCACCGATTACCGATGCCGATCTGGCAGGCGAAGCGCCCGAGGCGGCAGCGATGGGCGGGAACGAGGTGCAGTGCGAAATTCGGCCTGCACGTCCGGCCACCGCACCGGCGGCGGAGGTCGATCGGCCGAACGGAGATGGGCAGGTGGGGAGGGCCGCCTCCCCGGGCCGGATCCTGGGAGTGGAAGAGCTGCCCTGGATGGGGAGTCCCTCCAGCCGGCTGAATCCGATCTCAATGCTGCTCGACCGACCCAACAACCCGAACCAGCTCCTGCGGAGCATGAAAAGTATGCAAAGTAGAGAAAGTAGAAAGCTGGGGTAGCCCGGCGACGGGCACATGAGGGCGAGGAACTTTGGTCTGGAGGGAAGTTCCTCAAGAGTAGGTCCCGCCTGCCGGGCGGGAACGCACTTGCCGACGCTCTGCGTCGCGTTCCGACAAGTAAAGATCTGCTTGCGGGCAGAGCGAATCACGCAGGACGCAGAGCGTCCGGACGCGCGTTCCCACGCAGAGCGTGGGAACGAGGCGCGGCGCGCGCGAGGTCCGGCCCGGACCTACACGGGACGCATCGAAGACAAGTGACGCGTCAGACCGCTTTAGTGTAGAGTGGCCTATTGGACCCACTTCGTAAGATCAAGGAACGCGCGCATGTCTCGAAGCTCTCAGCCAATCTTTTAAAAGCGTGCGGGCCCTGGCTCGGCAGATCGAATCGAAACAGAACATCGTGGCCTCGATCAACTTGCGCGATCTCCAGATGGCCGAGAATCTGGCCTGGCTGGCGATCGATCTTTATCCGCACGATGTACCCCTCCACGCGATTCGAGAGACAGACGCCAAAGGACCGCAAGTATGGTCACTCGCAGAACTGGTCGATGGGGAATACTGCCACGGCAGAAAGGAAATCTTGGTCGGTCGCGACCCGCCAAGCAGCCGAACTCCCATCGATGCCTCGTTCGCAGGGTGACTCGAACAAAGTGAGGCCCACCGATTGCCGCGCAATTGGCGTCGCAAGTCTCGACTCCTGCTGCCTTGTGCGGCAGGTGAAGAAGATTTGTCGGCTAAATAGCAAACGTAAGGCGCGTTCAAGACCCCTGCCACCTCGTGTGGCAGGTGAACGAGATTTTTCAGCGATGACCGGAATTCGCACCTGAACTCGTGCAGATGCCTCATAGCTATTCAATCTGATTCACCTGCCGGATGAACCGGCAGGGGTCTCAACAGCGAGTCGAAATCGTCTCCGCGACTTTTTGGAATGCGCGGTCAGAAAGCGGTACGATTTCAATGGAGAGCGGCACCCACCGGCAGTATGGTCCCCTCGACTCGCTGGTATGAACTCCGCCGCATCGAGCGGCTCGCTTCTTTCGGTTGACGGATCGCTTGCAGATATGTAACCTATGAGTTACCTATTATGTCCGATTCCATGGATGCGATCTTTGTGGCGTTAGGAAGTCCGGCCCGACGGAAGATTCTGGACATTGTGAAAGACCGTCCGGGCTGCGGAGTCAAACATGTCTCTGCGTTTTTCAAGATGAGCCGCATCGCCGTGATGAAGCACTTGCGGGTTCTCGTGCAGGCGGGGCTGGTTATCTCCGAAAAGGAAGGGCGAAACCGCCGGTTGTATTTCAATAGCGTCCCGATCCAGATGATCTACGACCGCTGGACCACCGAGTACAGCGCGCTGTGGGCGAGTGCGGTGACCAGGGTGAAATATCGCGTGGAAACGAAGGAGAGAATTCATGGCCGGCGGTGAAAAGGCGATCTTCCGAGTCATCATTCGCGGTTCGATCGACAGCGTCTGGCGCGAGATCACCAAGATTGGCGAGCTGCAGAAGTGCATGTTCAATATGCGCCTCGAGACCGACGGATTGAAGCCCGGCGGCCAGATCCGCATGCGCTCGCCGAGCGGAAAATACACCGCCATCGTCGGCGAGGTGCTCGAATTCCAGCCGCCGCACCGATATGTCCACACGTTTCGCTTCACCCAGTTCGACGATCCGCCCTGCACGGTGATTCATGAGTTGAAAGAGGTCGACGGCGGCGTCGAATACACGCTCACGCACGAGAATCTGCCAGACGGCACGAAGACGGCCAAACAGATGAACCAGGGAGGCCCGATGATCTGCAGCACGCTCAAGGCGGTCATTGAGCGCGGCCGGCCGTCGTTCGGAGTGCGGCTCCTGCACGTGTTGTTCAAGGTCCTTGAGCCGCTCACTCCCGGGAAGTGCCGGTCAGAAAACTGGCCGCTTGAGAATAAGGTGTAAGTCCACAAACCGAAATGGCCTGCGAGGTGAACCCATGGCAAAGTCACCGGAAGAAATGCGGAAGGACATGATCGAGCGGCTTCGTGAGACAACGGGCAAGAGCTTTGCCGAGTGGCTCAAGCTGATTCGCGCGGGGAAGTTCTCGAAACACGGCGAGATCGTGAAAATGCTCAAGCAGAAGAGCTGGTCACGGTGTTGCAACGAATCGACGGCGACGTGGAATTCGCGCCCAAGAAAGCCTACGTCAGCGTGCGCCGCGCCAAACAGTTCGCAATCATTCAACCCGCGACGGCGACGCGCCTGGACGTGGGGATCAATTTGAAGGGGCAAACCGCGACGGCCCGGCTGGAGAACTCCGGCAGCTTCAACGCGATGGTGAGCCACCGCGTCCGCATCGCGCACATTGACGAGGTCGACTCCGAATTGGAAACGTGGTTGCGAAAGGCCTGCAACGCGGCCGGGTGAATGTCGTGGCGAGGCGGAGCCTCGGCGGCAGTGCGGTCCCAGGCAGAGCCTGGGACCGAGCCGCTAGGCGGCTTCGTGCAGGCCGGGCTGGCGGTGGCGGGCGGTGAGCAGGTGGATCGCGCCGGTCAGGCCGTGCAGGGCGTCTTCGATCTGCTGGGTTTCGCGCAGGACGCGCAGGTTGTCGGCCAGGTGCGACTGCAGCTCGACGAGCCGGCCTTCGTCGGAGGCCAGGTCGCGCAGCGCCTGTGTCAGGCCGGCGAAATCGTCTTTCGCAGCCGCGGTCCGTTCGAGCAACGATTGAATCTGCGCCATGTGCGTGTCCTGGCGCGCATCGACGGTCCCCAGGATCTGCCGCACCTGGTCGGCGCGGCCCGCGTCGTGGGCCTCGAGCCTTTGCTGCAGCGCGTCAAGCGCCCCTTGCCAGCCCTGAACCTCATGAATCTGCCGCCGATCGAACCGCTCGAACAGCGTATCGAGGTTCTGCGACCAGATTTCGATCTGGCGCGAGAGAATCGTCGAGATCTCGCCCACCGCGGCTTCGTGCGCCGCCTGCAGGGCCGTCAGGAATGGCGAGATGTTTGCATCGTTCGACTCGAATCGATTGAGCAGCTCGCGCTCGATCAGGCGGTCGATCGCGTGGACGATCGCGCGCTCCATCCGCTCGCAGATGAACAGCGAGAACATCATCGTCATGGCGGTCGTCAGCGCCACGGCCGTGGTGTTGAACGCCGAGCCCATCTCTTTGATGATTTCGGGCAGCTTGGTGGTGACGTCGTCGGCGGAAAAGCCGCTGAGCGCGGTGCCGAAGTGCACGACCGTCCCCAGGAACCCGAGCACGGGGGAAATCCCCGTCACGAAACGGGTGAGGGTGTAATTGGCGTGTGCCTGATCGTCGTCCTGTTCGGCCAGGTACAGGATGTGTTCGCGATAATCTTCGGCCGACCCCTTGTCACTCACGAATTCGAGCGCGCGGACGAGGCGCTTGCCCACCTTGGATCCGCGCAGCCAGGCGGGCTTCTGGGCGATCTGCGCGAGCAGGACGGATGCCGCGGCGGCCGGCTCGCGTCCCTGACGCGGGGGGAGCCAGTCGTGCTTGAGCGCCAGAATCTCGCGCGGGAACGAGAGGAACTTCCAGACGATATCGAAGACACCCCAGATGAACAGGGCGACGATGACGTGCTCGACGGCGTGCTCGGTCGTATAGCGATGCAGGATCGAGCCCTGCATCGACGGCTGATACACGACGTAATAGAACGCGCCGGTGGCCACGGCCGCCAGCAGGAATGACGGGTCGAACGGTCGGCGAAACGGCCTCTGGCGTGGCTGCAACATGAAGTTCGAATGAGGGGGATCGGGTGTCTGCTCGGCGCGTCGTCTGCAAGACCGGCGACTCGCGAAATCGCGGCGGTTGTGTAGCAGACCCGGCTTTCTGTCGCAATCCCGGATCGGTCGGAAGACGCCGATCGTAGCGGCAATTCCAGGCGCGCCGTGCAGGGAAAATCGGTCATAAGAGCGGCCGGCGTTTGGTTGATGACATCCGCGTGAGGCCGCCGAAAACCCCTGATACTGCGGATCATTTTCGGGAGCGAAACAACTGGCATGACCATTATCGTCGGAGCCATCGTCGTGATCGGGGCTGTGCTCGGCGGCTTTACCATGGCCGGCGGGCATATCCATTCGCTGTTTCACCCGTCTGAGCTGGTGACGCTGGGCGGCGCGTCGCTGGGCGCGATGATCGTGATGTCGCCCACCAAGTTGCTCAAGGACGTGATGAAACTCATCACCGGCGCGCTGAAGGGAAGCCCCTACGACGCGGCCATGTACCGCGAGCTGTTCAAACTATCGTACGACCTGCTGCGGATGGCGCGACGCGACGGAATTCTGGTGCTGGAACGGCACGTGAACGAACCCCACAGCAGCGACGTGATCGGCAAATACCCCAAGTTTGCGCACGACCATCACGCCGTTGATTTTCTATGCGGCGGGCTGGCCCCCATCATCGAAGGCGCGTCGCCCGAACAGACGGCGGCGCTGCTCAACGCCGAGCTGCGCGTCCTGGATGAAGAACATCATGCCCCGATCGGCGTGTTGCAGAAGACGGCCGACGGGCTCCCCGGATTCGGCATCGTCGCGGCCGTGCTGGGGATCGTGATCACGATGGGCGCCATCAACGGGCCTGTCGAAGAGGTCGGGCACAAGGTCGGCGCGGCGCTGGTGGGAACGTTCCTGGGGATTCTGCTGTCGTACGGTTTCGTGGGACCGCTGGCGACGCGGCTGGAGTTTATCGGCGCGGCGGAAGCGTCGTTCTTCAAGGCCATGGCCTCGATCGTCATCTCGTTCGCCAACGGGAACCCGCCGAAGGTCGCCGTCGAGCAGGCGCGGCGTGGAATCAGTTCGGAATGCCGGCCGAATCGGGCCCAGCTCGACGAGCTGTTCCGCGAAGCCGAAGCCGCTTGATCGGAAACCGGAAAGGATCGATTCGAAATGGCAGGGCATGGGGGCGGCGCCTGGAAAGTGGCCTACGCGGATTTCGTGACCGCGATGATGGCCTTTTTTCTGGTGATGTGGATCACCGGCCAGAGTAAGCCGGTCAAGCAGGCCGTCGCCCAGTATTTCGAAGACCCGCTGGGCATGAACCGCGGATCGCGGTCGACGTCTCTCAAAGGCCCCGAAGACTCGACGACGATCGGCCCGTACCAGAGCGGCCGCGGGCCGGCGCGGGGACTCGCCATGGCCGACAATAAGTCCGATGCGCCGCGCAACCCGCGCGGCACGGCCGCCAAACATCCCCCCAAGGTGATCATTCATCGGCACCAGACGCGCACGCGCAGCGTGGGCATTACGGTGCCATTCGCCGACGACTCGGCCGACCTCGACGACCGCGCCCGCGGCCGTCTGGATGACGTGCTGCCGATGCTGCTGGGCAAGCCGAATAAAGTGGAAATCCGCGTGTATACGCCGCGGCAGCCGCTGAAAGCCGAAAGCCCGTATCGCGACACGTGGGAGCTGTGCCACGCGAGGTGCATCGCCACGCTGAAGTATCTGGTCGAGAAGGGGATCGATTCGGACCGCATCCGGCTGAGCCAGGACGGCGAGCCCGAGCCGTTCACCGCTCCCACGGATCCCAACGGAGAACCCGAGGTTTTTCCCGTGGAAGTGTTTTTGAGCGACGAACACGTGCACCGCGGGGAATGACCGTGCTATCATCCGCACGGATTGAATTCCCAGAATTCCCCTGCGGAGGCCGGCACGAACCCAATGAGCGCTCAGCCTGCATCGCTGCTCGCCCGGCTGGTCGATGTCCTGATTCGGCGCCGGCTGCCGATTCTGATCATTGCCGCGGTGCTCACGGCCCTGTCCGTCGTGCCGGCAAATCAGCTCACCTTCAACGAGACGATCGAGTCGATGTTCTCCGACGACGATCCGCACCTGGTGGATTATTCCGCCAGCAAGCGGCAGTTCGGAGGCGACGAGCTGGTGGGCGTCGTGTATCAGGACCCCGACCTGTACGGCAGCGAGGGGCGCGAGCGCGTCGCCGCTCTGGCCGCGAAACTCTCTGAGATTCCGGGAGTTCAGGCCAGCAGCACCCAGGACCTCGCCAGCAACCTGGCGGCGATCGACAAGCCGTTGTTCACGACGCTCTTCAAAAAGCAGATCGGCGCCCTGCGGCAGAACCTGATCGAATTGTTTCGGGGCGTGCTCGTGGGGGCCGACGACCGGACCACCGCGATCGTGCTGAGGCTGGTTCCCGAGCAGACCACGCCCGTGCCGCGAAGCCGAACGATCGGTGAGATCCGGGCCATCGCCGAGGAGGCGCGGCAACGAAACCGCGCGGCGTACCTGAAGCAACATCCCGGGCAGCGAGACGAATCGGGCGAGCTGTTCGCCACGTACGTCATCGGCGAGCCGGTGCAGGTGCACGACATGTTCCGGTACGTCCAGCAGGACGGCCAGATCCTGGGGTGGACTTCCAAGGGGCTGCTCGTCGTCGTGATTCTGGTTCTATTCCGCCGCCTGCGCTGGGTGCTGCTGCCGATCATCGTGGTGCAGGCGACGTTGCTGTGGACGCAGGCGATCCTCGTGTTGAGCGGGATCCAGCTCACGATGGTCAGCTCGATTCTGGATTCGCTGGTGACGATCATTGGCGTGGCCACGGTCATGCACATGTCGCTGGTCTATTGCGAATTGCGGCCTCGGCTCGACCGCGTCGAGGCGCTGCGGCACACGCTGGTGATGCTGGCGGCCGACGTGTTCTGGGTTTGCGCGACGACGGCGGCGGGCTTCGCCGCCGAGCTGTCGAGCCATGTGTTTCCCGTGCGCAGTTTTGGCATCGTGATGACGCTGGGGTCGATGCTGGTGCTGGTGGCGATAGCGGCCATCCTGCCGGGGGGCGTCCTGCTGGGGCGCCACACGGCCGATCCCGACGTGAGCGCCGTCGACCGGCGGCTGGGGCGCTGGCTGACCGTTCTGGGCAACTGGATCGAGCGCTATCCGTGGAGGATGCTGGGCGCGTGCCTGGTCGTCACCGGCGTGTCGGCGGCGGGCATTTCCCGTATCCGGGTTGAGACGGAATTCACGCGCAACTTTCGCAAGTCGAGCCCCATTGTGCAGGCCATCGATTTTGCCGAAGTGCACCTGGGGGGCGCCGGCGTCTGGGAAGTGAACTTCCCGGCTCCGCCGCGACTGTCGGCTGACTTCCTCGAGCAGGTTCGCGGCCTGGCGCGCCGGCTGCGCGAGCTGCCCGGAGGTCCCGACGGAGAGCCGGGGCTCACCAAGGTCATGGCCGTCACCGATGGCGTCGACCTGATCCCCGAACGGTTGTTCTTCGTCAGGTTGTCGCTGGAAAAGCGGCTCGAATATCTCGAAGGCCTGCAGCCCGAGTTTGTGCACAGCCTGTACAATGGGGAGTCGGGTCGCATGCGGATCGTGCTGCGCGCGAGAGAGCAGCAGCAGGCGGCCCGGAAAGAGGCGGTGATCCGCCGCGTGGAACAGCTCGCGCGGCAGACCTTTCCCGCCGAAACGCCGGCCGACGAAGCCCGCGCCACCGGGCTGTTTGTGCTGCTGACGTTCATTGTCGAAAGCTTGCTCGGCGACCAGTGGGCGTGTTTTCTGTGGGGCGCCGCGGGAATCATCGCGATGATGACCGTCGCCTACCGCAGTCTGCGGATCGGCCTCATTTCGCTGATCCCCAACCTGCTGCCAATTGTGCTGGTCGTGGGCGCCATGGGGTGGCTCGATCTGCCGGTCAACATCGGCACCGCCATGATTTCGAGCGTTTCGATGGGGCTGACGGTGGACGCGAGCATCTTCTACATCTCGTCTTTCCAGCGGATGCAGCAGGAGGGAATGGATTTTTCTCAGGCGCTGCATGCGACGCAGCACGAAATCGGGCGCGCACTGATCTACTCGAACTTCGCGCTGATCGTCGGCTTTCTGGTCCTGACGATTTCGCACTTCATTCCGCTGGTGTATTTTGGCCTGCTCGTGAGCGTGGCCATGCTGGGAGGGCTGGCGGGGAATCTGGTGTTGCTGCCCCTGCTGATGCGCGCCGCCGGAGCGGTCTCTCGTTCCCGCTGATTTCAAAACGGCCAGGCTGGTTGTTGTGGGGCCAATTCTTCACACCCGCGAGACGGTCCGATTCGGCAATCGGCGTCGTTCGCGAATGTAGGGTGGGTCGAGCCGTGCGAGGCCCACCTGCCGCGCGATTGGTGGGCCTCACTTCGTTCGACCCACCCTACGCTGTTTGCCGGGGAATTGGCACGTGAACTGCAAGGCGATTCGATCCACTGCAGACGCGGAGGGGTATGCCGCGCGTGGTGGCCATCTGCTCTCGTCTCTCGACGTTCCCGTT
>JACQFH010000413.1 GCA_016200145.1 Planctomycetia bacterium | reverse complement strand
GCCAATTGTGCCCTGTGAGCCCGGGACGTAAGTCCCGGGGTGCCTCCGCCTGCCCACACGCTCCGTTTGCAACTCCCTTTGGGAAGCGCTTTGCAAACGACGCTGCAGCGACGCTCGACTCCACCGGCAGACTTACGTCTGCCGCTCGCCGGCAAACTCCACTTGTTGCCACAGCAACCACGACCTATCCTACGGAAACGGAGACACAAAATCATGAATCGCAGGCAGTTTCTGGCGGCGGGGGCGGCGGCGGCAATGTGGGGGATCGCGCCCAATGCGCAGGCCGGGCGCATCGACCCCAAAACCAAAGCGGCTGTCGGGCGGGCGCTCGACTGGCTCGCCCGCGAGCAGAAGCGGCAGGGCTACTGGGAAGCCAACCAGATGCAATACCGCGTTGCCATGACGGCGCTCGCCGGGAATGCCATGGCCTGCGAGGGTTCGACCACCACGCGCGGCAAATACGCCAAGAACATCCGCCTGGGAGTCGATTACATTCTCGACCTGGCCGAGCCGGGAGGAGCCACGCAGCCGAACGGCCTGATCGGATACAAAAACGATTATCACTATATGTACGGGCACGGCTTCTCGATGCTGTTCCTGTCGCAGATTTTTGGGGAAGAGGAAGATGGCGATCGCCGGGAACAGCTCCGGCGCGTGCTGACGCGGGCAGTGTCGTTCTGCGGGCAGGCACAGACGACGGCCGGCGGCTGGGGCTACGTCTCGGCGAAAGACGGCGGAGATTTCGATGAAGGCTCAACCTGCATCACGCAGGTTCAAGGACTGCGCGCGTGCCGCAACGCGGGAATCCCGGTTCCCAAAGAAATCATCGACCGGGCGGTGGAATACATCAAAAAATGCACGACTCCCGAAGGGGGCGTGCAGTACAGCATCAAGGGGGGCGGGTCGCGGCCGCCGATCACCGCGGCCGCCGTCGCCTGCCTGTTCAATTCGGGCGAGTATGATTCCGAGTACGTCAAGAAGCTGCTGAATTTCTGTAAGAACAACCTGTCCCCGAGCGGCGACGACTCGCGTTCGTTCGGGCACTGGCACTATTCGCACTATTACTACGCGCAGGTGATGTACCGTATGGGCGGCGACGAGTGGAAGAACTACTCGCGCGCCATCAGCCAGAACATCCTGCGGAAGCAATCGGCCGACGGAAGCTGGAAAGACGGGCACGTGGGCCCCGTGTACACCACGTCGATCAATTCGACGATTCTGCAGCTCGATAACGGGTATCTGCCGATCTATCAGCGGTAGACGGTTCCCGCAGCCCCCCAGCGAGCGACGCACGTAAGTACGTCGGTGGAGTCAAACGTCACGGCAGCTCTGCTTGCAAATTCTTTCCTGAGGAGAGTTGCAAGCAACGCGTCATGGCAGGCGGATGCACCCGGGGGCTCACGCCCCCGGCTCACAGGCGCTGAGCTTTAGCTCAGCCCTTCCATGTGGCAGGCAACGGATTCGGCGAGCGCGCTGACGTTGTAGCCCCCTTCGAGCAGGCTGACGAGCCGCCCCTGGCAGTGCTGATCGGCCGCCTCGCACACCAGCTTCGTGAGCGGGGCGAAATCCTCGGTCTCGAGACGCAGCGAGCCGATCGGGTCGGCGGCATGGGCATCGAAGCCGGCGCTCACCAGGACGAGGTCGGGACGCGCCCGCGACGCCGCCTGGTTGAGAGCGGTGTGAAACGATTCGAGATAGCTGTGTCGTTCGATCCCAAATCGCAGCGGCAGGTTGAGCGTCGAGCCCAGTCCCTGCCGGGTCCCCGTTTCGTGGGCGGCCCCGGTTCCCGGATAGAACGGATAGCGGTGCACCGAAAAGAAGAAGACAGATTCGGATTCGTAGAACGTGTCTTGAGTGCCGTTTCCATGGTGCACGTCCCAGTCGACAATCAGGATTCGATTGAGTCCATGAGTCTTCAGGGCGTGTGCGGCGGCGATGGCCACGTTGTTGAACAGGCAAAACCCCATTGGCGTGTGGGGCAGTGCATGGTGCCCGGGGGGGCGTACGAGGCACAGGGCCCGGCAAGCCTGCCCGGCGAGAACGGCGTCGACCGCAGCCAGCGCCGCGCCGGCGGCGTGGCAGGCGACGTCGTACGATTTCGGCGACATCACAGTGTCGGACTCGATCCGCCCGCCGCCCGCCGCGGCAAAGCGCCGCACGGTATCGACGTGGGCCGGCGTGTGCACCAGTTCCAGTTGTGCCGGCTGTGCCGGACTGAACGACCCGGGCTGGAACTTCTGCGCGACTGGGTGCGTCTTAAGGTATTCGCCAAGGTGGCGGAGCCTCTCGGGAGACTCCGGGTGCGCTCCCGTTTCATGCTCCAGAAACACCGGGTCAGAGAACAGGAGCGGGGGGAGCGAATCAGGCATTTTTCAATTTAGGCGTGCATCCGGAAAAAAACTTGACAGTCGCCGTTCGGGATTGATAGGTTAAACACTGGGTTCACGCGGAATCACGCCGGGTCAATCACCTCCCGGGCAATGGCATTCTCGCCGCGGCGTTGGTATTTTACGAATTGATTTTAGTGCGTTCCGAGGCCATTCGCGACCGAAACCGATTCTTCAGGACCGTTTCATGACGAACACGGGTTCGTGAGTCAGGGTCCACTCAACATTTCCGCGCTGAAAATGCCCAACATGCCGACTCCATCGCCAGTTCGAGTCGTACGTTACACGAAACTGTTTGCCGCCGGACTGGCGATTGCCGGTCTGCTGGGCTCGGTTTTGTCGTTTTCGCCGGCTCTGGCCCAATCGGGCAAGGGCAAGGGACAACCCAAGGGGAGCCGCGGGTCGGCGGGTTACGGTCCGGGGCAGGGTTCGTCGGGCGCGGGGATCCCCGGAGTGGGCAGCAGCATGCCGCCCGGAGGGGCCTCCAGCCGGATGCCTCCTGGAACGCCCGGCGGAGCCGGCGGATTTTCGGGCAAGAAGGCCGGCGACAAAAAGGGTGGGCCGGCGGTGCGGCCCAAGCCCGGTGAAGGGACGGCTGAAGAGTACGACAACGAAAGCCTGCCGCGCGGATACCAGGTTCCCCAGGAGCCGCCCGAAGCCTTCAACACGGATGAAGAGTGGATCGAGGACCCGACAAAATTGCCGGCAGACGCCAAGAAAGCCGACAAAGATAGGGCCGTCCGTCTGCTGAACAACTCGTTCAAGAGCGTGATGACGGCGGGCGAGTTTACGAAAGACTCAGACAAACAGCTCGTTGTGGACATGGTCCGTTACAAGCTGGCGCAGTTAACGCAAAAAGAATTTCGTGAGAAGGCTGCCGAGCTGCGGATCAAGCTGGAGCAGGAAATCGAGGCCTCGAACAACAAAACCGGCCCGCGGGCGGCGCGCCTGCTGGCCCTGAAAACGATTGCCGACGAGGCGCCGCGGCTGTTCCAGTACCATTTCGTCGCCCGCTTGCAGGGGGCAATCCTCCTGGCGCATCTGGCTGACTTCAACGAAACGGAAGCCGATGCCAAGAAACCGGCCGTCCCGTGCTCGAAGGCCGCCGAGGCGCTGGTCGCGATGGTGAATGACGAACAGCAATTGACGGCAGTGCGGGTGTGGGGGGTGAACGGCCTGGTACGGCTGGCGACTCTCGACAATATCAGCTTTCAACTCCGCAGCCGGCTCGTCGACGTGCTGGTGGCGCAGATGAACGCGAGCGGGAAACAGCACGAATGGTTTCAGTTGCGCCTGGCCGAAGGCCTCGGCCGGCTGTCGGTGATTCAGAACCAGGATAAGCGCCCCGTCGTGCCGCAGGCCCTGGCGCTGGTCCTGGCCGACTCCACCCGACCGTGGCTGGTTCGCGCCGAAGCGGCTCAATCGCTGGGCCGTCTGCAATATGACGGCGCTCCTTCGGTGAATGTGAGCCTCTTGGCCTATGAAATGGCGCGGCTCACGCAGCAGATCATGGAAGCCTACAACAAGGCGCCGAAGCAGACAGTCTGGAAGCTGTGCATGATCCGCATCTACGGCGGCTTCAAGCCGCTGGAAGATGAGGATACGTCGAAAGACAAGACGCCGCCGAAACGGGGGCTCGTGACACAGGTCGAAGGCAAGCCGGGGCTGTCGTCGCACCGCAAGGCGGTGCAGGGCGCGTTCGAAAAGGTCTTGCCGCTGGTGTCCAAGGTCGTCGGCGAGCCCAAGGAAATCGACCCGGCGCTGGCGGACCTCAAGAAATGGCTCGAAGACAAAGACAACCGCCCCGAGAATTACAAAATTCATCCCGACGAAGCTCCTATCATTTCTCAGTCGAACGCGGGTGGACGTGATCCCGCGGGCGAAGGTGTGGCCGCCGGAACGGCCAACGGTCGATAGCGCGTGTCCCCCAGGCACCGCCGCAGCGGCCGTTTTGCAGGGGCGGTTTCAGTCCGCACCGGTTCGTCCTGTTTTTCCGAGTATCACCAGCGAGGTCGACGATGCGCGCCTGTTTGCTGAGCGGATTGACGTTGATTGCGGCATGCCTGGGAACTGCACCATCGGCGCAGGCGCAGGTCCTCATCTGGAGCCTGCCTGAGGACGAAGGCGCCTGGATCCGATTCGAGGGGAATTACAAGCAGTCCCGCGAGCGCCCGAATTCGAATGCCGGCGCCGAAGTTCTGGAATGGCGCAGCGAGCTCACGATCAGCTCGCTGGGGCGCGAAAACGCAGCCGTCAGCGAAGGTTCCGAAGAGGTCCCCTGCCGCTGGGTGGAGTTCAAAACCGAAACGAAACCGGCCGGTGTTGACAAGAAAGCCGGTCCGGCTGATTCCTACGTCTACAAAGTGCTGATCCCCGAGAACCGGGTGATCGGCAAGACGGTCGACGACGACACGATCCCGGTCACGTTTTTGCCGATCGTCAAGGGCTACCGCCGCGTGGGGCAGCGCGACATCGAGCCGGTCACCGAGAAAGCGCTCGCCGTCTATCCTACGGTCGCGCTGGTGACGTACTACCCGGACCTCAAGGCCGCGGCCGAAGAGGCCGAGCCGTTGCAGGTCGGCGGGAATTCCGTGGCTGCCAAGATCTTCAAGGGGACGCGCGTCATCAAGCGCTCGGTCAACCGGTCCACGAATGCGGCTTCACTGTGGCGGAGCGACGAAGTCCCCTTCGGACTGGCGAAGTACCAGGTCTCGCTGACGGTTGAGCAGAAAGAGCTCACCGCGACCGACGAGGAATTTCAGCGGACCTCGCTGATTGAAGTCGACATGGCCGCCGTCGCCGTCGGCAACGACGCCCGCAGCGAACTGCCCGATTCAAAATAGCGGGCCGTACCGGAAGTCGTCGGACATCCGCAGCGCCACGCGATTCATGTCGCGCGCACACGAACCCGCAGCGCGAGTGAAGTGACGACAGCGCACTTTTCTCCCCGTCCACGGGACGGACCAGATGCAGATCGACTATTCCGCCTCCCACGACGGCTTGAGGTCTGGTGCTTGCGGCACGTGCCTGTCGTTAAGGATCTGCAACACCTGATCGCGAACGCTGGCGTCGGGAAAAGCGAACTCGTGAGTGTAAGCCCGGCCCTTTACGAGTTGCTTCAGCACAAGGATTTGCAGGACGTGTCCTTTGAACTGCCTTTCGACCACGGCCCAGCCGCAGAATTGACGGTAATCCCAATTAAAAAGCTGCCCGCTGGGCATGCGCGCGGTAATTCCTCGGTCTCGAAAGCTGATTTTGGTCTCAGGAGGTACCGGGTAGATTCGATCCAACCAATGAAGCGGCGTGAAGATAATCGCCAGAATGGACGCACCGACCAAGGCTCGAACGGAAACGGCGGCAAGTGGAAGCGCCTCAAACATGAATATGCAAAGAAGAAGCAGTAAACCGCCACAGACGATTAAGAAAGCACAGCAGACCGCATAACAGCACACGAAGAACCACAGTTCTGTGCGGAGGTGGTAAAGGACCGGCTTGGATATCTCAGTGCGCGACCGGAAACGAGCCCAATCTTCCGGCTGCTCCCATTGCACAAGTGGTTTGGGAATCACGTGCGAATAGAACGTTGGGCGGCAACCCGTCCCACGCAACGGCTCGGGCTCAATCGCAATCTTGCTGGAAATGATTTCCAGCGCCGCATGGTAGCCTTCGAACTGAATCGTCTTCATCCAGAAGGTTCCCCGACCGGTATTGATCCAAAGGGAATCGCCGCAATCTTGGATGCTGATGATGTCCGCGTAAAGGATCGCCTTAATTCGCGGCCAGGGATGTCCGCAGGGAAGCAAAATGGCATTGTCAGTCAGTTCCAGCGTGCACGGAAACGCGAGTCGGCGGATCAGAACGACCAGAGCCAGGGTGCCGAAGAGTGCGCTCAGCACGACCAAGCCCACCCTCACCATTGCGTAACCGATGGCCAGATACGCCATCCACGCGGATAAACCGAGATAGAACAATATGAGAAGGACCGTCAGGTGGGGCGGAATTTCGTAGCGATAACGGCTGGTTGTGTTCATTACGGCCAAGGAGGATGAGACCTCCATCGTGGCAGGAATCGGAGGGGCAGACTGCCCGAGCCCAGTCGGCGCATGTGAATCCGTGTCAGTCATCGTCGGAGCGTCGGCTTGACGTGTTTCCGAAGCCAACGACCGAGCCGATACCACAGCGTTGATCCCTCCGCTTCAGCCAGGCAGCGCCGGACCTCGAATGAGGCATGAACCGTGAGAATGGCACCCGTCATCGCAGCCGCTGCGATTCCGACGGCTGCGCCAAGGAAATCGTTCGGCCCGAATGTAAACGGCATGCCCGACAGGATGGCTGTGAAGACAAAAGCCGCGACGCCGCCAGCGATGGACCGCTGCAATATGTACTTCTTCAACTGACGATTCGCGTCCCGAACTTCAGAGTCGGGTGCCGACGGCGGACCAGGCTTGGGCTGGCGCTTCGAACTCACGTGCGCCCCCCCTGCCCCCCGGGAGAGTTGCGTTGGGTCGCAATTGGTTGTGAGCACATTGCCGAACAGTGCGCCCCCCCTGCTCCCCCCCTCTGGCTATGGGGGAGTCATTTCTTCGCCTTCGCCCGCTTGCTCTGCCGGTCGCGCCACACGCTGTTGACGGTTTTCAGTTGCTTCTGGAAGAAGCCCAGCATGTAGTCTTCGATGCCCAGTTGCTTGTCGAGCAGGTTGGTTCCGGTCAACTTGGCCGGAAATGATTTCTGGAACATGCGGTCGGCGTTGAGCCGCTCTTTTTCCTTGTTGCCCACGATCGGCGGATTGACCATGTCGAAGATTTTCTTGGCGTGCGCCTCTTCCTTGGGATCGTTCCCGGAGCAGATCAGCACCGAAATCTGCCTGTCGGGATCCTTGATGGCCGGCATATACTGGGCCAGTTTGATGCCGCTGCCGTGATACGTTTCTTCGGGTGAAATCAGGACGATCGCCCGCACATCCTGGCCGCGCGGGGTCTGAAAGCCGGGCTGGCCGTCATCATAAGGGTCTTTATCCCAGTCGAACTTCGTGAAGGCGACGGCAATGCTGGCCCCCATTTCGGGGCCGACGATGCCCATCTTGTTCATGTTCAGGCGCCCGGCCTGGTGTTCGTCAAAAATGAATTTTTTGACGGCTTCCATGTCGTACTGCCACATCGCCTGAAAATCTCCGACCTTAAGCGCCAGCCCCGCGTCCTTTTTCCCCTTCGGCTTACCCGAATTGGCCGTTCCGGCCGAAGCGGCCCCGCCCAGTTTGCTCTCCCCGTGGTACCGCAAGTCGACGGTGATGACGGCAAATCCTTTGCCTTGAAGCTGTTTGGCGAAGCCATTCTCGGCATTCCAGACGAACCGGTTGCCGTCTTTCATGTGGAGCAGCACGACGACGGGGGCGTCCTTCTCGGCCGTCGAGCGGAAATACGTGATGTGCAGGCCGACATTGTCTTCCGTTTCGAGCGTTCTGGGCTCGGGGGTCAGGGTGTCGGCGTCCCCCTTTTTCTGGGCTGCGCGGCCGGCCGCCGGGGGCGCCAGAAACGATGCAGCAGCTACGGCCGCCAGCATGGCCAGCAATCCCAGTCGTGAACAAGGGCCGCAACATGCGAGTCGCATAGACTTCTCCGCAGAGACAGGAAAGCCTCGATTTACCTCCATTCTATAGCGATGCACCGGCCGCGGAAAGGCAGATTTCGAGGGCATAGGAACAGCGCTTCCAAATTGCTATCTTCAAATCATGGCGCCGCAGGCAGAGTTTACGGGTTTGATCGGCATCGATCTGGGAACCACGTTTTCGTGCGTTGCCAGGCTGTCGCGCGAAGGAGTGCCACAGACGATTCCCAATCGCGAGGGGGAGCTGATCACGCCCAGCGTGATCGTTCTGGAAGACGACATCGCCGTCGTAGGCCGCGAGGCGAAGCGCAGCGAGTGCGTGTATCCCGAGCACACGGCCGTCTGCGTCAAGCGTGACATGGGAGGCATGCGGTATTCGCGGTCGATCGCGGGCAAGATTTACCGTCCCGAAATTCTGTCGGCGATGATTCTGAAGCGGATCAAAACCGACGTCGAGGCGCGGTTCGGGCCGGTCAAGCACGCCGTGATCACCGTGCCCGCGTACTTCGACGACACGCGCCGCAAGGCGACGCAGGACGCCGGCCGGATTGCAGGACTCAGCGTGCTCGACATCATCAACGAACCGACCGCCGCGGCGCTGGCGTACGCCTTTGAAACGCATCGCCGCCGCAACGAACATCCTGGTTCGTTCGCGACCGGTCCGACCGGCGAGCCCACGACCGCCCTGGTCTACGACCTGGGTGGCGGCACCTTCGACGTGTCGATCGTCCGGATTTCTCGCGACCGTTTCGAGACGCTGGCGACCGACGGCGACGTGCGGCTGGGGGGGCGCGACTGGGACGAACGGCTGGTGAATTTCTTCGCCGAAGAGTTCCAAAGGAAATACGGCAGCGACCCCCGCGACGATCCCCAGTCGCTGGCGTTTCTGTACCAGGAGGCCGAGCACGTCAAGCACGCGCTTTCGGCCCGCGCCACGACGCGCGCGCTGGTGACGCACAATGCCCAGCGGTTGTCGTTCGAGGTGACGCGCGCCCGGTTCGACGAATTGACGGCCGACCTGCTGGCGCGAACCGAGACGACCACCGAGGCCGTCGTGGAAAACGCCGGCCTGACGTGGGCCCAGATCGACCGCGTGCTGCTCGTAGGCGGCATGACGCGCGTGCCGCAAGTTCGCGAGATGATCCGGCGGCTGTCGGGCAAAGAGCCCGACTGCAGTCTGTCGGCTGATGAAGTGGTCGCGCACGGCGCCGCGCTGCACGGCGGAATTCTGCTGGCGCGGATGGGGGCCGAAGGGCAATCGATCAGCGACAGCGCGCTGGGGCTGTGGATCGGCTTCGAATCGATCGACGTCAATTCGCACAGTCTGGGGATCGCCGTCCGCACGCCGCAGGGCTATGCCAACAGCATTCTGATTCCCAAGAATACGCCCCTGCCGGCCGAGCGCTCGCGCACCTATCACACCAGCAGCCCGAACCAGAGGCAGGTGCGCGTGCGGGTGCTCGAAGGCGAAGCCCACGAGGCCGACGCGTGCGTGCAGATCGGCGAGTTCGTGCTGGCCGGGCTGCCGGCCAATCTTCCCGAGCGGACGCCCATCGAAATCGTCTGCCGCTACGGGGCCGACGGGCGGATTTCCGTTGAGGGACGCGACCCGGCGACGGGACTTCTGGCTGAAACGTCGCTGGTCTCGCAAGGGCGACTCGACGACGCTGAGCTGCGCGAAGAGGCCCGTAAGATCGGGACGATGGAAATTGTGTGACAAAAGCCGTGGCATAGGCTTCCAGCCTGTGAATTCGTTTGAATGCATGACAGGCTGGAAGCCTATCCCACGTTTTCGGAGTGCGGAATGGCACAGTCCATCGTTACGCTCACGACTGATTTTGGCACGGCCGACAGCTATGTGGCGCAGATGAAGGGGGTGATTCTGGCGACAAATGCGGCGGCGCGCATTGTCGACGTGACGCATTCGGTTCCACCGCAGGATGTGGCCCAGGCTGCGAGGGTGCTGGCGGAAATTGTGCCGGCGTTTCCGGCGGGGACGATTCACGTGGCCGTCGTCGATCCCGGCGTTGGCAGCCGGCGCCGCCTGCTGGCGGCCGAGGCGGCCGGCCAGAGGTTTCTCGCCCCCGACAATGGACTGCTGGCGTCCGTTTTTGCACGCTGGTCCCCGGAACGAATCTGCGAGCTGGTCGAGCGCCGGTTCTGGAGGGATCCTGTGAGCGCGACATTTCACGGAAGGGACATCCTCGCGCCCGTGGCCGGTCATTGGAGCCTGGGAATTGACGTCGCTGAATTCGGTCCGGCCGTCTGCCGCGAGTCGCTCGTGTCGCTGCCTGTGTCGAAGCCGATACGCGACAACGACGGCCTGATCGGTCGCGTCGAATTTGCCGACTCGTTTGGGAACCTGGTGACGAACATTGCCGCGACCGACCTCCCCGGCACCGTCGCGTGGATTACCCTCGGCGGGCACAAGATCAACGGACTCAGCCGCTGCTATGCTGACGTCGCCAGCGGAACCGTTCTGGCTTTGATCGGCAGCTCGGGGCGACTGGAGATGGCAATCAACGGCGGCAGCGCCGCAAACGAGCTCAACGTCGTGCCCGGCGCCGAAGTCCGCGTGACCTTCGGCGAGCCGGGAACGTAAGTTCCCGGGTGCTGCCGCCTGCCATCCAGCGGTGCTTGCGCGTGGCCCTTTCCAGCAACTGCTCAGGCAGCGCGGCAGGGTTGGCGGGAGTACCGTCGGGCTTATGCCCGACGCTCGCGAGGGGGGATTTTGACGCTCTCGTGCAGAAGGATTTCTATTTTTTGCGCATTTTCACACGTATCGTCCCGGCCGTGTGCGACTTGCAACGATTTTTATTTTGCAGGTCCTTTCTATTTTTCGCGCACCGGGGGTTCTCCGGTTACTCGACAGGAGAAATAATAGGATGACGAAAATTCGGAGTTCGGAATGGGAAACGGCGAACAGGCCATTTCGACCGTCGAGGAGCAATTCGTGGAACAGCAGGGATTTCAGGGCAAGAGCCGGTGGATGCTCTCCGAAGCGCCGCAGGATGACGTGCAAGAAAGTGCGCGCAAGTTTGACGCGGGGCGCGCACGTTTGGATGAAACTGCGGAAATTTTCAAACTTGCGCTCTGCGACGAGTCCCGACAAGTTTGAGGCCCGGTCTCGACAAGTTTGAGGGCCGGTTCCGACAAGTTTGGGCGCGGAACGAGACCGCGAATGAAGTGTGCAGCGCTCGCCGATTGTCATCCAGGCCCGGAATCGGGGCTGCCCCACTTTCTTCACTAGTCACTCCGGCCATTATTCACTCCTGTTATTCATAAGTTC
>JACQFH010000412.1 GCA_016200145.1 Planctomycetia bacterium | reverse complement strand
GCGCGCAGTTGCACCTGTTGCACGTCGTCCCTGAAAAACATGGGCCGCGCGAACTGCCCGCCGATCTGAAAGACCGCATGCAGGCGGCGCGGCTCGAGCTGGGTAAATTGCCGGCAGAGATTCCCCCGCACGGCATGGTGATCGCGCGGGTGGTCCGCGAGGGGAACCCCGGCGACGAAATCCTGCGATACGCGCGCGAAACCGGAATCGACCTGGTCGCCATGGGCACGCACGGCCGCAGCGGTCTGGCTCATATCCTGATGGGGAGTATTGCCGAGAAAGTCATTCGCGGCGCGGCCTGCCCGGTGATCGTGATTCGCCCGTTCGGGATCGAGGGAGAGGAGGCGGCGCCGGACGAGGCCGTATCCTCGCTCGGGCAGGTCCCCGAATCAAATCGGGCGCTGGAACTGCTGCAACGCGCGGTGGCGGTGCGGGCCACCGACATCCACATTGACCCGGTCTCTGCGCAGGAATACTCCGTGCGATTTCGCGTCGACGGCCGCATCGAGCCGTACTGTACGCTCGACCGCAGCATCGCCGGCCCGCTGCTGATGCAGCTCAAGCTGATGTCGCGGCTGGAAATCGCCCAGCCCTTCGAGCCCCAGGAGGCGCGGGTCCACCTGCCCGAATCGATGTTGGACGTCGAGGTACGGATCACGACGGTTCCCGCGTGCGGCGGCGAGGCGGTCTCTCTGCGGCTGCTGAAAAACGAAGAAACGCCGGCGTCGCTGGGCGTTCTGGGGCTGTCCCCCGGCGGGCTGGCATCCGTCGCGCAGATGATTCAGCAGGGAGAAGGGCTGGTGCTCGTCACCGGCCCCACCGGGTCGGGCAAAACGACCACAGTCCACGCCATGCTGCGCCTGCTCGACAACGGAGCGCGAAATATCGTGTCGATCGAAGACCCCGTTGAATACCGCGTGCCGGCGATCCGCCAGGTGAGCGTCGACGCCAGGCACGGCCTGACGATGACGCGCGGCTTGAGAACCGTCCTCCGCATGGATCCCGACGTCGTGTTCATCGGCGAAGTCCGCGACGTCGAAGCACTGGAAATCGCGATGCGCGCGGCCAGCTCCGGCCGGTATGTGTTCAGCACGCTGCACACGCGGGACGTGGCCTCGACGGTAACGGCCTTGCGCGACCTGCACGCCGATGATCTGTCGCTGGCCGGGAATCTGAGAGGGATCGTCTGCCAGCGCCTGATCCGCAAGCTATGCCTGGAGTGCTGTTCGCATTCCGCGGCGACGGCAGAAGAGCGCGCCGCGTTTGCCGCAGAAGGAATCGAGCCGACTGAAGAACTCAGCCGGCCCGAAGGCTGCGAGGCTTGCCGCGGCACCGGTTATCTGGGCCGGATCGGCGTCTTTGAAACACTCGTTGTATCAGGCAAAGTCGCCGATGCAATTCAAACCGGCAGCTCGGAAGACGACCTGCGTCGCCTGATCCGCAGCGAAGGAACCGTCAGCCTGACGGCCGAAGCGCTGAAGCTGGCCCGAGACGGCGTCACTTCGTTCGATGAAGCCCGCAGCATCAAGTGGGCCTAGGAAGTGACAATGGAATTGGTCTGCAAAGTCAGAACGACAGACGGGCCCGGATACCGACGAGCAGGGCTGTTGCGGTGTGGCTCTGGGCGGGATCGAGAATCTGCACGTCCGGCGTGACATGGAACCAGGGAGTGACGGCCACGTTGTAAAACAGTTCTACACCATCTTCGGCGCCGATCCCGTGGAGCGTCAGGATCGGCAAGTCGCTGACTCCGAGATGGTAATAGCCGATGCCGATCGTGTCGTTCCCGCGATCGCGGATCGGGCTGGTCCCGACCAGAGACAGATTGGCGAACCAGCGGATCGGATTCGGGTTCCCGTCGGTCTTCGGCACGACGCGCCGGCAAACCGTAATGAAAATCCGGGTTGTGCCGGATTCAGCGGCGGGAATGGCTGTCGGCCGATGCCCGTTCTCGAAAGTCCGCGACCAGGATGTACGCGCTGACCAGAAGCACCCATAAGGGAAAGAGCAGCGCGATCCAGGCGAAATCCGTAATGACCAGCAATAACACCAGACCAAGGGCGAAGCCGACGAAGGCCAGCCAGCGCGGCAGGAACGCCGTGCGGAGCCCGATCGAAGAGGTCATAAACATGAACACCGCCGCCATTCGCATCCCGAACGTATTCATCAGCGCGTGCGCCATGCCTCGAGCAACGGTGAAGGCCTCACTCCGGTCCGTCATGTTGTCGCCTGGTCCGAACGTATCCAGCAGTCCCCGAGCAACGGCGGCGGCAGCGAACAGCATGGCGACAAACAGCAGTCCGCTGCCCAGAAAAACCGTCGCGAAAAAGCGATCTTCTCGCAGGCCGATTCGGTTGCGCAGGACCGCCATGAACCACAGGAAGGCGAGACCCGTGAAGGGCACCAGGTTCAGCGCGATGCGGACCCAGTTCCGCAAGATCGGGTCGGAAAGCCATGATCCTGGTTCCATCGGATCGGCCGGGACGGCCAGCCGCAGCAGCACCAGGCTGGCAATGTAAAGTGCAGAGAAGATGATACCGCTGATCGCGACGACCCGCGGCGGTGCTGGAGCTGACTGAACGGCTCCGGGTGTTGTCATGCCGTCAGTCCTGTTCGACAAAAACTTCCAGCTTGTTCTCGCGCACAGCCTTCATGAAGACTTCATGGTCGCGTTCGCTCTGATCGGAGCAGACTCTTCCCGATCTCATCGAGATCACTTGATATCCAGCGCTTCGTCGGCAGTGACGATCATCGAGGCGATGTCGACGAGCTTGCGGTTCTTTTCGCTGGCCAGTTTCTGCAGGCGCCGGAACGCGTCCTGCTCGTCGAGTCCTGCGCGTTTCATCAGCACGCCCTTGGCCCGTTCGATGATTTTGCGGTCGGCCAGGGCCTGCCGGAGGTCGGCCGCCTCTTTTCGCAGGTCCTGGAACTGTGCAAAGCGGCGCATCGCCAGGCCGATTGCCGGTTCGAGATCGGCCTGTTTGATCGGCTTGACCAGGTACGCCAGGATGTGGTCGGCTTCGGCCCGGGCGATCAGGTCGGCGTCGTGATAGGCCGAAACGAGAATCACCGGAATGGGATGGTTCTTGTAAATCTCGGCCGCGGCGTCGATCCCGTCCATTTCGGGCATTTTCACATCGCTGATGACAAGGTCCGGCTGGTGTTTTTTGCAGTGGTCGACCAGCTCTTTGCCGGTCTTCGCGGCAGACACCACCGTGTGCCCCAGCAGGGGGAGAATCTTCTGGAAATAGTCGCGCATGTCGGTCTCGTCGTCAGCGACTGAGATCCGCAAAATCTGATTCGCCATGATGATACTCACGGTTCCTGGATGGGCAGTTTAATCACGATTTCCGCTCCGGGGCTGCTGCGACCGACGGCAATCTGGCCCCCGTGGGCCTCCACGATCCGCCGCACGATCGCCATACCCAATCCCGTCCCTTTGGTTTTGGTGGTGAAGAACGGCTCGAAGATCTTGTACCGCGCGTCGGGCGAAAGTCCAGGGCCGTTGTCCGCCAGCGAGATTTCGAACGCAGGTTGCCCCGCGATCTCGGCGACACGAAAACCAGCGTGAATCCGCACCGGATCGCGGCACGCGTTCAGCGAATTCTCGAGCACATTGCGAAATACCTGTTCGACGGCGAAGCGGTCGACAGAGCAGTTGTGGTTTGCGTCGGCGGCATGTAACTCGAGCCGCGCGTCGCGGCCGTTCCGCTGTGCCGCGAGATGCTCCCACGTGTCGTTCAGGATCGCCAGCAGATCATGGTTCTCCCGTTTCAGGCGGATTGGCGCGGCGTAGTCGCGAACCTCCTCGTAAAGCTGGTGCAGATGGTCCTGCGCATTCTGAATCCGCGCGATCAGATCGAGAACCGCCGGCTGGTCCTTCACTTCCAGCTTGAGCATTTCCAGGCAGGCCTGGCTGCGCTGCAGGGCGTTGCGGCTTTCGTGTGCGAGACCGGCCATCATCTGTCCGATGGCCGCCAACCGCTCCGATTGCAGCAGCCGCTCCTGGGCCTGCCTCAATTCCTCTTTGTCGCGGCGGCTCTCGACGATCCGGGCCAAGCGCGCCCGCAACAGGTCCGGGTCGATCGGCTTGATCAGATAATCCTGGGCCCCCTGGCGGAGCGCGGCGATCGTGCCCTCCACGTCGGCAAAGCCGGTGACGATGATCACCGGCACGGAGGGGGCCAGCTCCCGCAGCCGTGGCAGCACTTCGTCGGCCGTCCCGTCCGGCAAGCGGCGATCGAGAATGATTGCCAGCAGCTCGTTCCAGTCATCGCGTACGAGTGCTTCGGCGAACGTTCCTGCCGTGCGCGCGACATAGCCATCCAGTTCGAGGATGTCGGCCAGATTGCGGCTGGCGTCGGCGTTATCTTCGACGACAAGCACGGCCTGAGGGATGTGGCCCGTCATGATTCAGCCATCGTTGCCGCCGGAAGCCGCCTGGGCGGCTCTCTGCCCGCGCGCCGTGAGCTTCCCAAGCGTCCCCAGCAGCCGGTCGAGATCGAAGGGCTTGTAGCATACCGCGTCGGCCCCGTCGGCCAGCGTTTCGGCGATCAGCGACTCGAGCTCGGCGCGATGGCCGGTGATCAGAATCGTGCGCGCGTCAGGATTAGCCATCCGCATCACCGCCATGACGTCCTTAGCCGTCCCTTCCGGCAATTTTAGGTCGAGGAGGACGACATCGAATTTCCGCTGCAACAGCAACTGCGTTCCGATGGGAACCGAATGCGCAAGCGAAGTACGGTAACCTCGTTCGTGCAGCACGTCCCACAGGCTGGCGCACAGGTCGCGGTCGTCGTCGACGAGCAGCACAACCGGCCACGATAGGGCCTCTTCCACGAGGGGCAAAACGGCCCCGAGATCGACCGGTTTGGCCAGCACTTTCCACGTGCCGGCCCGGCAGGCCTCGGCAGTTGTCGCCGGCGTGACGTAGGCGCTGATGATAATGGCCACCGTGGCAGGGCTGATTCGCTTGATTTCGCGATACAGCGACAGGCCATCCATACCTGGCATCTTGAAATCGAGCAGCGCCAGATCAATTGGGTGTTTGCGCACCAGTTCCAGCGCCGCCAGGCCGTCACCCGCGGTTTGAACGGCATAACCGAGATCGATCAGGATATCGCACAGGTTCTGGCACGTATCGCGATCGTCGTCGACCACGAGAATGGTCGGTTTTTGCGCCTTCATGACGAACTCCCCGGCCCCCTGCGTATCATTTATGGACTTCCAGGGGCCGAAACCAGGCGTACGACAAACGTGCTGCCTTTACCGACTTCACTGGTCACGCGCAGCGAACCCTTATTCTTATCCAGAATGGCGCGGGTGAGTGCAAGTCCGAGCCCGATGCCGCGGGCCTTGGTCGAGAAAAACGGTTCCATGATCTGCCTGAGGTGTTCGGCGGGGATTCCCACTCCGGTGTCCGAAACGGCGATGTCGACATGGCCGTCGGCGCCGGTCGCCTGGATGTCGAGCCGGCCGCCGTCGGGCATGGCGTCGCGGGCATTTCGGATCAGGTTGCCAAAGGCGATCCGCACCTGTTTGTCGTCCACGAGCACGCGAGGCAGTGTCGCCGGACACGAGAGGTTCGTGGCAATGTTCGATGGCAGCGCCTCGGCTTTGAGCACCCCGCCGATGCAGGCGGCCAGATCGGTCGGCCGCTGTTCGGCAACGGGGAGCTTCGCAAAATCTGACAGGGCTGAAATGACGTCATCGGCCACTTCGACCTGCCGCCCGATTCGCTGCAGGTGATCTTTCAACTTCTCGGGATTGGCCTGGCGGGCATTGAGCAGGTAGTACACCGACGTCTTGACGACATTCAGTGGATTGCGCAATTCGTGAGCCACGCCGCCGGCGACCTGCCCGATCGTCGCCAGCCGCTCGATCCGCTGCTGCCGCGCGGTGTACTCCGTCTGGTACGCGTCTTCGATGATCGCCAGGTCCAGATCGATCAGCGTCATCAGGGATTGCCGGACGGCAGTCAGCCGCGCCGGATCGTCTTGCAGGCATTCCCCCAGAACGGCGTTCAATCCGCGCCGCAATCGCGACAGAGCGGCATTTGTATATACCTGGTTGAGGCCGATTTCGACGTGGCGATACCCGACGCGCCAGCGGCGCCCGACATAATCGGCGTCGTATTCCCCAGAGAGCAACTGCTGCAGCCAGGCGACCAGCGTGGTTTTGAGGCGCGCGACCTGCGCTTCGCCCCCCGTGATGACTTTTTGCGCGTCGGGATGCCGCGAGATCTCTGCATAGAAGTCGTCGACCAGCGGCGGCAGATGGGGGTCGAGCAGGGCGCCAACCGATGCGACCCGGGCTGCGTCGTCGTCGGTCCAGCCGACGTAACATTGCAGTTCCTGATAGCGACGGACATGCTGCGGATCGTTCATAAGCTGCTGTGCATCATAGCGGAAAATCAGCCGGGTGAGCACCGCTCACCCGGCTGACGAATCGTCGACCTGCTTTCCCGGGGCGTGATGCCAACAACGCCCCCGGCAGGCAGACGCTAACAAGTCGCAATCAGCTCGCGCGACTCGTCGTGCGGTTCGGAATCAAACGCGACTTCGGCACGGCGAATCACGACGTCGTCGGGAGCCGTGATCCCCAGCCGGATGCGGTTTCCGGCCAGGCGGACCACGGTCACCTTGATGTTGTCGCCGATGATGATTTCTTCATTGACCTTACGGGACAGGACCAGCATGACAGGCACTCCTTTGCTCGATTGGCGCGCGGCGGGAACGACTGGGTCGTGTTCTCGACACGCAATGCGGGAAACTTCGATCGTCCGGGGCATCGGCCCGGGGCGATTCGGCCGCATCAGGGCCACTCTGCGCTGTTCACAGCGAGGCAGGGCAATAAAAAAACCCACGAGCCGTGCAAAAGCACAGATCGAGGGCATTTCATAGCCAAGTCCGGGCTCCGCCCTTCGTGAGCGTCTCCCGCTGGATTACACTGTTATCAGGTGACGACCTGGTCGTCAAGAGGATTTCATCCTGAATCGAATCATTCCGGCAAGGCGGATGCGGTGTCGAAAGATGCCGAATGAAACGCACGATTGACGTTTCCATCGTCATAACAAATGAATAAATCCCCGCCTGCCGAATCAACCGATTCATCGCTGCACGAGACACCGCTGAGGATGCGCGAAATCGTGATTGCCGCCGTCGCCGTCGCGGGCATTGTGATTCACCTGGCCCTGCGCTTCAGCGGACTCGGACAGATAGTGCTGTTATGGGGCATCACGGCGCAGGACACCCCCCTGCTCGCCGCTCTGCTTTGTGGCGGAGCTCCCCTCGTTGTCGAACTGCTGGTCAAGCTCGTGAAACACGACTTCGGGTCCGATCTTCTGGCGGGCATCTCCATCGTGACGGCCGTCTTGCTGCACGAGTATCTCGCCGGCACCCTCGTCGTGCTGATGCTCTCGGGAGGCCAGGCCCTGGAATCGTGGGCCGTCCGCCGGGCTTCCTCGGCACTCAACGCGCTCGCGAGCCGCATGCCCTCCATCGCCCATCGCCGGACCGATGAAACGGTTTCCGATGTGCCGCTGATGTCGGTCGGCGTCGACGACCTGCTCCTGGTCTTTCCGCACGAGGTCTGCCCCGCGGACGGCGTCGTCGTCGACGGGCACGGGTCGATGGACGAGGCCTACCTGACCGGAGAGCCCTACCGCATATCGAAGGCCCCGGGCAGCAACGTCCTGTCGGGAGCCATTAACGGTGAAACGGCTGTCACCATTCGGGTCGAGCGCGTGCCGGCCGATTCGCGGTACTCGCGGATCATGCAGGTCATGCGCGACGCCGAACAGCGACGCCCGCGGATGCGCCGGCTGGCCGACCGGCTGGGGGCCGCCTATACGCCGCTGGCCGTGGCCATTGCGATCGCGGCGTGGGCCGCCACCGGCGCTCCTGGCCGGTTTCTGGCCGTGCTCGTCGTGGCCACTCCGTGCCCGTTGCTGATTGCCATTCCGGTGGCAATCATCGGGTCGGTCTCGCTGTCGGCCCGCCGCGGAGTCATCATCAAAGACCCCGGCATTCTCGAACGCCTGGAGACATGCCGCACGGCGATTTTCGACAAGACCGGCACCCTCACGTACGGCGAGCCGCGCCTCACGGAGCTGCTGCCTGCCACAGGTCAGTCGGACGAACGGCTGTTGCGGGTGGTGGCCAGCCTCGAACGGTACTCGAAGCACCCGCTCTCGGGCGCGATTCTGCGCGCGGCCGAGGCTCGGCGGCTGGCCTTGCTGGAAGTGGCAGAGATCGGCGAACGTCCCGGCGAGGGTTTGCGAGGCACTGTCGGCGGTCACGCGGTGCAGGTGACGAGCCGCAAGAAATATCTGCTGCGGATTCCTGACGGAGCCGCGGTGCTGCCGGCTGTCGGCAGCGGCCTGGAGTGCGTCGTGCTGATCGACGATCAGTATGCCGGCACGCTGCGTTTTCGCGACGAGCCTCGGCAGGACGGCCCCGCATTCGTGAAGCACCTGGGCACCAAGCACGCATTCCAGCGTGTTCTGCTCGTTTCGGGCGACAGGGAATCCGAGGTCCGGTATCTGGCGGAACGCGTCGGCATCCAGGAAGTCCATTTCAGCCAGAGCCCCGAACAAAAGCTGGATCTCGTGCGGCGCGAGACAGCCGCGGCACCGACGGTGTTCATGGGGGACGGCATCAACGATGCCCCGGCGCTTACCGCCGCCACGGTCGGGGTCGCGTTCGGACAGAACAGCGAGGTGACTGCCGAAGCCGCCGGGGCCGTCATTTTCGACAGCTCGCTGCAGAAGGTGGATGAGCTGTTCCATATCGGCCGGCACATGCGCGCCATCGCCCTGCAGAGCGCGATCGGAGGGATGGCCCTGAGTATCGCGGGCATGCTGCTCGCGGCTGGCGGGCTGCTGTCTCCCGTGGGCGGCGCGATCACCCAGGAGATCATCGACCTGCTCGCCATCGCCAACGCCCTGCGCGCCGCCGTCGCACCGCGGTCGCTGACGGATTACAAGTGAGACGCGATTTGACAACTCGCGCCGCCGGCCCTATGCTGCGGGCGTCCTGCTGCTCGTGACGGGCAGTCATTCCGGGTCATGATCGCCCTTCCGTGCCGCGTTGGCCATGGAAGGGCTTTTTTTGTCGCGTCATTGCTACGCGGCGTCGAAACGCAGGGAGGAAATCTCGTGCCTGCCACCGAAACGCTGTACGAGCACAGCTTCGTCGTCGGTCTGCCTGCGCACATTCTTGCTGAGCTCGCGGCGCTTGCCAACCGGCGGGACTTCGGTCCGGGAACCGTGATCTTCCGTGAAGGGAGCGCGTGTGACGACCTGTTCCTGATCGACTCGGGACTCGTGGCCCTCGACGTGCAGGCGCCGGGGCGCGGTCCCGTCAGGATTCTCACGATCGGGCAGGGGGAGCTGCTGGGGTGGTCGGCTCTCCTCGGATCCGGGCCCATGACGGCCACAGCCACCGCGCTCGAACAGACAGCCGCCTTCGCCATCCCCGGGACCAGGCTCCGCGCGCTCTGTGAACAGAATTACGAGGCCGGGTTTCGGATCCTGAAGCAGACGTGCTCGACCCTCGCGCTGCGTCTCACCGCCACGCGTCTGCAACTGCTCGACCTGTTTGCCGAACCGTCTCCTTGAATCCCCGCGACGCAGTGTACGACATGCCTGCCGCATTTCTGGAAAAGTGTCAATTACAGACGCTGTTCGACGCCTTGCGCGGCGACGGATACCAGGTCGTCGGCCCGACGGTCTCGCAGGACGCGATCGTGTACGACGAGATCCGGACGGTCGACGACCTGCCGCGCGGCTGGACCGACGTCCAGGAGCCGGGCAAGTACCGCCTCGAGCGGCGCGAAGACGATGCTCTGTTCGGCTATGTCGTCGGGCCGCATTCGTGGAAGAAATACCTTTTTCCGCCGCTGACGACCGTGGCGGCAGCCGACCGCACCGACGCGGGATGGGCCATGAGCACGCCGGCGGCGGCCGTTCCGCGATACGCCTTCGTGGGAGTGCGGGCCTGCGAGCTGGCCGCGATCCGCGTGCAGGATCGCGTCTTTCTCGAAGGTCCGTACGTCGACCCGATCTACAAGGCCCGGCGGGAGGCAACCCTGATCGTGGCAGTGAACTGCACGCAGGCGGCCGCCACCTGTTTCTGCACGTCGATGAATACCGGACCGCGCTGCACGGCCGGTTTCGATCTGGCCCTCACCGAGCTGCCCGCAGGATTCATCGTGGAGGCTGGCAGCGACCGCGGCACGGCGCTGGCGGCCCGGCTGCCTTTGCGTGAGGCGGGCGAACAGGACCTTGCGCAGGCCGACGAGGTGAGAGAGCGCGCCGTCAATGATATCCAGCGGCGAATGAATACAGACGGCATTCGCGACCTCCTGCTCGGCAATCTCGAACATCCACGCTGGAACGAGCTCGCGACCAGGTGCCTGTCATGTACGAACTGCACGATGGTCTGCCCGACTTGCTTCTGCACGTCGGTCACCGAAGTCAGCGACCTGCAAGGGGACCACGTCGAGCGGCAGCGCCACTGGGATTCGTGCTTCAATCTCGATTTCAGCTACATGAACGGTGGCCTGGTTCGCAACAACGTCCGATCGCGATATCGCCAGTGGCTGACGCACAAGCTGGCCTCGTGGATCGACCAGTTCGGCTCCTCGGGCTGCGTGGGCTGCGGCCGGTGCATCACCTGGTGCCCGGTGGGAATTGACCTGACCGAAGAAGTGGCGGCGATTCGGGAGACGGCATCGTGACAGCAGCTCCCGCAGCGATGGTCGCTAATCCCTGGTTGTCCCACACCGTGCGGATCGCCAAGATCACCGACGAAATCCCCGGCGTCGCCACGTACGACCTCGAATTCGTGGACCCGGTACAGAACGGCAGCTACCGCTTTCTTCCCGGCCAATTCAATATGCTCTATCTGCCGGGCGTGGGGGAATCGGCCATTTCGCTCAGTGCTCACCCCGATTCGCGCGGCCGCTGGGCGCACACAATCCGCGTCGCCGGTAACGTCACGCAGACGCTGGCCCGGCTCGGGACGGGCGCGACGCTTGGCTTGCGCGGACCGTTCGGATCGAGCTGGCCGATCGCGAAGTACCACGGCTGGGACGTCGTGTTCGTGGCCGGCGGAATTGGATTGCCTCCGCTGCGCCCGGCGATCTACCACGTCCTCGATCACCGGGCCGATTACGGCCGAGTCACACTGGTGTACGGCGCACGATCGCCCGACACGCTGATGTACCCGCGCGAATACGATCGGTGGAAGGCAGCCGGAATCGAAGTCCAGACCACCGTCGACCGGGCCACGCCCGACTGGAAGGGCAACGTCGGCACCGTCACGGTCGTGCTCGATCGTCTGCCGCTGGCGCGCCCCGATCGGACGGTGCTCTTCACCTGCGGCCCCGACGTGATGATGCACTTTACCGCGCGCAGCGCTCTGCAGCGCGGATTGACTGCCGAGCAGGTGTGGCTGTCGGCCGAGCGAAACATGCAGTGCGCCGTGGGGCTGTGCGGACATTGCCAGTTGGGGCCAGAGTTCATCTGCAAAGACGGACCGGTGTTTCGGTACGATCGGCTGGCACCGTTCTTTCGCGTGGAAGGGCTGTGATGACGTACAGGCCGAAACTCGCCGTCTTCAAATTCGCCTCGTGTGACGGCTGCCAGCTATCGCTGCTGGACGCCGAAGACCGGTTGCTCGACGTGGCCGGCGCGGTGGACATCGCCTATTTCCTCGAGGCCACGAGCCGCGTTGTGCCCGGCCCGTACGACGTGGCCCTTGTCGAGGGCTCGATCACGACGCCGCACGACGCCGAGCGGATCCGCGAAGTCCGCCGGCAGTCGAAATTTCTGATGACGATCGGCGCGTGCGCGACGGCCGGGGGCATTCAGGCGCTGCGGAACTGGGCTGACACCAGCGAGTACCTCAAGGTCGTCTACGCCCGGCCCGAATACATCCGCACGCTGGCGACTTCCACCGCCATCGCCGACCACGTGCCGGTCGATTTCGAATTGCGCGGCTGCCCGATCAACCACCACCAGCTCGTGGAAGTGATCGCAGCCCTGGTGGCGGGCCGGCGGCCGAGAACGCCCGGTCACAGCGTATGCCTCGACTGCAAGCGCCGCGGAACTGTGTGCATTGCCGTCGCGAAGGGAACACCGTGCCTCGGCCCGGTGACGCAGTCGGGCTGCGGAGCGATCTGCCCGGCGTACGACCGGGGCTGCTACGGCTGCTACGGCCCCGTCGGCCAGGCCAACGTGACCAGCCTGGCAGATCATTACGTCAATGCCGGCACATCGCCGCAGCAACTCGTTCCCCTGCTGCGCAATTTCAACGGTTACGCCCCCGAGTTTCGAAAAGAAAGTGAACGACTGGCAAGGTAGGCATGCCCGAAACCCGCACGATTCGCGTCGAAGCTTTAAGCCGCGTCGAAGGCGAGGGCGCACTGAACATCCGCCTGCGCGACGGCACGATCGAAAACGTGCAGCTCAACATCTATGAGCCGCCGCGGTTTTTCGAGGCGCTGCTCCGCGGCCGTCCGCTCGAGGAGGTGCCCGACATCACCGCCCGCATCTGCGGGATCTGCCCGGTGGCGTATCAGATGAGCTCGGTGCACGCGCTCGAGGCGGCCCTGGGGATCGGCATTTCTCCCGAGATTCGCCGGCTGCGGCGCCTCCTCTATTGCGGCGAATGGATCGAGAGCCATGCGCTCCACATTCACTTCCTGCATGCGCCCGATTTTCTGGGATACGAGAGCGGCATCGCCATGGCCGCCGATCATCCGCTCGAAGTGCGGCGCGGGCTGCGGCTCAAGAAACACGGCAATCAGTTGCTGGAAGTTCTCGGGGGCCGTGCGATCCATCCGGTGAATGTGGCAGTCGGCGGCTTTTACCGCGCCCCGCGACGTGAAGAACTGGCGGCGCTGATCCCCGACTTCGAATGGGGTCTGGAGGCGGCGGTCGACATGACGCGCTGGCTGGCGGGCTTGCCGTTCCCCGAATTCACGCGCCCGTACGAGATGGTGGCCCTGTCGCATCCGGATGAGTATCCATTCAACGAAGGCGACGTGGCTTCGACGGCGGGATACACGATCCGCGTTTCCGAATACGAGCGCCGCTTCGAGGAGCTGCATGTTTCCCACTCGACCGCCTTGCAATCGCAGCGCACCGAGACCGCCGGCTGTTACTTTGTGGGGCCCTTGGCGCGCGTCAACCTGTGCCGCGATCGGCTTTCTCCCGCGGCCCGGCGCCTCGCCGACGACATCATCGGTTTCGAAACGCCCTGCCTGAATCCCTACAAGAGCATCATCGCCCGCGGACTAGAAGTTGTGCACGTCTACGAAGAGGCCCTGTCGATCCTGCGCGATTACCGGCCGTTCCAGCCGGCGCGAATCGCGTTCACTCACCGGGCCGGCGAAGGCTGCGCCGCGACCGAGGCGCCGCGCGGACTGATCTATCACCGTTACCGGGTCAATGCAGAGGGCCTCGTGGAGTTCGCCAAGATCGTGCCCCCCACGTCGCAAAACCAGAAGCAGATCGAGGACGATCTGAAGGCTTACCTCCCCTCGATCATGGCCGAGCCCGACAACCGCGTCGCCGAACTCTGCGAGCGCCTGGTGCGGAACTACGATCCGTGCATCAGTTGCTCGACGCATTTTCTGAAACTCCACTGGGACCGCCGCTGACATGCCCGGGCATACTACTTTATTTGTGGGCCTGGGCAGCTCTCACGGCGACGACCGCGTCGGGTGGATGGTCGCCGATGCGCTCGAAGTGCGACTGTCCCCGCACGCACTCGTCCGACGGGCCGCGGCGCCCCTCGACGTTCTCGACTGGCTCGACGGCATCGAATGCCTGGCGATCTGCGATGCCTGTGAGGGCATCGGCCCCGCCGGGAGCTGGCGGCGCTGGCCCTCGCCGCTGACGGGCGTTCCAGCCGCACGGGTGCGCAACAGCCATGACCTGGGCTTCCTCGCAGCCATGCAGCTTGCCGCGCAGCTCAAAACGCTTCCCCGCGAAATTCTGTTGTGGGTCGTCGAAATCCGTCAGGTCCATCCTCACAAATCGGCGTCCCGCGAGGTCGTAGCGGCCGTGCCCGCCGTTGCTGACGATGTGGTGCGCGCTTTGGCAGCGGGTGATTCAAGCGGTCGCTCTCTATTAGATTCTCCCCTCTCCCCGCCGCGGGAGAGGGGCCGGGGGTGAGGGGGACGTGCAAGCAAAACCAATTCACAGAGCCCTAAGAACGGCCGCGTGTCCCCATGCATGAACTGTCTCTGGTAAGATCACTCTTGGCGCAGGTCAACCGCATCCGCTCTGACCGCGCGGGGCTGGCCGTGGACGGCGTCCACGTTGAAGTTGGTCCGCTGTCCGGCGTCGAACCGGAATTGCTGGTGAGCGCATTCGAGCAATTGGCGGGAGATTTTGGCATGACGGGCACGCAGCTCGTCATTGATGAAGTGCCGCTCATGGCAAATTGTCCTTCGTGCGGTACTGTCACGGTCGAACCGGTGCGCATCCGCTGCCCGATTTGCGGAGACGACGGCGTGACAATCGTGAGCGGCGACGAGGTTCGCTTACAGAGCGTGACGATTCAGTGTCCGGAACCAGAGGAGCAGGCGCTATGACCCAACAGACGATTGCTGTGGGGCGCGATGTACGTGCCGAAGCGCGGCAGCGCGCCGCCGAATTGCGTGAGAGCTTCACGCGCCGCGGGATTCTCGCCGTCAACCTGCTCTCGTCCCCGGGCGCCGGCAAGACGACCCTCTTGCAGGCCACGGCCCGGCACTGGCAGGGCCGTCGCCGCATGGCGGTGCTGGTCGGCGACCTGGCCACCGACCGCGATGCGCAGCGCCTGGCCCCGCTGGCCCCCACCGTGCAGCTCACCACCGGGGGGGCCTGCCATCTCGAACTGCCGCTCGTTGAGCGCGGTCTCGAGCGGCTCGGCGAACTCGACTGCGAATTCCTGTTCATCGAAAATATCGGCAACCTGGTTTGTCCCGCTTCGCACGATCTGGCCGAGCACCTGCGGGTGATTGTGCTGAGCACGACCGAAGGCGACGACAAGCCGGGAAAGTATCCCAAGGCCTTTCGCACGAGCCAGATTCTCGTCATCAACAAGACCGACCTGTTGCCACACGTGCCGTTTTCGATCGACGCGGCCGTGGCGGATGCTCTTTTGATCCAGCCGCAACTGCGATCGGTCGCCGTGAGCGCCCACCGCGGCGACGCGATTGGCGACTGGTGCGCGCTGCTGGAGCAGGCCCATTCCGAACTCATTTTGAACGGCCATGTCTGCCATTCGAACCGCTGACGCAGTCGCTGAACGGGCCGCCCGCAGTCTGACTCTGGCCGGTCGGGTACAGGGAATCGGCGTGCGCCCGGCAATCGCGCGACTGGCGGCGGCTTGCTGCGTGGCCGGATTCGTAACGAATCGGCGCGACGGTGTCGAAATCACGGTCGAAGGCCGCCCCGATCGCGTCGAGCAATTCGTACAGCGACTGCCGTTCAACCTGCCGTCCGCTGCGAGAGTCGATTCAATCCGAATCGAGGAAATATTCCCGTCGGGTTGCCTCGACTTTTCGATTGTCGCCGGGGATGTGACCGGTCCCCTGCAGACGCAGGTTCCGCGCGACGTGGTTGTGTGTCGCGAATGCCTGGACGAAATTGCCGAGCCGGATGACCGCCGCCACAACTACGCCTTCACGAGCTGCACCAACTGCGGTCCGCGCTTCTCGATTGTGAAGTCGATGCCCTACGAGCGCGCCGACACGGGGATGGCCGGGTTTCAATTCTGCCAAGCCTGCCGGGCCGAGTACACAAGCCCCGGCGATCGGCGTTTCCACGCACAGACGAACGCCTGCCCCGAATGCGGACCGCACGTATGGTGCCGCGACCGCGAGGGGCGCACGGTCGCGCACCGCGACGGGGCTGTGGCGGCGGCAATCGACGCGATTCTAAGCAGCCGGATCGTCGCGGTCCGCGGCGGCGGCGGCTACCAGCTCGTGTGCGACGCCACCAGCGCCGCGGCCGTTTCGCAACTGCGAGACCGCAAACGCCGCGTGACAAAACCTCTGGCCGTGATGGTCGAAGACCTGCCGGCGGCCGAACGGCTGGCCGATGTCTGTGCCGCGTCGCGCCGGGCCCTCGCGGGGCCGGAAAATACGATCGTGCTCATGCCGGCGCGCCCGGCCGGCGGCCTTGCGGCGGCCGTCCATCCGGGCCTTGATCTCGTCGGCCTGATGCTGCCCACCACGCCGCTGCACTGGCTGTTGGTCCATGGCTGTGGGCGACCTCTGGTTGTGACAAGCGGCAATCGTGAAGGCGAACCGCTGGCGACCGAAATCGCCGATGCCGAAGAGCAGCTCGCGGGCATCGCCGATTTGTGGCTGCACCACAACCGGCCGATCGCGCACGCGCTCGACGACAGTGTGGTGCGCGTCATTGCGGGCCGCACCGTAACGCTGAGGCTGGCGCGGGGCCTCGCGCCCCTGTCGCTCGATCTGCCTTCCGGGAAAGCGGCGGTGGCCCTCGGCGGGCACCAGAAGTCGGCCATTGCGATCGCCAACGGAGCGCAGGCGATCCTCGCGCCGCACGTGGGCGATCTGGATATGGTTCGCAGCCGCGAGCGATTTGTCGACCAGGTCACGCAATTGGCCGGACTGTATGGAACCGGGCCCGGGCATTGGATTCATGATCTGCACCCGGACTACTTCACAACCCGCTGGGCTCGAGAGCAGCCGGGATCCTGCCTGGGTGTGCAGCACCATCATGCCCATGTGGCGGCGGCCATGCTCGAACACGGCTGGCTCGACCGCGAAGTTCTGGGCGTGGCCTTTGACGGAACGGGGTTCGGTCCCGATGGCACGATCTGGGGGGGCGAGTTCCTGATCGCCACCGCGAGCGCGTTCCGTCGTGTCGCCCATCTTCGGCCATTCCGCGTTCCCGGCGGAGAGGCAGCGATCCGCGAGCCGTGGCGCGTGGCTGTGTCCCTGATACACCAGGCCGTGGGTGAGCGCGGTTTGTACCGGTTGCCGCCCGAGCTGATCGGCGCGCGCGCGCAACACATCGTCAAGCTGCTCGACAACGACTCCTTCTCGCCGCGAACGACCAGCGCCGGTCGACTGTTCGATGGCGTCGCGGCGCTCATCCTGAACATCGACCGCGCCGATTTCGAAGGCGCTCCGGCCATGCTGCTGGAGGCCGCGGCCGACGCATCCGAAGTCGGCAGCTACGAGTTTCCGATTGTTGCAGGAAATCCCTGCGAGATCGACTGGCGGCCGATGGTGCGGCAACTGCTGGCTGACCTGGCTGGCGATGTTCCGCGAGGAACGATGGCCATGCGCTTTCATCGAGGCCTGGCCGGCGCGGTCGCGGCCGTTTGTCGCCGTTTCGGCAGCGATCCGGTTGTCTTAACCGGCGGCGTGTTTCAGAATCGAATCCTGACCGAGCTGATTGCCGACCTGTTGGCGAGTTCCGGCCAGCCCGTGGGCCTGCCGGGGGTGATCCCGCCGAATGACGGCGGGCTGGCGGCGGGCCAGTTGGCGATTGCCCTGGCGTTCGAGACGCAGAAAGGGGGCGTGCTCTGATGTGCCTGGCCGTGCCCGGAAAAATTATCCGCTGGATCAACCATGATCCGGTACTGGCGGCTGCCGAAGTGGAATTCGGCGGCGCGAGGCGAGTCTGTTCGATGGCCTGCGTCCCTGAGGCCGCCGCGGGAGACTACGTGCTGGTTCACGCGGGCGTGGGCATCACTCGCATCGACGAAGAGGCCGCCCGGCTGGTTTTCGAAGAATTGAAAAACGCCGGCGACCGAGGCGACGCCGCCGAAGCAGGCTTGCCATGAAATATGTCGACGAATACCGCGATCCCGGCCTGGCGCGCGAGCTGCTGACAGGCATCCGGCGGCGCGCGACGAAACCATGGGTGCTGATGGAAGTCTGCGGTGGCCAGACACACAGCCTGCTGCGGAACGGAATCGATGCCGAGCTCGAGGGAATCGTCGAGCTGATCCACGGGCCGGGCTGTCCCGTGTGCGTGACGCCGGCCGAAGCCATCGATCTGGCTTGCGATCTGGCGCGGCGTCCTGGCGTGCTGATCGCCAGCTTCGGCGACATGCTGCGAGTCCCGGGCAATCACGGCTCGCTGCTCGATGTTCGCACTCAAGGGGGCCAGGTGCGGACTGTCTATTCACCGCTCGATGCGGTAGAACTGGCGCGACGCGAACCCGACCGGCAGGTCGTGTTCTTCGCCGTCGGCTTCGAAACAACGACCCCGGCCACGGCACTGGCCGTCCTGCAGGCCGATCGTTACAGGCTCGAGAATTTCAGCCTGCTCGTCGCCCATGTGCGCGTGCAGCCGGCGATGG
>JACQFH010000415.1 GCA_016200145.1 Planctomycetia bacterium | reverse complement strand
GTCGTCGGGTGTGCTCGGCATGCGGATGCGGTCGCCCAGCAGAGCCCCTCCGGTGATGGGGCTCCGCGGGTCGCACGCCAGCACGGCCACGCTTCGCCCCGCCTCGCGAATGACCTCGATGAGCTGGCCGATCAGCGTGCTCTTGCCCACGCCGCCGCCGCCAGTCACGGCGATGACCCGGGCGCGAGCGTGTTCCCTCGCTGACGCGTCGGGCTTCCATGCTTCGGTCTCCCCGCGGGCCGCGGCGGAGATCAGGCGGCTCAATCGATGCCTGTCGCCTTCCGGCGCGCCGGCCTTGTGCGGATCGGCGCTGCGCGCCGGACGCGCGTGCAGGAACTGGCCGATCGCCTCGATGGTAGTTCCAGGACCGAACACCTCCGCCACGCCGAGTTGCTTCAGCTCGGCGACGTCCTGTTCCGGAATGATCCCGCCGACGAGCACGCGGACGTCCCCCAGCCCGGCACTCTGAAGCAGCTCCAGCACGCGGGGGACGAGCGTCCGATGTGCTCCCGAGAGCAGGCTCAAGCCCAGCCAATCGGCGTCTTCATCGGCCACGGCACGGACGACCGCTTCGGGCGACTGCCACATCCCGGCGTAGATGACATGAAATCCGGCGTCGCGCAGCCCACGGGCCACGACTTTCACGCCGCGATCGTGGCCATCCAGGCCGATCTTGGCGAGCACGATTCGCTCGGGCGTGGGATTCTCCATCAACGCTCTCCATGAAAATCCTGTCTCGCGCAGCGCCCCCCTAACCCCTCTCCCACCAGGGGAGAGGGGAACAGAATCTACAGCAGCGTAGAGGGGAACAGGGTTGTTGTTGCGCTCCGTCCACTGTTTACGCGATCCGGGCCTGATACCGGCCGAATTCATCGGCCAGCGCGTTCATGATCTGTTCGACGCTGGCCCGGGCCCGCGCCGCCTCGACGATGATCCCGACCAGGTTCTGGTTGCCGGCGGCTGCCCGGCGGATCTCCTGCAGGCAGCGCTCGATTTCGGTTTTGTCGGCTTGTTTTTTGATCGCGCGCAGCGCGGCGATCTGGTCTTTCTCGACCTGGTCCCCCGCGGTGCAGACCTCCAGAGGCTTCTCGTCGGGCTCGACAAACGCATTCACTCCGACGATGAGTTTTCGGTGCGCGTCGACTTCGCGCTGATAGGCGAACGCGGCATCGGCGATCTCGCGACGGAAGAAGCCCGCGTCGATCGCAGCCACCATGCCGCCGGCTGCCTCGATGCGATCGAAATAGGTCGCCGCGTCGGCTTTCAGCTCGTTCGTGAGCGTTTCGACGAAGTAACTGCCGCCCAGCGGATCGACCGTGTTGGTGACGCCGGTCTCATATGCGAGGACCTGCTGCGTCCGCAAGGCGAGCGTGACGGCGTGCTCCGAAGGCAAAGCCAGGGCCTCGTCCATGCTGTTCGTGTGCAGCGACTGACAGCCGCCGAGAACTGCAGCCAGGGCCTGGTAGGCGACGCGGATCAGATTCACCTCGGGCTGTTTGTCTTGCAGCGAGCAACCCGCGGTCTGCGCATGACAGCGGAGTTTCCACGAGGCCTCGTTCCGGGCGCCATAGTCGTTTCGCATCGCCTCGGCCCACACCACGCGCGCCGCGCGGTACTTGGCCGCTTCTTCGAACAGGTCGTTGTGGGCGTTGAAGAAAAACGAGAGCCGGGGTGCGAAATCATCCACGGCGACGCCGCGGGCCAGGCATTGCTCGACATAGTGGAATCCGTCGGCCAGCGTGAACGCCAGTTCCTGCGCGGCGGTCGAGCCGGCCTCGCGGATGTGATAGCCCGAGATCGAGACGGGGTTCCACTGCGGCACGTGCCGGGTGCAGAATTCGATCACGTCGCACACCAGCCGCACGCTTGGCTCAGGGGGGAACACGAATTCGTTCTGGGCGTGAAATTCCTTGAGAATGTCGTTCTGGATGGTGCCCCGGAGCCGGCGCCAATCGAATCCGCGTTCTTCGGCGGCGGCCAGATAGAACGCCATGACGACGATCGCCGGGGCGTTAATCGTCATCGACACCGAAACCTGCTCGAGGTTGATTTTGTCGAACAGCGCGAGCATGTCATCGAGCGTGTCCATCGCCACGCCCAGCCGTCCGACCTCTCCCGCCGCGCGCGGGTTGTCGCTGTCGAGGCCCATCAGCGTCGGCAAGTCGAAGGCGGTCGAGAGCCCGGTCTGCCCCTTCTGCAGCAGGAACTGGAAGCGCTCGTTCGTTTGCTGGGGGGTGCCGAACCCGGCAAATTGCCGCATCGTCCACAACCGTCCGCGATACATGCTGGCGTGGACGCCGCGCTTAAACGGGTATTTTCCGGGTTCTTCGTCGCCGTTCGGCTGGTCGCGGCTCGCCTGGTCGCTGTTCGCCTGGTCCCTGTTCGCCTGATTGGGGCCGCCGGGACTGCTGGCCTTGTAGAGCGGCGCGATCGGCCGGCCGCTGACCGTTGTCGCCACTTTTTCGGGCGACAACGCGTGTCCGGCCTGCTCAATCCCTTCGATGCGGCTCACAACGACTTTCGTGTTTGGTGTTTGGTGTTTCGTATTTCGTGTTTCAGCTTTCATCATATCCGGCTTCATTAGAATAGAGAATTGGGTTTTCGGACGTGGGATAGGCTTCCAGCCTGTCATGATTTCGCGACGATTCACAGGCTGGAAGCCTATGCCACGGTGTTTTTCAACCGGACGATGTCCTGTGATTGCAACAGCCACAATGTGGCGGCCCGATGTCAGCCCAGGCCAGCGGCCTGGGGACCGGTCGCCAACGAGGACGTAGGGGCCACCCAACGTTACGCGAGCCGTATCGCCGCTCGCGGAATTGTGCGTCGCGCAATCATGGTTGGCCCGATTTCCCGACTCGCGCGACCCTTGCCGGTTCATCGACGAACCGGCAGGGGTCTCGCACTCGACGCCGAGTTGCAGATACTCCTTGTGGCGATGTTTGTGGGCTGAAAGGCTGCTCATGACACGCTAAGCTGGCGACTTGCGTCACCTGCCAACACTCCCTGATCGAGTTCCGCCATGCATCGCACCTTTCTGGCTGTCGCCGTCGCCCTGTTGCTTGCGCCGCCGGCGCACGCTGCCGATGAACCTCCGCTGAGCCGTCTGGCGTTCGGATCGTGCGCGAAGCAAGACCAGCCGCAGCCGATCTGGGACGCGATCGTCGAGACGCGGCCGCAACTGTTCGTGTTCCTGGGCGACAACATTTATGCCGACACCGAAGACACGAACGTGATGCGCGCCAAGTACGGTCAGCTTGCCGACCAGCCCGGTTTCCGCAGGCTCAAGGAAATCTGCCCGGTCGTCGGCACCTGGGACGACCACGACTTCGGCGCGAACGACGCAGGGGCCGAATATCCGAAGAAACGGGAATCGCAGCAGGTGTTTCTCGACTTTTTCGGCGTCCCCAAAGACGACCCGCGGCGGACGCAGGAGGGCGTCTATTCGGCCCGCGTCTACGGACCGCCGGGCAAACGGGTGCAGCTCATTCTGCTGGACGCGCGGTATTTCCGCAGCCCGCTCAAGACCGGATTCCAGCCGGGCGAACCGGGTGAAGGACGGCGCGGCATCTACGCACCCAACGCCGATCCTGCTGCCACCGTTCTCGGCGAAACGCAGTGGCGCTGGCTCGACGGGCAGCTCAAGGTTCCGGCTGAGTTCAGAATGATCGGTTCGGGGGTGCAGGTCGTGGCCGACGAGCATGGATCGGAAATGTGGGGCAACTTCCCGCGCGAGCGCGAGCGGCTGTTCCGTGCGATTCGTGAGGCGCGGGCCGAGGGAGTGGTGTTCATCAGCGGCGACAGGCACCTGTCGGAAATCTCGCGCCTCGCCGCCGATCGGCGCGAAGGCCCCGGCTATCCCCTGTTTGACGTCACCAGCAGCAGCCTCAATGCTCCGAGCGGCAACATCACGAAGGCCGGTGTCCGGTTTGCCAACGAGATCAACTCGTATCGCGTGGGTCTCACGTTCTTCGATGTGAATTTCGGCGCGATTCACATCGACTGGGACCGGCCCGACCCGGCAATCCGCCTGCAGGTCCGCGACGAAAAAGGGGCCGTCGTTTTGCAGCAGCGGTTGGCGCTGAGCCAGTTGCGAATGCAATCTCCCAGACGATAGCAATTCGAACAGCGCGAATCGTGACGTCGCCGAACTCGCCAGAGTTCGGGCTATTAGCCGGTTGTTCGCGAGCTGACTGACCCAGCCCCGGCAGGGGCGAAAGTGAATAGCCAGGGGGCGTAAGCCCCTGGAACGGGACGGCGAGGTCTACTTGCCCCCCGCGAATTTCTGTTCGGCCAGTGTCTTCTGGAACGCTTTTTCTTTCAGCTCGACGTAATCGCGGTAGCCATCCGGGTCGATGAAGGGATTTTTCCCGGCGGGCTTGAGCTGATCGTATTTGGCGAGCATACCGTAGTAGTCGCCGTGGGCGCCCAGGAAGACGTCGCAGGGGAGCGATTTAAGGATCTTGAAGGTCGACGCGAAATCATCGGCGATCTCAGGATAGTCTTTGTTGTCGACGAGGCGGTATCCGGGATTCACGTTGGGGCTGCCGATGACGACTACGTCGTACGTCTTTCCGCCGTCGGCGACGCGCCACGTCCAGGTGGTACAGCCCCGCGTGTGGCCGGGGGTTCGGCGTGCGACGAGCGTGGTGCCCCCGAGTTTCACTTCGTCTTTGTCGGCAAGAACCTTATCAACCTTGCAGGGTGGCCAGCGGCTGTCGGTGTACATGTACTGTCCGACGCCCCCCGATTCGATGACCGTATCGTCCCCCTTCATGACGTACACTTTGGCGCCGGTCAGCTCTTTCATGGCGGCGTGCCCGGCGACGTGATCGGAATGGGCATGGCTTGCCAGCAGGATCTTGACGTCCTGCATCTTGAAGCCAAGCGATTCGACCGAGGCGCGGATCAGCGGGACAGTTTCTTCGAAGCTGCTGTTGATCAGGATGTGTCCCTCGGGCGTCGTGATCAGGTAACTGGCCAGCGCCTTGGAGCCCACGTAATACGTGTTGCCGGCGATCTTGTGACCAGGGAAGGCCGAGTCGGGAGGCAACTGGCCGACGAGGGCCATTGTCAGGCTCAGTGCGGAAAGTGAAAGCATGGTGAGGCTCCATGGTGTAGGTCAGACTTTCCAGCCTGACAGCAATGTGTGTACGACCCCAATCTAAGGCTTCCTGCCATCAGTTTCGACCCGACGGGGGCCAGGAAGCGCCTGCGACAGCGAATTGCATGGGCCCGGAGACCGTCGTTTTCGGCGCTGTCAGTTGGAGTTCAGGCTTCAGCCTGCGCAGCTTGAAGTGAATCACAGGATTGCAACCGTTGGGTTCTGGCTTGCGGGCGATGGTTGCAATCGTATTCTCCATCCGGCAAGAGCGCAGGCTAAAGCCTGAACTCCAACATCTGACCTACTCGCGGGGGCGGGCGGCGGCGGCGCGGCTGACTTTCTCGCCGATCAGGGCCAGCTTGTAGTCGCGCAGGCGCTTTTCGTTGAGCCAGTAAGGGCTGGTGATTTCCTTGAACGCGTAGATCGCGGCCTGAATCCCTTCGGCCCAGGCCACCGTGATGAGCTTGATGTCGCCGTGGACGTCACCCACTGCGAAAATGCCGGCACGGCTGGTCTCGAAATACGGATCGACGGCGATGCTGCCGTCGGTGTTGAGGCGGATGCCCAGCCGGTCGAACGTGTCTTTGGCCGAAAGAAAGCCGATCTGCACGATCACGGTGTCAACGCTGACGGGCGATCCGTGCGTCAGTTCAAGGACGATGCTGTCGCCGTCGAGGCGGGCGGCGGAGACTTCGGTGCCGGTGTGCAAGCGCCCGCCCAATTCGGTGACGAGGTTCACCGTGCTGGCCTTGCCGATGGGGGTCTCTTCGCGCACGAGAACGTCGACCTGGCCGCCGCGCTGCAACACCATCACGGCGGCATCAAGAGCCGAATCGCCGCCGCCGACGATCGCCACGCGGTCACTGCGGTAATCGCTGACGCGCGGGACCTTGTAGTGCACGCGCTTCGAATTGAGGGTGTCGAGCACCGGCAGCTTGCGGGGATGGTGCAACAGGCCGCAGGCCATGATGACCTTGCGGCACAGATAACGGTCCTTATTGGTGACGACCTGCTTGAGCCCGTCCCCTTTGACGGTCTGTTCGGTGTCTTCGACCGTTACCATCTCTTCCTGGAATCGGAACTGCACGTAGGCGTTCATCGCCTGCCGGAACGTGCGTTCCGACAGGTCTTCGCCCGAGATGCCGTCGGGGAAACCGGGGATGTCGACGATCTTTTTGTCCGCGTACAGAAACTGCGGCTGCCCGCCCGGCTTATCGGTTCCCTCGATGACGAGCGTCGTCAGGCCGCGATGCGCCGTGGTGAGGCTGGCCGCAAGGCCCCCGGGCCCCGCGCCGATGATCACGACGTCCCAGTAGTCGAGATGTTCGAAATCGGTGTCTGGACTCAGCTCGGTGACTTTGAAGTCGGCCATGTGTTTCGATGTTTTGGGTGTTGCGTGGCAGTGGTGCTTCGAGATTCAGGCTTGCGGCTGGCATTGCGGCCGGCACAGAGCCGCGCCCGTCAGGAAGCGGTTGCTCGACACCGCTTCCTGACGGGTGCGGCTCTGCGGAACATCAACGGACCAACGGCCGCTTCCGACATAGAAT